>NZ_JANXRJ010000164.1 GCF_025353065.1 Lapillicoccus sp.
TTCGGGAGGCCTCAGCGGGTCTGGTCGACCAGGACGGCCCACTCCCAGGCGAGCTGACGCCAGGCGTCGTAGCGGCCGGAGAGGCCCGCGTGGCCGGCGGTGAGCTCGGTGCGGAAGAGGATCGGCGCCGTTGCGGGGTCGCTCGTGGCGACCTCGCGCAGCCGGGCGACCCACTTGGCCGGCTCGGTGACGAAGACGCGGGTGTCGTTGATGCTCGTGGTCACGAGGATGGCGGGGTAGGGGTGCGGCCCGACGTTCTCGTAGGGCGAGTACCCCTTCATCCGCCGGTATGCCGCGGGGTCGTCGACCGGGTTCCCCCACTCCTCCCACTCGGCGACCGTCAACGGCATGCTCGGGTCGAGGATCGTCGTCAGCGGGTCGACGAACGGGACCTGGGCGTGCAGCACCCGGAACCGGTCGGGGGCAAGGTTGGCGACCGCGCCGATGAGCAGGCCACCCGCCGAACCCCCCTCTGCCGCAAGCCTCCTGGGGTGGACGAAGCCGGCGGAGACCAGCTGGTCGGCACACGCGACGAAGTCGGTGAAGGTGTGCTCCTTGTGCTCCATCTTCCCGTCGTCGTACCACCCCCGGCCCATCTCGGAGCCGCCCCGCACGTGCGCGACGGCGAAGACGAACCCGCGGTCCAGGAGGGAGAGGCGGGCGACGGAGAACCACGGGTCGGTGGACAGCCCGTAGGCGCCGTAGCCGTAGAGGAACCCCGGGGCCGTGCCGTCGAGCGGGGTGTCGCGGCGGTGCACGACCGACATCGGCACGCGGGTGCCGTCGTCCGCCTTCGCCCACTCGAGGTGCTGGACGTAGGCCTCGGGGTCGTAGTCACCGAGGACCTCGCGACGCTTGACCAGGGTGAGCTCCCGGGTCGTCAGGTCGTAGTCGTAGATCGTCTGGGGCGTGACGAGCGAGGAGTAGACGACCTGGAGGACGTCGGTGTGCGGGTCGGGGTTGTCCCCGGTCCCGACCGAGCGGACCGGCTCCGCGAAGGCGATGTCGAACGGCTCGCCGAGGCCGGAGGGCGCGGCCGGGTCACGCGGAACGACCCGCACCGACGTCTGGCCACCCGAGCGCAACGACACGACGATGACGTCGGTGAAGGCCTCGACGCCGGTCGCGTACTCGTCGGGGGTCGTGAGGTCGAGCGGCTGCCACTCCCCCACGCCGCCGGACGAGATCGTCGCGCGGGCGACCTCGAAGTTGGGGCGGTGCCGGTTGTGGAGCAGCAGCAGCTCGTCGCCCATCGGCTCGACGTCGTACTCCACCCCGTCCGCGCGGGGGGCGACGACCACGGGCGGGGACTCCGGCGACGAGGCATCGAGGAGGTGGTACTCGCTGGTCGTCTTCGACCCGATCCCGAAGACGATCCACCGGTCGTCCCGGGAGGTCCCGACGCCGACGGAGAACCGCTCGTCCGGCTCCGCCACGACGCGCACGTCCTGGTCGACCGCGGTGCCGACCTCGTGCCGCCAGATCTCGTGGGCGCGCCAGGCCTCGTCGACCCGGGTGTAGAAGAGGTGGGTCCCCGCGAGGCTCCACGCCACGCCGTAGCCGATGTCGGTGACGGCCTCGTCGAGGACCAGGCCGGTCTCGATGTCGCGGACCCGCATCGCGAACCGCTCGTCGCCGGCGAGGTCCACGGCATACGCGAGGAGACGTCCGTCCGGTGAGACGTCGCTGGCCCCGAGCGAGAAGAAGTCGTGCCCACGGGCCTCGAGGTTCTCGTCGATGATCACCTGCTCGTCGGGGGGCGGTGTCTCGCCGACGAGACTTGGACGGTCCGGGTGGTCCTCGACCCGGACCCGGCCGGAGACGGCATACTGCTCGCCCTCGACGGTGCGGCTGTAGTACCACCACCCGCCGTGACGGATGGGGACGCTGAGGTCGGTCTCCTTGGTGCGGCGCTTGATCTCGCCGAAGATCTCCTCCGCGAGGGGGGCCACCCCGGAGGTGCGGGCCGCGGCATACGCGTTCTCGGCCTCGAGGTAGGCGCGGAACTCGGGGTCGTCGCGGTCCGCCATCCAGGCCAGGTCGTCGCTGACGACGTCGCCGTGGACGGTGCGGACGTGCGGACGACGTGGGGCGAGGGGAGGGGTGGGGAAGGTCACCGATGCACTCTAGGTGAGGTCCGTGGGCACCTCTCCGGGTGGCATCCGACCCGGCCAGCAGGCAAGGACCCGGCGGGAGGTGAAGGTGCGTGGGGCACCGTCGACCGGGTCGACGAAGGACAGCCGGAGGGCCAACAGCTGGAGCGGGTCGGCGAAGTCGTCGGGGGCCACGTCCCTCACCACGGGGTAGAGCGGGTCACCGACGATCGGGATCCCGAGGTCGCTGAGGTGGCGCCGGAGCTGGTGCGTGCGGCCGCCCGCGGGAGTGAGCCGGTAGAGCCCGAGGTCGCCGTCGACGTGGAGGAGCTCCACCCGGGTCTCGCAGTTGGGCGGCTCCCCCGCCAGCACGTCGACCTGCAACGACCCCCGGGTCTTCCGCAGGTGACTACGGACCAGGCACGGCAGTACGAGGTCGGCGCGCACCGGTGCGACGGCGAGGTAGGTCTTCTGGACCGCGCGTCGGGCGAACAGGGCCTGGTAGGCGCCGCGGTGGGGTCGCGCGGTCGTGAGGACGAGCACCCCGGCGGTGAGCCGGTCGAGCCGGTGGGCGAGGGCGAGCCCGGGCAGGTCGAGCTCGTGGCGCGCCCGGGCGAGCGCGCTCTGGACGACATGGCTCCCCCGCGGCATCGAGGCCAGGAAGTGCGGCTTGTCGAGGACCACGAGCCGCTCGTCGCGGTGCAGCACCACCAGGGGGAAGGGCACCACGACCTCGTCGGCGAGCGGCCGGTCGATCCACAGGGTGCCGCCGGGCGGATAGGGCTCCCCCATCGCCAGGACCCGCCCGTCGGCGGCGAGGACACGTCCCTGCGTGAACAGCGCCTCGACCGCGGCCGGCGTGATGCCGCTCAGTCGGTCGACGAGGTGGGCACCGACCGTCGCCCAGTCGCCGGACGTCGGCAGGCGCACGCGGGCGGGGTCGACGCCCCGTCGCTGCGGCAGCGGTGGGTCCGCGGACCGGTGGGAGCCGGCGCGGGCGCTCACGGGGTCGGGCCGGCGAAGGCCAGCTGGATCGGCACACCGACGAACCTCCCGTATGCCGCGCCGGCCCGCTCGACCGCGCGCCGCAGGCTGGGCGTGGCGGTGGCCCAGGTCGTCACGGTGATGGCCACCCGGCTGGCGCTCGTCGACCGCGTCCAGGTGCCGACGACCCGACCGCCGACCACGACGGTCGGCAGGAACACGCCGTTGCGACCGGGGACGACCCGCAGCTCCTCCTCGCGGGTGAGCATCGCGCTGCGGTCCTTGTAGCCGAGGAGGAACTCGTCGAAGCCGGGCAGCAGGTGGGTCCCCGCACGGGCAGCCGGCGCCGGGGCGTCCACGTGGACGAGATGGGTCGCGTCGCCGACGACCTCCTCGACGATCGAGTCGCCGGCCAGGGCCACCGCCTCCCGTGCGAAGGCCAGGATGTGGCCGGTCCAGCCGGCGAGGTCGCTGACGGGGACGGGTCCGTGGGTCGCGACATAGCGCGCCGCGAGCGTCGCCATCGCCTCGTCGCGACCGGGGTCCCACGAGGTGGGCACCCACTCGTCGAGGAGGACGAAGGTGGGGTGCCGACCGACCAACGGACCCTGGCACAGCAGTCCCTCCTGGCAGAACCGACCGAGCAGGTGGATGCCTCGCTGCCCCTCGGGCGCGATGCCGTGCGCCGCCAGCACGACGAACGCCTCGGCGCGCGTCACCCCGCGGCCGCCGACGAGGGTGGCGACCAGGAGGTCACGGGCGCGGTCCACGACGTCGTCGCTCAGCTCCAGCTGCGCGAAGCGGGCTGCCGTCCGGCCGATCGAGCGGCCCCCGAGCAGGCGGCACATCCACCGCACGTCACGGGTGGCCATCAGGTGCAGCGTTCCGCGCATCGGCCAGCTCCGCGTGATCAACCGGTCCTCGATCGCCCGGTGCGCCTCCTCCATCGACGCCCCGGTCCGCACCCCGACCGACCAGAGTCCACTGCCGAGGTCCTGCGCCTGCAGGGCCAGGTGCGTCGAGACCACGTCCTCGATCGCCGCGGCGCCACCGCCGCGCGCCGGGGAGATGCCCAGGGCCGCGAGGCGGCGGGCACCGACACTCGGCGGGCTCCCGGCGTTCACAGGACCCGAGCATACGAAGCAGGGCGGACAGCAGGGCGACACCGCACGCGAGCACGTGGCCGGTCGCTGCCACTCCGTCCCTCACGCCCCACTGGCCCGGGGCCCTTGGCGGGACGATGTCGACGACGGACGCGCCCGACCTGATCCCGGACGCAGAGGGAGGGATGCCGCCCCCCACGGCCGGCACCCCTCACTCCTTCACGCGGACGACCCGTTGGATCCCAGCACGCTCACCTGCCCCCGTGGAGCGGGCTGCCGGGGCCGGAACCGCATAAATCATATACTGACACCACCATAACGTAAGGATTTAGCAAATACCGGACCTTCGGCACACGTTATTCCGCCGCGTTGGCCCCCAGCCGTCGAAGCAGCCACCTGCCAGACATCCGACGCTCAGATCGGGTCATGTGACCGATCAAATCGGCTCGCCGGGCGCCAGCACGACTGTAATGTGCCGTTGGCACCTACCTGCCATTGTCGCCGACATGCCACATGACGAGATGGCGGACGAGGCGGGCTGCTGGCTCCGGTGGGCCCGGCTCAGTCTCAGGACCCCAGGCAGGCCGGCCCGAGGAGGGCCTTGAGATCACCGAAAAGCGCCGGCCCGGCGCTGACCCGCAACGAGTCGTCGAGGCGCATCAGCGTCGATCGACCCGGCTGGGTCAGCTTGACGTGGACCTCGGTCACCCCCGGGTGCTCACCGAGGACGCCGCCGAGCCGCTCGGCGAGGGCGCTGGTCGCGCGGGACAGCGGGACGGTGAGCACGACCGGCCCCCGCGGCCCTTCCTTGATGTCGGGCAGCACGAGGTCCTGGGCGAAGATCGACATCGAGTCGTCGCGACTGCTCACCCGACCCTTGACCACGCAGACGACGTCGGTGCCGAGCATCGTCGAGACGGTCATGTAGGCCGACGGGAAGAACAGGCACTCGATGGCGCCGTCGAGGTCCTCCACCGTGGCGATGGCCCAGAGGTCACCCTTCTTCGTGCGCTTGATCTGCAGCCCGGTGATGAGCCCGGCGATGGTGACCGGGGTGCCGTCGGACGGCGGGTCGTCGCCCATCAGCGACACGATCGAGGTGTCGGCGTGCTGGGCGAGGACGTGCTCGATGCCAAAGAGCGGGTGGTCCGAGACGTAGAGGCCGAGCATCTCGCGCTCGAAGGCGAGGAGGGTCTGCTTGTCCCACTCGACGAGGGGCACCGCCGGCAGGCCGTCGAAGGCGTCGGCCCCTCCGGTGGTGTCCTCGACGTCGCCGAAGCTGCCGAAGAGGCTGTCCTGCCCGATCGCCTCCTGACGCTTGACCTCGACGAGGGCGTCGACGTAGCGGTCGTGGACCTCGAGCATCCCGCGTCGGCTCTCGCCGAGCGAGTCGAAGGCGCCGCCCTTGATGAGCGACTCGATCGTCCGCTTGTTGCAGACGACGGCCGGCACCTTGCCCAGGAAGTCCTTGAAGGAGCTGAAGGCGGTCTTGTCCTCACGGCTGTGGATGATCGCCTCGACGACGTTGACCCCGACGTTGCGGATGGCGGCCAGCCCGAAGCGGATGTCGGTGCCGACAGCGGCGAAGTTGGCCACCGACTCGTTGACGTCCGGCGGCAGGACCTTGATGCCCATCCGGCGGCACTCGTTGAGGTAAAGGGCCGACTTGTCCTTGTCGTCACGCACGCTCGTCAGCACGGCCGCCATGTACTCGGCGGGGTAGTGCGCCTTGAGGTAGGCCGGCCTGTACGACACGAGCCCGTATGCCGCGGAGTGCGCCTTGTTGAACGCGTAGTCGGAGAACGGCACCAGCACGTCCCACAGCGCCTTGACGGCGGACGCCGAGAAGCCGCGCTCCTGCATCCCGGCCTGGAAGCCGACGAACTCGGCGTCGAGGACCTCGCGCTTCTTCTTGCCCATCGCCTTGCGGAGCAGGTCGGCCTTGCCCAGGGAGTAGCCCGCCAGCTGCTGGGCGATGAGGATGACCTGCTCCTGGTAGACGATCAGGCCGTAGGTCGAACCGAGGATCGGCTCGAGGGCCTGGGCCAGCTCGGGGTGGAGATAGCTGACCTCCTGCTGGTTGTTCTTGCGCAGGGCGTAGTTCGTGTGGCTGTTGGCGCCCATCGGGCCGGGACGATAGAGCGCGCCGACGGCGGAGATGTCCTCGAAGTTGTCGGGCTTCATCAGCCGCAGCAGGGCCCGCATCGGGCCACCGTCGAACTGGAAGACGCCGAGCGTGTCGCCGCGGGCGAGCAGCTGGTAGGTCAGCGGGTCGTCGAGGGTCGTCGAGAGCTCGTCGAGGTCGACCTCCTCGGCGCGGTTCATCCGCACGTTGATCAGGGCGTCGTCGAGGATCGTGAGGTTGCGCAGGCCGAGGAAGTCCATCTTGACCAGGCCGAGCGTCTCGCAGCTCGGGTAGTCGAACTGGGTGATGATCTGGCCGTCCTGCTCGCGGCGCATGATCGGGACGAGGTCGATCAGCGGCTCGTTGCTCATGATCACGCCCGCCGCGTGGACCCCCCACTGGCGCTTCAGCCCCTCGAGACCGAGCGCCGTCGCGACGACCTCCTGGGCCTGCGGGTCCTCGTCGTGCACCGCGCGGAAGTCGGCGGCCTCGGCATACCGGGGGTGCTCCCTGCTGAAGATGCCGGTCAGCGGGATGTCCTTGCCCATGATCGCGGGCGGCATCGCCTTGGTGAGCTTCTCCCCCATCGCGAAGGGGTGACCCATCACGCGGGCGGCGTCCTTGACGGCCTGCTTGGCCTTGATCGTCCCGTAGGTGACGATCTGGGCGACCCGCTCCTCGCCGTACTTCTCCGTCACGTAGCGGATCACCTCGCCCCGCCGACGCTCGTCGAAGTCGACGTCGAAGTCCGGCATGGACATCCGCTCGGGGTTGAGGAACCGCTCGAAGATCAGCCCGTGCCGCAGCGGGTCGAGGTCGGTGATCGTCATCGCGTAGGCGCACATCGAACCGGCGCCCGAGCCGCGGCCGGGACCGACGCGGATGCCGTGCTCCTTGGCCCAGCGGATGAAGTCGGCGACCACCAGGAAGTAGCCGGCATACCCCTTGGTGACGACGACCTCGGTCTCGTAGTCGGCGCGCGCGCGGACGGCCTCGGAGATGCCCTCCGGATAGCGTTCGCGCAGGCCCCGCTCGACCTCCTTGACGAACCAGGACTCCTCGTTCTCGCCCTCGGGGCACGGGAAGCGCGGCATGTAGCGCCCCTCCCCCTCGACGAAGCCGACCTCGCAGCGCTCGGCGACCAGGAGGGTGTTGTCGCACGCCTGCGGCAGCTCACGGAACAGCTCACGCATCTGCGCGGCGCTCTTGAGGTAGAACTCGTCGGCGTCGAACTTGAAGCGGCCGGGGTCCATCAGGGTGGACCCGGACTGGACGCACAGCAGCGCCGCGTGGGCCGTGGCGTCCTCGGCCTTGGTGTAGTGCAGGTCGTTGGTCGCCAGCAACGGGATCTGCAGGTCCTTGGCGAGCCGCAGCAGCTCGCGCTGGGTCTGCCGCTCGATGGGCAGCCCGTGGTCCATCACCTCGGCGAAGAAGTTCTCCCTGCCGAAGATGTCCTGGAACTCTCCCGCGGCCTGCCGGGCCGCGTCGTACTGCCCGACCCGCAGGCGGGTCTGGATCTCCCCGCCGACGCAGCCCGTGGTGGCGATCAGGCCGTCGCCGTACTGCGCGAGCAGCTCGCGGTCGATGCGCGGCTTGAAGTAGTGCCCCTCCAGGGAGGCGAGCGAGCTCATCCGGAAGAGGTTGTGCATGCCCCCGGTCGTGCGGGCGAGCAGCGTCATGTGGGTGTAGGCGCCGGAACCGGCGACGTCGTCACGACCACCGTCGCCGAACTTCACCCGGGTCTTGTCCGTGCGGTGGGTGCCGGGGGTCAGATAGGCCTCGACGCCGATGATCGGCTTGATGCCGTGCTTGCGGGCCTTCGACCAGAACTCGTAGGCGCCGAAGACGTAACCGTGGTCGGTCGTCGCGATCGCCGGCATCCCCATCCGCGCCGCCGACTCGAGCAGCTCGTCGATGCGCGCCGCCCCGTCGAGCATGGAGTACTCGGTGTGCACGTGGAGGTGCACGAAGCTCGGGTCGGTCTTCTGGCTGTTGGGGGTGCGGGGGGCGGGCTGGGTGGACCCGATGGGGGTGCGGGGGGCGGGCTGGGTGGGCATCGAGGGTGAGTCTAGGTCTCCGGACCGACACCCTCCGCGTGTCGTGGCCGCGGCGCAGGTGGCCCGGCGTGTCGCGTCGCCACCCCCTCGCCACCCGTCGGGCGAGACGAGAGCAAGGCTTACGGTCAGCCGGCGCGGATGACGTCGAGCGCATGCTGGAGGTCGTCCGGATAGGTGCTCTCGAAGGTCACCCACTCGCCGGTGCGCGGGTGCTCGAAGCCGAGCCCCATGGCGTGCAGCCACTGGCGGTCGAGCCCCAGGCGGGCGGCGAGACGAGGGTCCGCGCCATACGTGAGGTCGCCGCAACAGGGGTGGTGCAGCGCCGCGAAGTGCACGCGGATCTGATGGGTCCGACCCGTCTCGAGGTGGATCTCGAGCAGCGATGCGTAGCGGAAGGCCTCGATGAGCTGGTAATGGGTCACGGCGGCCTTGCCGGACTCCATCACCGCGAACTTGTAGTCGTGCCCGGGATGACGCCCGATCGGGGCGTCGATCGTCCCGACCAGGGGATCGGGCAGACCCTGGACCAGCGCGTGATACGTCTTGTCGACCGTCCGCGCCTTGAACGCGCGCTTGAGCACGGAGTAGGCCGACTCGCTCTTGCAGACCACCATCAACCCGGAGGTGCCGACGTCGAGGCGGCTGACGACGCCCTGGCGCTCGCTCGCGCCCGAGGTCGAGATCCGGTAGCCCGCGGCGGCGAGGCCCCCGAGGACGGTCGGCCCGGTCCAGCCGACGGACGGGTGGGCCGCGACCCCCACCGGCTTGTCGACGACGACGATGTCGTCGTCGTCGAAGATGATGCGCATCCCCGGCACCGGCTCGGCGACGACCGCCACCACCGCGACCGGTCCGCTGGGGATCAGGACCTCGAGCAGGTCGCCGGCGCTGACCCGCTGCGACTTGGCCGCGACCTCGTGGTTGACGCTGACGTCACCGGCGCTCGCGAGGTCGGCCGCCCGGGTCCGGGAGAGCCCGAAGAGCCGGGCGATGGCGGCATCGACCCGCTCGCCCTCGAGCCCCTCGGGCACGAGGACGGCTCGCGCGTCAGCCATCGTGGTCTCCCGAGGTGGAGGGCAGGGTCGATCCCGAGGCACTGGCCTCGTCCGGCGGCGCGCCCCCGGCGGCTGCCTTCTGCTCGCGAGTACCGTCGACGCCCACCCCGCGGACGGCGAGCAGCCCGATGAGGACGGCGGCGCCGACGATGGCGATGTCCGCGACGTTGCCGATGAAGAAGTTGTTGTAGTCGATGAAGTCGACCACCTGCCCCCTGCCGATGCCGGGCTCCCGGACGAGCCGGTCGGTGAGGTTGCCGAGCGCCCCGCCGAGCAGCAGTCCGAGGGCCCACGCCCAGCCGAGGCTGCCGATCCGGCGGCTCGTGCGGATGACGACGACGAGGACGAGGACGGCGATGATCGTCAGCAGCCAGGTGCTCCCCGTGCCGAGCGAGAAGGCCGCGCCGGGGTTGCGGATCAGGGTGAGCCGCAGGTAAGAGCCGATGATCGCCTTCGACGGCTCTCTGGTGAGCATCGCGACGGCGAGCGCCTTGGTGCCCTGGTCCACGGCATACGTGAGGACGGCGAGGCCGACGAGGAGCGCGGACAGGCGCCGCCGCCGGGT
This sequence comes from Lapillicoccus sp., assembly GCF_025353065.1. Lineage (GTDB taxonomy): Bacteria > Actinomycetota > Actinomycetes > Actinomycetales > Dermatophilaceae > Lapillicoccus. Next base: position 9,983 of record NZ_JANXRJ010000164.1, read on the forward strand.
CGAAGACGTCACGCCCGTCTGCACCTCCGCGCCGGTATGCCGGTCTGCCGGATGCCCGTCGTCCGGGCGGGTTTCGTCCTCGTGACTGGGGATCAGCGACTCTCCTGCTTGGTCTTGCAGTCCACGCACAAGGTGGCGCGGGGGGCGGCCTGCAGGCGCAGCTTGCCGATCGCGTTGCCGCAGTTCTCACACACACCGTAGCTGCCGTCGGCCAGCCGCTCGAGCGCGTGCTCGATCTGGTCGAGCTTGTCACGGGTGCCCGCCGCCAGAGTCATCTCGTAGTCCCGACCACCGATGCTCGCTCCCGCGTCGGCCTGGTCGTCGCCGGCGCCCTCGCCGGCCTCTCGCAGGAGGCCCTGCAGGTCGGCCTCGGCGATGTGCAGGTCACCGAGCGCCTTGGCCCGCTCGGCCTCGAGCTCGGTCCGGGTCTCGCGGATCTCCTTGGCCGTCCAGGGCGTCTCCGTGCCGCGGACCCGGAGCACGGCGCTCCCCGTGCTCGACCGCGCCGACTTCGCGCTGGTCTTCTTGGCCGGAGCCGCACTGCCGGCCGGGGCGGACGTCTTCACAGGTGCTGCCTTCGTGGCCGGAGCGGCCGTGCTGGTGGGGGTGCGCCTCGTGGCGGGAGCAGCCTTCTTCGCCGACACCGACGGGGTGGCGGGAGCGTTGGCCGTCTTCTTCGCCGGAGCGGACGCCGTCTTCTTCGCCGGAGCGGACGCCGTCTTCTTCGCCGGTGCCGCCGCCGTCTTCTTCGCCGGTGCCGCCGCCGTCTTCTTCGCCGGAGCGGACGCCGTCTTCTTCGCCGGTGCCGCCGCCGCCCTCTTCGCCGGTGCCGCCGCCGCCTTCTTCGCCGGAGCCGCCGCCGCCTTCTTCGCCG
>NZ_JANXRJ010000217.1 GCF_025353065.1 Lapillicoccus sp.
TGGTCGGGATGCCAGTGGGTCAGGAGGACGTGGGTCAATGTCTGACGGTACAGCCCCCAGTCTCTCAGCGCCTGGGCGATGGTTTCTCCTTGCCCGGTGATGCCGGCGTCGATGAGCACTACCTTGGACCCCCGGCGCAGCAGGTAGGCCTGTCCTGGCCCGCTGTCGAGCACCATTCGAAGATCGGGACGCAGATCGACGATGTTCAAGTCAGTCTCCATTGGTGATCAGGGCAGGAGCTGGTGCTCCCGACGAAAGACCGCGAACGCGCACCTGAATTCACCGTCGGTGGATCAGGGTTTGAGTGGATTGCGGGGACCGCCCCCTGCTGCCGTGAAGACGCCCCAGCAGCACCTCCTTAACGGGGAGGCATGCGGGTATGTCTGGGTCGGAGGGTTCACCCTCCCCAGCTCCAGGAGTGCAGCACCGTCGGGCCTCCTGTCGACTAACGAGCTCAGGCTCTCTCGGTCCGCTGGGTCGGCCGGTCCTCTGGGCCCGCTTCTTTGGCGTGCGACGGACTCGTCGGTCGCCGGGTCGCGGGATCCGGGGCGCGGGTCAGGTGACGGGTTGGTCGTCCGGTGGGGGCAGGGTGGTTCCGTCACGCAGGACGATCGGCCCGACGGGCACGCTATGGCCGGCGGGTGGCGGTGGCGGTATTGCTGGCGCGGGTGCTGGGGTCGGCGGTCGGGGTTGGGTGATGGTGGACCCGTACGCCGGGGGTGGGGGTGCCGGGGTGGCGCCGGGGTGGACGAGGTCGGCGAGGGTGGGGGCGTCGTCGAGGCGGGGGACACCGAGCGGCGGCAAACCGAGGAGGTCGATAACGGTTTTTCCGATGGAGGGGTGGCCGTTCCAGCGAGAGTCGATACCGGCCGTGACGGGGCCGCCGAACATCAGCAGCGGGACCCGTGGCCCGTAGGCGAGTTGGACCCCGTCGGGGGTGTGTTCGAGGTTCGGGGTGGCCACGTGGTCGTCGTACCCGCCCCAGTCGTCCCAGGTCAGCAGGAACACGGTGGAGTCCCACAGCCCCGCGGTGGTGATGGCGTCGACGGCCTGCCATACCGCGTTCTGGCCGAGGGTGACGTCGGCGACGGGGTGCTCGTCGTTGGGGCTGTCGTGCCACACCATCGACAGCTCCGGCAGGGTGGCGTTCTTGGCGTCGGTGACGATGTCGGCGGACCGCACGACGTGGGGTGAGCCTTTGAGCTGGCGGTAGAAGTTCACCGGGTAGGACGAGGAGCCGGTGTACGCCTTCCAGGTCAGGCCGTGGTCACCGGCGTGGCCGGGCAGCGACGGCATGTCCCAGACCGGGTCCGGCGCCGTGCGGGGTGGGTTACGCAGGGTCGGGCTCTGCCCACCGACGATGAGCAGGTGGTTCGGGGTGGAGTTCGTCCCGAACCCGGAGCAGTGGTTCTCGCAGAACGCCCCTGTCTTGGCCAGCCAGGCGTAGAACGGCAGGACCGTGTCGGTGTCGACCTGGACGTGGGCGGCGGGGGACGGGGTGCCGGCCGCCTGCGCGTGGAGCCACTTCGCGTAGGCCGCCCGGTTGTGCGGTTGGTCGTGGGCGGGCGGGTTCGCCTGGACCGGCCAACCTGTGGCGACGTTCACCCCCCACCGGTGCAGGGACGAGAAGTACTCGTCCATGGTGTGGTTCTCCTGCACGAACACCACCACCCGATCCACGACCTTGGCCATACCCCCCACCCTTCACCCACCCCGGCCGCCGCCACAAGCAAACACTCGGCGACGACAACGCCGCATCGGGTGGTGTGGCCTACCTCCTACGGCCGGTCCGGGACGTAGATGAGGCCGTGTGGTGTGAGCCTCGCCCCGGTGGTGGCGAGCGGGGTGAGGACGCCGGTGCCGAGGTTGAGCTGGCCGAGGTAGTTCGGGGGAGGGTTCGGCCCGGGGGTGTTGGCGTTGCCGGGAGTGACGGCGCTGTAGGCCCTGCCTGGGACGAAGGTGTCGGTGGTGATCACGTCGACCGTGTTCGCGGTCGAGTCGGTAGCCACTAAGGCACCTTCGCGTGTCGTGGCGAACGCGGTGTCGTCGATCGACTGGCTGAGCTTGAGCACGGACAAGGCTTGTTTCGCGGCGCCGAGGTGGGCGGCGAAGATGGCCTGCTGGTCACCCTGGGCGTCGAGCATGAACGCCCCAGCAAATCGTGGGGCCTGGCCGGGCACCATCGTGCTGGAGTCAGGATCGGTCAGGGCCAGGTGGATGCGGGTGTGCGGGAGGGTGGTGTTGACGACGGTCGCAGGGCTGGTGTCGTAGAACGGGGCGGCGACCAGGTGTGCGGTGCGGCCGTCCAGCGTCACCTGGTAGAGCGCGGGGCCGGCGGCGGCCGGGGCTGAGGCGACGAGGTAGATGCGGCCCTGGTCGATGGTGACTGCGTCGGTCCCACCGCCGTGCGGAAGCGGTGAGGCGTCGTAGGTGAAATGGGACACCTCTTCGCCGTTGGTCGAGATCGTGTAGACGCTGGAGTTGCCGTCCTCGTTGACCGTCGCGACGAGGCGGTGGTGGACTGGGTCGGCGGTGAGGCCGTCGCATTTGCCGGTCAGCTGCCAGGTGTGCTCGATGGTGCCGTTCATCGACAACTTCACGATGGTGCTCGTGGTGGGCATGCCGGGCGTCCCGCCGGTCGAGGGGACACCGTTTTGGAATGACACGAACAGGTCGTTGCCGATGTCGGTCAGGTCATCGGGGCTGCTCCAGCCGTGCGCAGCACCTTTGAGGATGGTGTGAACGCTCAGTGGCCGCTGCGGAGTGGGGTGCGGGCTGGCCGTGCTCGCCGCCGTGGCAGGGATCGCTGGTGCTATCGCGAGCACCGCCGCCGACAGGCCGGCAGCGCCCGTCCACCACGCGTGTCGCGAGTTGAGTTTTGTGTCCATGGATTCCTCTTCCATCGATTGAACGAGAACGGGTGCTCATCACGTCGCACCCGTCGGCGGTGTGGTCATCCGTGGGATAACCGCACGTGTAAGGAGTCAACCGTCCGACCACGATCGACCCAGCCAACGGAGCAGGCCTGCACCATGACCAGCCGGTGAACAACGGGTTCCCCCGGCTTGGACGCTGGACAGACGCTCGGCAAATCCTGCCGGTTGCCTGGTAGCCAGTGCTGGGGCCCGTGACTCGACCGACGGAGGGCGATGAGGGGGTTCACGGATCTGAGACTGCCATCAGAGGAGTCGAGGACTCCGGCCTTGATCCGAGACGGGGTGGGCGGGGGCCGCTAGGTCGACGTCGAACGCCTGGCGGACGGACAT
>NZ_JANXRJ010000235.1 GCF_025353065.1 Lapillicoccus sp.
CCCCGCAACATGCACCGCACCCATCGCTTCGATGTCACGAGCCTGCTCCGGGCCGAGGGCAACGACCTCGTCATCGACTTCGCGGGGCAGCTCGACGCCGCTGAGGCCATGAGCATCGAGCAGGGTCCCCGCGTCCATACCAACGACCACCCCTTCAACGCGATCCGCAAGATGGCCTGCAACTTCGGCTGGGACTGGGGCCCCGACCTCGTCACCGCCGGCATCTGGCGACCGGTGCACGTCGAGCGCTGGCACACGGCGCGGCTGGCCGACCTGCGCACCCTCGTCACGGTGTCCGGGTCCGGGTCCGGGTCCGGGTCCGGGTCGAGCCATAACGGTCACGTCGAGATCCACGCCGCCGTGGTCCGGGCACCCGACGCCGGCGCCACCCCGCTCACGATCACGGTCGCCGTGGAAGGGGCCGAACCGGTCACGTCCGCCGTCACCAGCGGCAGCATGGTCGTCGGCGTCGACGTCCCCGACGTCCCGCTCTGGTGGCCCAGGGGTCACGGCGACCAACCGTTGCGTGACGTCGTGGTCACCCTGTCGACCCCTGGCCCCGAGGGCCCGGAGGGTGCCGCCGGCGCGGCCGGCGTCGTGGAGCTCGACCGCCACGGGCGCCGGATCGGGTTCCGGACGGTCACCCTCGACACGACGCCCGACGCCGAGGGCATCCCGTTCACCCTGCACGTCAACGGTCGGCCCATCCTCGTCAAGGGGGCCAACTGGATCCCGGAGGACTGCTTCCCGAGCCGGGTCGACCGGGCGCGCTACGCCCGCAGCATCGGCAACGCCGTCGACGCCGGGATGAACCTCCTGCGCGTCTGGGGCGGCGGGCTCTACGAGTCCGACGACTTCTACGACATCTGCGACGAGGTCGGTCTGCTCGTCTGGCAGGACTTCCTCTTTGCCTGCGCCGCGTATGCCGAGGAGCCCCCGCTCGCGGCCGAGGTCACCGCCGAGGCCACCGAGGCGATCACCCGGCTGTCCGCGCACCCGAGCCTCGCGATCTGGAACGGCAACAACGAGAACCTCTGGGGCTACGAGGACTGGGGGTGGAAGGACGAGCTCGGCGACCTCAGCTGGGGACGCGGCTACTACCTCGACGTCCTCCCCCGTCTCGTCGCCCGGCTCGACCCCACCCGCCCCTACTCGCCCGGCAGCCCGTGGTCCTTCGACGAGTCGCGTCACCCCAACGACCCCTCCTGCGGCACGATGCACATCTGGGACGTCTGGAACCAGCTCGACTACACGGCATACCGCGCCGATGTCCCGCGCTTCGTGAGCGAGTTCGGCTACCAGGGCCCGCCGGCCTGGTCGACCCTGCGACGGGCCGTGCACGACGAACCACTGTCGCCCACGTCACCGGGAATGGCCAACCACCAGAAGGCGATCGGTGGTAGCGACAAGCTCACGAACGGCATCGCCCCCCACCTCGAGCTCCCGACGGACATGGAGGACTGGCACTGGGCCATGCAGCTGCAGCAGGCGCGCGCGGTCGCCTTCGGCGCCGAGCACCTGCGCTCGTGGCAGCCGACCTGTCAGGGCACGATCGTCTGGCAGCTCAACGACTGCTGGCCGGTCACCTCGTGGGCAGCCGTCGATGGCGACGGGCGACGCAAGCCGCTGTGGTTCGCGCTCCGGCACGCCTATGCGGACCGCCTCCTCACCATCCAGCCACGGGGCACGGAACTCGTGCTCGCCGTCTGCAACGACACCGACGAGCAGTGGATCACCCGAGCAGCCCTCTGCCGCCTGCGATTCGACGGGGACGAGCGGGCCATGACCACCCTCGTCGTGGACGTGCCGCCCCGGAGCACGATGACCCTGCCCCTCCCCCGCGCCCTCACGACCGACGTCGACACCGCCACGGACGTGCTGCTCGCCGACACCGGCGAGGCCCGCACCCTCTGGTTCTTCGACGAGGACAAGCGCCTCGACCTCGTCGACGCGTGGAAGACGACCTCCGCCGAACGCACCGCCGAGGGGTATGCCGTGCACGTCACGGCCGACGGGCTGCAGCGCGACGTCTGCCTGCTCGTCGACAAGGTGGACCCGCAGGCGACGGTGGACGAGCAGCTGATCACCCTGCTGCCCGGCGAGAGCCACACCTTCCGGATCACCTCGACGGCGAGGCTCGACCCCGCGGCCTTCCTCGACGCCCGGGTGCTGCGAAGCACGAACCAGCTCATCCGCTGACCGACCCGACCCACCGACACCAGGAGCGCCGACCGATGCCCGACCCGCACCTCACCTTCCCGAAGGACTTCCTCTTCGGCTCGGCGACCGCGAGCTACCAGATCGAGGGCGCCGTGTCGGAGGACGGCCGCACGCCGTCGATCTGGGACACCTTCAGCCACACTCCGGGCAAGGTGATGAACGGTGACACCGGTGACCGCGCGGTCGACCACTACCACCGGATGCCGGCCGACGTCGCCCTGATGAAGGAGCTCGGCCTGCAGGCCTACCGCTTCTCCGTCGCCTGGCCGCGTATCCAGCCGCACGGCGCAGGAGCGTTCAACAGCAGGGGAATCGACTTCTACTCGCGTCTCGTCGACGAGCTGCTCACGGCCGACATCAAGCCGATCGTCACGCTCTACCACTGGGACCTCCCGCAGGAGCTCGAGGACGCCGGCGGCTGGGCCTCGCGCGCCACCGCCGAGGCGTTCGCCCCGTATGCCGCGTCGCTCGCCCGGGCGCTCGGCGACCGCGTGCACGTCTGGACGACCCTCAACGAACCATGGTGCGCGGCATACCTCGGCTATGCCTCCGGTGTCCACGCGCCGGGGCGCACCAACGGCGCCGACGCCCTCGCGGCGGTCCATCACCTCAACCTGGCGCACGGCCTCGCGATCCAGGCGATCCGGGCCGAGCTGCCCGAGGCCAAGATGTCGGTGACCCACAACCTGCACGTGATCCGGCCCGCCGACCCCCACTCGGAGGACGACCTCGACGTCGTGCGGCGGCTCGACGCGCTGGGCAACCGCGCGTTCCTCGAGCCGGAGCTCGAGGGGCGCTATCCCGAGGACCTCATCGCCGACACCGCGAAGGTCACCGACTGGTCGTTCGTGCGGGACGGAGACCTCGAGACCATCCACCAGCCGCTCGACATCCTCGGCGTCAACTACTACACGACGAGCATCGCCCGGAAGTGGGACGGTGTCTCGCCGCGGACGCTGGAGGACGGCCACAAGCCCTCGGAGCACACCGCCTGGGTCGGCGTCGACGACGTGGACTTCGTCCTCGAGGCCGGGCGGCGCACGCGGATGGGGTGGCTCGTGGACCCGGCCGGGCTCACCGAGCTGCTGCTGCGCACCTCGAAGACCTATCCCGGGCTGCCCCTGATGGTCACCGAGAACGGCGCGGCCTTCGACGACACGGTCTCCGAGGACGGCCAGGTGCACGACGAGCAGCGGCTCGACTACGTCCGCGAGCACCTCGGCGCCGTCAGGGACGCCATCGACTCCGGCGCCGACGTCCGCGGCTACCAGCTGTGGTCGCTGCTCGACAACTTCGAGTGGGCGTGGGGCTACGACCGCCGCTTCGGCATCATCCGGGTCGACTACGACACCCAGGAGCGCACGATCAAGGACTCGGCCCGCTTCTACGCCGACGTCATCCGCGCCAACACGACCCCCGCCTGACCCCCCCTTTCCACGTTCCGAAAACACGTTTTGTCAAGGTCCAGGGTCCGTCGAGGCCCCGGACTGAGCAAAACGTGTGTTCGGAAGGAGAGGGGGGTAGGGGCCCGGACGCGCCACACTGGGTTCATGGCCCAGGACATCGACATCCAGCAGCACATCAGCGGTCTCATCGACGAGGAACGGGGCCTGCGCGACCGGCTCGCACGGGGCGAGATCAGCCCCGTCGAGGAGCACGCGAAACTCAGGGCGCTCGAGGTCGAGCTCGACCAGTGCTGGGACCTGCTGCGGCAGCGGCGGGCCAAGCGCGAGTACGGCGAGGACCCCGGCGACGCGCAGGTGCGCTCCGAGCGCACCGTCGAGGGTTACACCGGCTGACCGCCACCCACCCCGCTGCGGGAGGATGACGACATGGAAGCACTCAGGCACATCGCCGTCATCGGGGCCGGGTCGATGGGCGCCGGCATCGCGCAGGTCGCGGCCACCGCCGGCCACCGCGTCCACCTCGTCGACGCCCTGGACGGGGTGGCCGCCGCAGCGAGGGAGGGCATCGCGAACCGGTTGACGGGCCAGGCCGCGAAAGGTCGGATCTCCGAGACCGAGGCTGCCGAGACGGCGGACCGTGTCCACGTCGACGCCGGCGTCGACGATCTCCCGGAGGTGGCCATCGTCATCGAGGCGGTGCAGGAAGACCTCGAGGTCAAGCGAACCCTGTTCTCGCGCCTCGCCGCCGGTCAACCCTCGACAACCGTCTTCGCCAGCAACACCTCGAGCCTCGACATCGACGCGATCGCCGATGCGGTCCACGACCCGGAGCGCGTGATCGGCCTGCACTTCTTCAATCCCGCGCCGGTGATGAAGCTCGTCGAGGTCGTCGCGGGCAGGCGCAGCGCGGCGGCATACCTCGACTTCGGCGCCGACCTCGTGCGGTCCTGGGGCAAGACTGCGGTGCGTTGCGCCTCGACCCCCGGCTTCATCGTCAACCGGGTGGCGCGCCCGTTCTACGGTGAGGCCCAGCGCCTTCTCGCCGCCGGGGTGGCCGACGCCGCGACCCTCGACGCGGCGCTGCGTGGAGCGGGCTTCAAGCTCGGACCGCTCGAGCTGACCGACCTCATCGGCCAGGACGTCAACCTCGCTGTGGGCACGAGCGTGTGGGAGCAGACCGACCGCGACCCGCGCTACGCACCGACGGCCCTGCAGCAGCAGCTCGTCGCCGACGGCCGGCTGGGGCGCAAGAGCGGTCACGGCATCTACCGGTATGCCGCGGACGGCCACCCGCAGGACCACGAGCCCGACGCCGACCGACTGGCCGTCCTCGTCGGCGGTCCCACGACGACCGACCCCGTCGCCCGCACCCTCGCGATGCTCGTCAACGAGGCGGTCGACCTCGTCCACCGGGGCGAGGCATCGGCCGCTGACGTCGACCTCGCCATGGTCCTCGGCACCGGCTACCCCCGCGGGCCCATCGACTGGGGCCGGGAGATCGGGTTCGACGTCGTGGCAGGCCAGCTCGCCGAGCTGGACGCGGCGTTCCCCGGCGGCCGCTACCGCCCCAGCCCGGCCCTGTCATAGACCACATCCCGGCCGGCACGATCGTCCTGACCGGCCGGCAGTGGCCCAAGCGGGCTCATCCGAAGGCCTCCGCAACGAGCTCGGCGAAGAGCTCCTGCTCGTCCACCTCGAGCCCGCGGGCGACGAACCACGTGCACATGTTGTGGCAGTCGCGCATCAGGTATTCCGTGCCCGTCGGGTTGGTGACGATGTCGATGACCTGCGGGAGGTCGATGACGACGAGCCGGTCCCCCGCGGCGAGGGTGTTGTAGGGCGACAGGTCACCGTGGGCGAACCCCATCGTCGCGAGCGCGGCCATGGCGTAACGGATCTGGTCGAAGTAGGACCGCAGCAGCTCCGGCCCGGGACGGACCTGGGCGAGACGCGGCGCGGCGTGTCCGTCCGGTCCGGTGACGAGCTCCATCAGGATCTCGGTGCCGTCGATCTGCACGGGGTAGGGCACGGGGACGCCGGCCTCGTGGCAGCGTTTGAGGCTCTCCCACTCGGCCCACGCCCATTGGCCCGCCGCGACCTCACGACCGTGCGCGGTGCCCTTGGCCATCGCCCGCGCGTCGCGGGAGTCACGCACCTTGCGCCCCTCGGTGTAGCCGCTGCTGCGGTGGAACTGGCGGTGCTCGGCCGTGCGGTAGCGCTTGGCCGCGAGCACCACGGACTCATCGGTGCCGGGCACGGCGCGCTCGAGCAGGAAGACGTCGGCCTCCTTGCCGGTCTTGAGCACGCCGAGCTCGGTGTCGACCGCGGCCCGGTCGGTGACGAGCCAGTCGGGCACGGGCCGGGGCCCGCGACAGAGCGGCTCGACCTCCCAGTAGGTCGAGAAGCGCTGGCCGTCCTCGACGTCATCGATGGCGCGGTAGGCGAAGACGAACGACGGGTCGACGTCGTCAGGAACGAGGGCGTGACGAGCGGCGTCCTCGGGAACGATCGTGATCCGATCAGGCGAAAGGGCGGGCGGATAGCCCTCCCAGGGGGACTCAGCCCAGTCGGCGTCGTCCCAGGGGGTGCTGCGTGCAGTCATGACAAAGGCTCCGGTGAGAGAAGGGGTCGGCGGGCAGGCCGAGGACAGTCATGGACATGACACGTCTCCTCTCATCGGGCCGGCGGCGGGGATCCGCAGCGTCACCCCGACTGTCCACGACCCGCGGCCGCCCGCGCAACCCCTTTTCCGCTCGCCCCGCCCCACCCCCCGGGTGGGGCTCGCGGGTCCGTCCGGGACGGGGAGGGGCGCGAGATAGGTTCGCGTGGTGAGTGACACCCCGGATCGCGCCCCTGCTCTCGTCGACCTGGTGAGGTCGCTGCTCGACGTCCGGGTCTGGACCGCGTTCGACGTCGACCCCGAGGGTCGCGTGCTCGCGGGCACCGATGATCTCGGCAGCCTGCAGCTCGTCGAGATCGCCCCGGACGGCACACGCACCGCACTGACCGACCTGCCCTCGCGATGCAGCGGCCGCTACCTGCCGGGTCGCCGCGCCGTCGTGGTCCAGCACGACACCGACGGCGACGAGCACATGCAGCTCTCCCTCCTGGACCTCGCCCGGCCGCTCGGTCGACCGGCTCGCCTCGAGGACCTCACCCCGATCGTCGCCGACCCGGCACACATGCACGACCTGCGGGACGTCACCGCGACCTCCCTCGTCTACTCGACCAACCGCCGCAACGACGTCGACATGGACGTCGTCGTCCGCGACCTCGCGACGGGTGAAGAGCGCGTCGTCTACGACGGCGGAGGCTACGTCGCCGAGACGGTGGTCTCGCACGACGGACGGTCGACGGCGGTCAATCGGCTGAGCCTGCAACCGAACTCGATGATCGTCGGAGTGACCGGCCCGGCTGCCGCAGCCCTCGACCCATCGGGTGGACTGCTCACCGACCCCGACGACCGCGCCTTCCACGTCGACCTCGCGTGGGCCGCGGACGACCAGACCCTCGTGATGGCGAGCAACCACGGCCGCGAGCTGACCGCGAGCGTCCGGGTGCCGCTCGACGGGGGAGCCTGGACGACCCTGGTCGAGGACGACGCCCACGACCTCGACTGCTGGGTCTCGCCCGACGGCAGCTCGATCGTCGTCGGGGCGCTGGTGGACGGAACGACCGCGCTGGCCGTCCACGAGGCTGACGGCCAGAAGCGTTGTGGCGTCGACCTGCCCGCGGACGGCATCGCCACTGTCGTCTGGTCGGCAGACGGGCGACGCCTCCTCGTCAGCATCACCACGCCGACCGACCCGGGCTCCCTCCACCTCGTCGACGCCGGGACGGGGGCGGCGACCCTCGTCGTCGACGGGCGCGACGGCATACCGGCAGAAGTGCGCGACCGGCTCGTCACCCCGACGACCCATCGGGTGCCCACACCGGACGGCGAGCAGGTGCCCTGCTTCGTGTATGCCGCGTCGCCGGGCGGCGACCCCGCCCTCGCCGGCGCGTCGGTCGTGCACGTCCACGGCGGTCCCGAGGCCGCGGCACACCGGGTCTTCAGCCCGGTCCTGCAGGCCCTCAGCCTGCTCGGGCTCACCGTGCTCGTGCCCAACGTGCGGGGGTCCGCCGGCTACGGCAAGCGGTGGTACTCCCTGGACGACGTCGACAAGCGCCTCGACTCGGTCGCCGACCTCGCCGCGCTGAACGCCTGGCTGCCCGACCTCCGACTCGGCCCCGGGCTCGACCCCCGGCGCAGCGCGCTCTGGGGCGGTTCCTACGGCGGCTACATGGTGCTGGCCGGGGTCTCGATGCAACCGTCGCTCTGGGCCGCCGGCGTCGACATCGTCGGGATGTCGTCTCTCGTGACCTTCCTCGAGAACACCTCGGGCTACCGCCGAGCCTTCCGCGAGCGGGAGTACGGCAGCCTCGAGCACGACCGCGCGTTCCTCGAGAAGGCCTCTCCCATCACGTATCTCGACGACATCGTCGCCCCCCTCTTCGTGATCCACGGAGCCAACGACCCGCGCGTCCCGCTGTCGGAGGCGGAGCAGGTCGCCGCCGCCCTCGAGGCGAAGGGCATCGCCTGCGAGCTGCGGGTCTACCCGGACGAGGGCCACGGCCTGGCCAAGCGGGTCAACCGGCTCGACGCCTACCCCGCGGCGATGGACTTCCTCCGCACCCACCTTGCCCGACCCCAGCACGAGCCTGCATCTCACGAGTTCGCCCACCAGACAACGGAGCTGCCATGACGACCACCCGCGCCCTCGTCCTCGCCGGCGGAGGGCTCGCCGGCATCGCCTGGGAGCTCGGGGTGCTGCGCGGCATCGCCGACGTCGACCCCGACCTCGGGGCGCGGCTGCTCGCCGCCGACGTCCTCATCGGCACCTCGGCCGGCTCGTCGGTCGCCGCCCAGCTCGCCGGCGGGACGCCCCTCGACGACCTGTATGCCGCGCAGCTCACCCCCGCCCCCGGCGAGCTCGCCGTCGACGTCGACATGATGGTTCTGTTCCAGCGGTTCACGGCCGCTACGGAGGGCGTCACGACCGCGGCCGAGATGCGCAGGCGGATCGCCGCCGTGGCCCTCGACACCGACACGGTGGACGAGGCGGTCCGGCTCGAGGTGATCCGGAGCCGCATCCACGACGCCGACTGGCCGGACCGCGACCTGCGGGTCATCGCCGTCAGCGCGACCACCGGCGACCGCGTCGTCTTCGACCGTGACAGCGGCGTTCCCTTCGTGGACGCGGTCGCGGCCAGCTGTGCCGTGCCGGGGGTCTGGCCCCCGGTCACCATCGGCGACACCCGCTACGTCGACGGAGGGGTGCACTCCGGCAGCAACGCCGACGTCGCCGCCGGCTGCGACGTGGTGCTCGTCCTGACCCCCACCGTGCAGGGTGCACCGACCCTGCTCGGGCGCAGCCTCGAGAACGAGGTCGTCGACCTGGGGGCCGCAGCGATCCAGGTCGTCCACGCCGACGAGGCGTCCGTCGCGGCCTTCGGCACCAACTCCCTCTCCCCCGCCACCCGGGAGCCGTCGGCTCTGGCGGGCCGGGAGGTCGGCCGCCGGGTGGCCGGGCAGGTGGGGACGATCTGGGGTTGACCGGGCGCTCGACGCGGCAGTCTGGTCACGTTGTCGTGGCGACACCCACCCGCGCTGCAGCGGGGTGGGAGGATCACGATCATCCTCGTCCGGTGGAAGGAACCCCCCGTATGCCCCTCGTCAGTCGCCGCTCCCTCTCGCTCGGCATCGTCGGCCTCCTCACCGTCGGCCTCAGCGCCTGCGGTTCCAGCTCGCTGTCGGGGGGTGGGGGGGGG
>NZ_JANXRJ010000248.1 GCF_025353065.1 Lapillicoccus sp.
CGCATCGACGAGGTCGACCGGGCGGACATCGCGGTGGTCGGAGTGCCGTTCGACTCGGGAGTGAGCTACCGTCCCGGCGCCCGTTTCGGCCCGGCCCACATCCGCCAGTCCTCGCGGCTGCTCCGGCCCTACAACCCCGAGCTGGCGATGGAGCCGTTCGGGGTGGCGCAGGTGGTCGATGCCGGTGACATCTCGTGCAACCCGTTCGACATCGCCGAGGCGATCACCCAGGTCGAGACCGCGGCGACCGCGCTGCTCGCCAGCGCCGGACGGCTGCTGACGCTCGGCGGCGACCACACCATCGCCCTGCCGCTGCTCCGCGCCGTCGCCCGGAGGCACGGGCCGGTGGCCGTGCTGCACTTCGATGCCCACCTCGACACCTGGGACACCTACTTCGGGGCGCCCTACACCCACGGGACGCCGTTCCGCCGCGCATCCGAGGAGGGCCTGATCGACCTCGAGCACTCGGTGCACGTCGGCATCCGCGGACCGCTCTACAGCGCGGACGACCTCCCGGACAGCGAACGTCTCGGCTTCGCCACCATCCACTGCACCGAGGTGGAGCTCCAGGGTCTGGCCGCGGCTGTCGACCGCATGCACGCCCGCCTCGGGGAGGCACCGGTCTACGTCTCGGTGGACATCGACGTGCTCGATCCGGCCCACGCCCCGGGCACCGGCACGCCCGAGGCCGGTGGCCTCACCTCCCGCGAGCTGCTGGTCATGCTGCGGTCCCTCGCCGACCTGGACGTGGTCTCCGCCGACATCGTCGAGGTCGCACCGGCATACGACCATGCCGAGCTGACCGGTATCGCGGCCGGCCACGTCGGCTACGAGCTCTTGTCCGTCATGTCCGCCCGACCAAGGAGTCCCCGTGGTGACTGAAACGACGCCAGGCCCGGCCAAGATCGCTGGGGTAGAGGTCCGATCGATCGACTACGTGCCCCTCAACGAACGGCACGGCAAGGTCTGGAGCCAGGGTCCGCTCTGGTTCATGAGCAATGCCCAGATCGCGACCCTGGCGGTGGGCACGCTCTCGGCCTTCGCCGGCGGCAACCTCGTCTGGTCGCTGATCGCGATCATCGCCGGAGTGCTGGTCGGCACCTTCTTCATGGCCTTCCACTCCGCGCAGGGCCCGCAGCTGGGACTCCCGCAGATGATCCAGTCCCGACCCCAGTTCGGTTACATGGGAGCCCTGCTCGTGTGGGCGTTCGCCTACCTGCAGTACGCCGGTTTCAACATCTTCAACACCATCCTGGCCGGCAACGCGCTGAACACCACGGTCCACGGCTCGGCCAAGGTCTGGATCGTCGTGGCCACCGTGCTGGCCGCGGTCATCGCGCTGGTGGGCTACGACCTCATCCACGGCGTCGAGCGGTGGCTGACCATCGGCTTCCTCGTCATCTTCGGGGTGCTGACCGTCACGGTGCTCACGCTGTCCTACCCGGCCGGCTCGTTCGACCTCGGCGGCTTCAAGGCGACACCCTTCCTCGTCCAGTTCGGGGCCGTGGCCGGCTACCAGATCAGCTGGGCCATCTACGTCTCGGACTACTCCCGATACCTCCCGCCAGGCGTCACCGTCCGAAAGACCTTCTTCTGGACCTACTGGGGTTCCGCGCTGGGCGCGATCTGGCTGATGTGCCTCGGCGCCGCCCTCGCGTCCTGGGCGGGCGAGAAGTTCGACACGATCGCCTCGCTGAACAGCGCCGGCGACCACTTCTTCTCCGGCTTCGGCGCCATCGCCCTCATCTTCTCCACGCTCGGCCTGATCTCGGTCACCGCACTGAACATGTATGGCGGCTCGCTCACCCTGATCAGCGCGATCGACTCGTTCTCCATGGTCCGCCCGACCGTGATGGTCCGCATCATCACGATCGCGATCACCGCAGCGCTCTCCGTCGTCCCGGCGCTGCTGATCGGCGAGAACTTCCTGACCAACTTCGAGGACTTCCTGCTGCTCGTGCTCTACCTGTTCATCCCGTGGACCGCGGTCAACCTCGTCGACTACTACATCGTGCGCCGCGGCCACTACGCCATCGCCGAGATCTTCAACCCGCACGGTCTGTATGGCCGCTGGGGCTGGCGCGGCATCACCGCCTACGTCCTCGGCTTCGCCGTCATGCTGCCGTTCTTCTCGACCAGCAAGTACACCGGCTTCGTCGCCAACGCGCTGAACGGCGCAGACATCTCGCTGTTCATCGGGCTCCCGGTGGCCGGCATCCTCTACTACGTGTTCGCCCGGTCGATCGACGTCGCCGGGGAGACCGTGATCGCGACGACCGAGCAGACCGAGCTGGAGAAGGTGGCCATGCACCACGAGCGCCCCGAGGACGTCCGCTGACGGCCTCGCTGGAGTATGCCGCCGCCGCGTGGGAGACCGCGAATCGCCACCCTTCACCCACGACGACCCGCCCGTGCGGCGAAGTCATCGAGCGCATCCAGTACCTCACGTGACTGCCACATCCGGTTGCGGGCGAACCCGGTGAACTCCCCGAGGATGCCCACCTCGACGAGCGGTCCGATGGCGCGAAGGGCGTTCTGAGCGGTGACGCCGAGCTCGCGCGCCGCCGTGCGCGTGTCGATGACCGGCTGGCGGAGCAGGATGTCCGCCAGCGGCCAAGCCGTCGCCCCTCGACGTGCCGTGATCATGCCCTGCCACCGCTGCCGGATCGCTCGAAGATCGAGCACGAGCCGGCGGCCGTTCGCCAGGGCGGCGAAGGACGCGTTGGCCAGCTGCTCGACGATCGCCGCCGGGTCGCCCTGGCGATATGCCGTCAGGGCGTCGAAGTAGGCCGCAGTGTCAGTGAGCAGGCCGGCCGACACGGGCACCGTCACGTTCCTCGTCAGTCCGTGCCCGCGCAGCATCGCGTGGATGAGCGCGCGGCCGGTGCGGCCGTTCCCGTCCGAGAAGGGGTGGACGGTCTCGAACTGGGCGTGAGCGATCGCCGCCTGACTGAGCAGGGGCAGGTCGGTCCGCCGGGCGAACGTCTCCAGGTCGGCCATCAGAGCCGGCACCCGTTCGTGGTGAGGCGGAATGAACGCAGCCCCGTGCGGTCCGAACGTGTCACCACCGATCCACACCTGTTCCTCGCGCCAGCGGCCAGCGATCTCCGGGTGGACCTCGGACAACAGAGCGCCGTGCATGGCCAGCAACGCGTCGGTGCCGAGACGGTCCGCGAGGGTGAGCGCGGCGACCATGGCGGCGACGTTCCCGACGATCTCCGTCGCGTTGCGCTTGTCCGTGCTGCCGAGCTCGGCCAGCGCGACCGACTTCGCGCCCGACGTCAGGTTCTCGATCCTGGAGGACGAGGCAGACTCCGAACGCAACAGGACCGCAGCGAACGGAGCCACCTCAGCACCCAGCTCAGCGTCGAACCGCGCGATCTCGACCGATGCGTCTTCGGCAAGGGCCGCGACACCGGCTGGCAGAGCAGGCCTCCGGTGGGCGATCTCGGGGACGACGGCGGCGGCATACGGGCCGGAATGCCGTTGTCGAACCCGCGCAGACACCAGATCGGGTGGGATCCTCGACGTCCAGATCCGCTGTTCCCTGCCGATGGCAGGCCACGGATCTGAGACCATGCCTCTACCATACGCTCATAAAACTGCTAAATGAAACTATGTTCCGATCCCGCCGACGGATACGCGCAACTCGTGTTGCGGGCCGCGCCCCGCCACGGCTAGCCGGCCGAGACGGCGGGGCGCGTAACGTCCCGGGCAAGCAAGGGGGTAGCCCCAGGGCGCTGTTACCAATGTACACATATCGGATTTAAGAGACACGGAATCCGAAGATGTTGGCCGGATCGTTCCGTGCACAGGCCCCAGGCGGTCAAGACATCCCCTTGCTCGGTGACGACTACGGACCCGGTCGCGGCGACCCGGGCCGACCCGCACGCGGACGAGCAGTCGACAGCGTCGGCTCGACCGGTCGGTCACTGCTCGGGCCCCCGCGTCGTTGACGGACTCAGCGATAGTGCGCCCTTGACGCGGTAGTGAAGGTGGATGATGCCGTCCTCGCCCTCGACCGTGCGAAGGCGCTCGAGCTCGGTGTGGTGGTGTCCGAGACCATCGAAGAGGGGTTGGCCGCTGCCGAAGAGGACGGGTACGACGCTGATGCAGAGCTCGTCGAGTACTCCTGCGGCCAGGGCGAGTCGGGTGACCCCGACGCCGTGGACGAGGACGTCGCGGTCGCCGGCGGCTGCCTTGGCGCGCGTCATCGCCTCGGTGATGTCGTCGAGGAACATGACGTTCGGGGCAGCGTGGTCCATGTACGTCGAAGGGTCTCGCACGACCCAGAAGAGCGGCACGCCGTCGTGGTGGTCGTTTCCCCAGCCGCCCGTCATGTCGTACAACCGCCGTCCACCGACGACCGCGCCGGTGCTCATGAAGGCATCCCAGACCGTCTTGTTGGTTCCGGTCGGCCCGTGCGGATGATTCATCCACTCGTGGAGGCGCAGTCCGCCGTCGCCGAGCCCGTGGTCCTTCGACTCGTTCGGCCCGGCGGCGAAGCCGTCCAGCGATACCGACATGTAGAGCACCGTCTTGCTCACAGGTTCCTCCGTGTTGTCCTCGTTGTGAGATGAGGACTGCCCGGTGTGGGAAAACTCATCGTGCGGGGTCAGGACCCGCACAGACCCGCTCGAAGAGACGCAGGTAGTCATCGACCATCCGGTCGGCCGCGAACCGGGTCTGCGCGTCGGAGCGGCAGGCGCCCCGGTCCAGCCCGGCGACCCGGCCCACGGCCGCGACGGCCGCGTTCACGTCATCGACGAGAAATCCCGTAACGCCGTCGCGCACGAGCTCCGGCATCGACCCGCGCGGGGTCGCGACGACGGGCGTGCCGGTGGCGAGCGCCTCGACGACGGACAACCCGAACGGTTCGTCGAAGTCGATGAGGTGGAGCAGCGCCATCGCCCCGCCGAGCAGGGCGTCGCGTTCGACGGGACCCACCGGCCCGGCGTACGTCACGGCACTGCCGTCCACCCGCGGCGCCACCATCGCCTCGTAGTACTCGACATCCTGGACGATGCCCGCGATCACCAGTGGTGTGCCGCTTCGGCGCGCCACCTCGATGGCGTGGTGGGTGCCCTTGTCGGGGTGGATCCGGCCGAGGAAGAGCAGGTAGGACCCCGGCCCCGGCACGAAGGTGAAGCGGCCGAGGTCGATCCCGTGGTGGATCGTCGCCGCGTAGTGCAGGTCCGGGCTGCGGTCGGCGTCGCTGATCGAGACGTAGTGGGCGATGTCGTCGTAGGCCCGGTAGACGGGCAGGATCGCCGGGGACGAGAAGCCGTGGATCGTCGTCACGACCGGCGTCCGGACGAGGCGGCTGTAGGTGAGCGGCATGAAGTCGAAGTGGTTGGCGATGACGTCGAACCCGCTCGCCGCCTCGAAGACTGCGGCGTTGTGCAACCCCTCCCACACCTTGGCGTCGACGCTGCGGTCCTCCTCGTAACCAGCTGGCGCCGTCGCGTGCAGCCGGGACGCGGTCTCCGAGTCGGCCGTGGCGAAGAGGGTGACCTCGTGCCCGCGCGTGACGAAGCCCTCGGTGAGGGTCGAGGCGATCTGCTCCCACGGGCCGTAGGAGAGCGGTGGCAGACGGTGCGCGATGGAGGCGACGACGGCGATTCGCACGGCCGTCCCCTTCCCGGCGCCGACGGCATACCGGCCCGAGAGAGGCCACGCGCGTCGGTCCCAGGCGCACACTACGCGCCGGGGTAGGGGGGTCCTTCGGTGCTACTCTCCAAGACATCGGCAGCCCTGACTGGACAGGGCCTTTCTCGGACGACGACGTTCCCGACTGACCTTCCCCGGGCGACTCCCGGGTGGAGTACCCGCAGCGCATCCTGCGCAATCGGACGGCCTCAGTAAACGGCTGTCGCGCACGGCGCCGCGCTCGGCGCACGTTCTCGGGAAGGTCCACCGTGACCACCTTCGGCATCCTCAGCACCTATCCCCCCACCCAGTGCGGCCTCGCCACCTTCAGCGCTGCGCTGCGCGCCGCCCTCCGCAGCCCCACCGACCTCGTCGACATCGTCGCGGTCGTGGACGCCAGCGAGATCCCGCGTATGCCGGTCAGCCCGGTCAGCCCGGTCAGCCCGACCTCCGCCGTCGATGACGGACCCGTCCACTACTGGATCCGTGACGAGCCCGGCGGTGCCGCGCGCGCCGCGAGCCGGCTCAACGGCTACGACATCGCGATCGTCCAGCACGAGTACGGCATCTTCGGGGGACCCGACGGGGCCGACGTGCTCGACGTCGTCCGCGACCTCGACGTCCCGGTGGTCGTCGTCCTCCACACCGTGCTCACGACCCCGACCCTGCGGCAGCGCGCCATCCTCGATGAGCTCGTCCTGCGCGCCAGCGCCGTCGTGACGATGACGCACACGGCGCGGGAACGCCTCATCGAGCACTACGTCGTCACCCCCGACGACATCCACGTCGTCCCCCACGGAGCGCTCGACTCCCGGCCCGCGGCCGTGCTCGCCGCTGCGGATGCTGCGGACACCGACCACGGCCACCTCGCGGACGACCGCCCGACGGTCCTCACGTGGGGGCTCCTCGGGTCCGGCAAGGGGATCGAGTGGGCTATCGAGGCGATGGCCGGCCTCGGCGACCTCGACCCCGCCCCCCGCTACCTCATCGTCGGCGAGACGCACCCCAAGGTCGTCGAGTTCGAGGGTGAGCGCTATCGCGAGGGTCTCGAGAGCCGGGTCCGCGACCTCGGGCTGGAGCACGTCGTCGAGTTCGACGCGCGCTACCTCACGACGGCCGAACTCCACGACCTCGTGGGGCAGGCGGACGTCGTCCTGCTCCCCTACGACTCGCAGGAGCAGGTCACCTCCGGGGTGCTCGTCGAGGCCGTCACCGCGCGGCGTCCCGTCGTCGCCACCGCGTTCCCGCACGCCCGTGAG
Source organism: Lapillicoccus sp. (assembly GCF_025353065.1). Taxonomy (GTDB): domain Bacteria; phylum Actinomycetota; class Actinomycetes; order Actinomycetales; family Dermatophilaceae; genus Lapillicoccus. The sequence goes on from NZ_JANXRJ010000248.1 coordinate 6,909, forward strand.
CTGCTGGCCAGCGGCGCCGGGCTGCTGGTCGACCGGCAGAACCCCGACGCGATCGCGGCGGCCGTCCGGCGGGTCCTCACGGAGCCCGGACTCGCCGCCCGGATGACGGCGGAGGCGACGCGGATCGCTCCGGAGCTGCTGTGGCCGGCGGTCGCGGACCAGTACCGCCAGCTCGCGGCCATCGCGCTCGGCATCAACCTGCACGACAACCGCATGGGCCTGGACGACGACCGGATGAGCGCGTGAGCGGTGGGCCGATCAGCTTCGAGCACCTGGCGCGTCTCTCCGACGACATCGGGATCTTCGAGCACGCCGAGCTCACCGCACCACGCCCCGAGCACGGCTACTGCGTCGACGACGTCGCCCGGGCCCTCGTCGTCACGACCCGTGAGCCCGACCCGTCGCCCGAGATGCTCGCCCTCTCGCGGGTCTACCTCACGTTCCTGGCCGACGCCCAGATCCGCAACGGGCGCTTCCACAACCGCCGGTCCACCGACGGCAGCTGGACCGACCAGCCCGGGATCGGCGACTGGTGGGGTCGAGCCCTCTGGGGTCTGGGCACCGCCGCCGCACGCTCCCCCCTGTATGCCGCGGAGGCCCTACGTCTCTTCGAGGCCAGCGCGGACTTCCGCGCGCCGTGGTCGCGAGCGATGGCGTTCGCGGCGCTGGGCGCCGCCGAGGTGCTGACGGTCCACCCCGAGCACCGTTCTGCGCGAGCCCTGCTGGAGAACGCCGCCCGATTCATCTGCACGCCCCCGATCACCCCGGAGTGGCCCTGGCCGGAGCCACGACTGCGCTACGCCAACGCCGCGCTCCCGGAGGTGCTCATCGCCGCCGGGTCGATGCTGGAGCGACCGGAGTGGACCGCGCTGGGTCTTCAGATGCTCGGGTGGCTCCTGGACGTCGAGACCGCCGGCGACCACCTCTCCGTCGTCCCGACCGGCGGCTGGTCCGCCGGTGAACCACGACCCGGTTTCGACCAGCAGCCGATCGAGGTCGCGGCCCTGTCCGACGCCTGCGCCCGGGCCTTCAGCGTGACCGGTGACGTGGCGTGGCAGGACGCGGTCGCGCTCTGCGCCGCGTGGTTCGAGGGTGCGAACGACGCCGGGGTCTCGTTGCGCGATCCTGTCTCCGGCGGTGGGTGCGACGGTCTGGAACCGTTGGGGCGCAACGAGAACCAGGGCGCCGAGTCGACCCTGGCGCTGCTCTCGACGCTGCAGCAGAGTCGACGACTCCTCGTCCCCGCGTCGTGATCCGGACCGACGTCCTCGCCCGACGGGGATCGCTCCACCTCCGCGCCGACCCGTCACGCGTCCTCGCCCGGCCGTTCCTGCCGGGGCAGGAGATGCTCACGGAGGGCATCTCCCGGGCGGACGCCGTCGTCCGGCGGGTCGTGGCCCTCTCCGAGGACGAGGTCACCAGGGCGCTCGCCGCCACCCTGAGCTCGTTCTCCGACCGGCACCCCGACCTGCTCGCCACCTTCCGTGAGCACTTCGCCCTGGTCGCCCACCGCATCCCGCGCGGGGCGAGCATCTCCCTCGACCGGGCCGACCTCATCGGGGCCTTCTGCACCCAGGAGTACGCCATCGAGGGGGCCGCCATCTGCAACCCCTCCATCGTGGCCGACCCCTCGCAGGAGGACCTCGCCCCCGGCGAGCTGCGGTTCATCATGAGCCTGCGGGGGATCGGCGAGGGTCACCTGTCCACCATCGGGTTCCGCCGCGGGATCCTCGGACCCGACGACAGGGTCAGCCTCGAACCCGCGACCCGCGGCATCGACACAGGAGCGTCCACCCCTTCGACGATGTCGCTCCACGCCCTCCGGCAGGCCCTCGGGACCCTCGGTGACGCCGACGCCGCCGAGAGCGTGCTCAGCCTGCTCCCCGACGAGTTCACCCCCGACGACCTCGAGAACGCCCTCGCCCTGAGCGAGCGCGACACGCTCAGCCGATCTCGCACCGACGGCCTCATCGACCGCATCCGGCGTCTGGTCTCGAGCAACTACCGGGTCGTCTTCCCGGACGACCTCGACCTCTCCGCGCGCGTGCTGCACCCGGTCAGTCCCGCGGAGTCCCGGGGCATGGAGGACGCCCGGTTCACCGGCTTCGTCGGGTCGGACGGAGCCGTGACCCACTACGCGACCTATACGGCATACGACGGCTCGACCATCGCTCCGCACCTCATCCAGACCGACGACTTCCGGACCTTCTCGGTGCGCCAGCAGACCGGCAAGCCCGCCACCAACAAGGGGATGGCGCTCTTCCCCCGACTCATCGACGGTCGCTTCCGGGCCATCTCGCGGTGGGACCGCGAGAACGTCAGCGTGGCCAGCTCGGCGGACGCCCTCCACTGGGAGGACCCGGTCGTCGTGCAACGGCCCCGTCACGCCTGGGATCTCGTCCAGCTCGGTTCCTGCGCCTCGCCGCTCGAGACCGCCGACGGGTGGCTCGTCATCACCCACGGCGTGGGACCGGTCCGCACCTACGCCCTCGGCGCGATCCTGCTCGACCTCGACGACCCCACCAGGGTGCTCGGCATCCTCGACGAGCCGTTGATGACGGTCGAGCCCCTGGACCGTGACGGTTACGTGCCCAACGTCGTCTACTCCTGCGGCGCCCTCCTCCACGGGTCGACCGTGGTGCTTCCCTACGGCTGCAACGATGCGAGCATCCGCTTCGCCTTCGTCGACCTGCCGAGGCTGCTGGCCCGGCTCACGACGCCCTAGCCCCCGCTCGGCCTCGACGCGGCGGCCCATTGTTCCGAGGCGGCCCATTGATCCGGGGCGGCAGACTGGAGCCATGACGCCCGACCTGCCCCGTGTCGAGCAGGTGCACGCCCTGCCTCACCACCTCACGATGACCGTGCCGCAGGACTTCACCGACGCCAACGGGCACATGAACATCGCGCGCTACCTCGAGGTGCACAGCACCGCAGGCTGGGTCGCGTATGCCGCCTGGGGCCTCGGCGAGGACGTGGCCCTCCGGGGTGGCCCGGCCTCGTTCGATGCCGAACACCACTTGCGCTACCTGCACGAGGTCGGCGCCGGCGACGAGATCGCCGTCTACGGGCGGGTGCTGGCGCGCTCGCCGCGGGCGCTGCACTACATGCAGTTCCTCGTCGACCGGACCACCGGCGTCCTCGCCAACACCTTCGAGACCGTGTCGCTCAGCATCGACCTCGCGCAGCGGCGGACCGTGGACTACCCCGCCGAGATCGCGGCGCGCCTCGACGCCGAGATCGCCGTCCACGCGGCCCTCGACTGGGCCGCGCCCGTCTGCGGCGCGATGGGCGTCCGCGGCTCGGTCACCAATGCCCCTTCCGCTTGAGTCGGAGTCGAGCCACTCGACTCCCCGTGCACGGGGAGTCGACCTCGTCGACTCCGAGTCGAGCGGCGCCGGAGGCGTGCCCGATCTCGACATGCGCCCGCGCAGCCACATCGACAGGATGGGGCCATGGCCACCGACGACCCCGACCGGACCACCTCTGCCAGCCCTGACCGGCGACGGGCCATCGGCCGACGGAGCCTGCTCGTCGCGGCCACCGCCGCGACCGCCGTGGCCGCGACGGCAGCCACCTCCGGGGCGGCATACGGGGAGGCGCTGGGGACGGACGGCCACGGCGGACCGAGCGGCCGCGGCGTGCGGTGCGGCGCCGACGTCGCGGCCGCTGACGACTGGAAGGTGTTCTCGGGCAGGAAGATCGGCATCATCACCAACCCGACCGGTCTCGTCCGCGCCGGGCTGACGAGCATCGTCGACGTCATGGTCGCGTCGGGGAAGGTGCAGGTCGGCGCGGTCTTCGGGCCGGAGCACGGGTTCCGCGGCACCGCACAGGCGGGCAGCTCGGAGGGGACCGACGTCGACGAGCGCACCGGTGTCACGGTCTACGACGCCTACGGCGCCACCGTCGAGACGTTCGAAGGCTTCTACGCCGCTTCGGGCATCGACACCGTCGTCTTCGACATCCAGGACGTCGGCGCGCGGTTCTACACCTACATCTGGACGATGTACACCGCGATGGCCGCCGCCGCGCGCAGCGGCAGGGCCTTCATCGTCCTCGACCGGCCCAACCCGGTCGGTGGCTCGGCGCGCGGGCCGGTCCTCCAGGACGGGTTCACCTCCGGCGTCGGCCTCGAGAGGATCGCGCAGCAGCACGGGATGACGGCGGGAGAGGTCGCGCGCTATTTCAACGGTGAGTTCCTGCAGCGGGCCGCGGGCGCCACGGTGACCGACCTCCAGGTCGTCCCGCTCCAGGGCTGGTCTGCGCGCAGCCTGTTCGCCGAGACCGGCCTGCCGTGGATCCTCCCCTCTCCCAACATGCCCACCTCCGACACGGCTCTGCTCTATCCCGGGACCTGCATGTTCGAGGCCACCAACCTGTCCGAGGGCCGCGGCACCACCCACCCGTTCGAGCTCATCGGCGCACCCTACGTGGACTACCGGTGGACCCAACAGCTTACTGCCGCAATGCTGCCCGGCGTGGAGTTCCGTGAGGCCTACTTCACCCCGACCTTCTCCAAGAACGCGAACCTGGTCTGCGGCGGGGTCCAGGTGCACCTCACCGATCGCAGCCGTCTCGACGCGATCCTCGTCGCGACGACGATGCTGACCACCCTGCGCGACCTGTATGCCGCCTTCGACTGGCGCGGCGACGCCGGCCGGTGGATCTCCCTCCTCACCGGCTCCGACCGCTTCATCACGATGTTCACGGCCGGCGCCTCCGCGCAGCAGATCGTCGCGGCGTGGCAGCCGGAGCTGCGCGACTTCGACCGCGGCCGGCAGAAGTACCTCCTCTACCGCCGGTGATCCGCCGCGACTGCGGCGGCATACCGATCACGCGGTGTCGTGGGCCGCATCACTTGACGCAGGGGATGCCGCCACCGGTCAGCTCGGACAGGTCGGTCGGCGCGGGGTTCGACGCGGCCGGCACGGGCGTCACGCCGGCCACCGGGAGGGGCGCGGTCGTCGCGGACGTCCCCGTCCCCGACGGGGCGCTGCTGCTGGTGCCGCTCGACGTCGAGGTGCCCGAAGCGCTTCCCGCCGGCGCGAGCAGGGCCTTCACCGTCGCCCGGACCTTCGCGACATCGACGAGGTTGACGTCCTCACCGCGCTTGTTCTTGCCGAAGCCCTCGACCGGCAGCGTGTAGAACGCGACGTTGCCACCGGCCATCTGCGACGCCTCGCTGGCGAAGGACAGCAGGTCGAGGCCGGAGTCGATCGCGGTGTTCTGCTTGACCACGTCGAGGATGCCGTTGAGCTTGATCGGGTTGCCCAGCGTCCCCGCCTGCTTCAGCTGCGTCGCGAGAGAGGTGATGAACGCCTGCTGGCGACGCTCCCGGTCGAGGTCCGTGAAGTTCAGCGAGGGGTGCTTGTTGTCGCGGCGCTGCCGGACGAAGGCCAGCGCCTGCTGGGCGTTGATCTGCTGCTTGCCTGCCTTGAAGTCCGCACCGGAGTAGCTGTCCTGGGTGTCGTTGAGCACGCACACGGTGATCGGCTGCACGACCTCGGCGAGCTGGTAGAACGCGACCATCGTGACCTCGACGAAGTGGTCGACCTTGACGTCGAGGAAAGCCTCGACCGTCCGGATCTGCGCCTTTCGCCCGGCGTCGCGCGACTGCTGCAGCCGCTGCTGCGCGGACAGCCCGGTCTCGCCCGAGATACGGCGCGCCTCCTGGTCCGTCGCCAGACCGTAGGCCTGCTTGATCTTGCCCGTGCAGTAGTTGTCGGGACACCCGACGAGGTCCACCTGGTCGTCACGGGGAATGCTGATCTCGGTCGCCTTGCTGCCGTCGCCGGGGATGTGCAGGAGCATCAGCACGTTGGAATTCAGTCCGCCGTCCGACTGGTCGCCGGCGTGCAGGGCCTCGTAGATGTCGGCGGGCAGCGGGTTGCCGTTGACGTCCACACGACTGTCCAGCCCCATGATCAGGATGTTGACGTCGGGCTTCGGGCCCTCGGCCGCCGTGGTGGGCGACGCGCCCGCCGTCGGCTGCAGGATGTCCGAGGTGTGGATGCCGGTCTTCAGGCTGAAGTACTCGTAGCCCACGAACCCGACGCCTCCGACGAGGACCACGACGAGGATGCTGATGACGGTCCATCGGACGCGGTGCGATCCGGTCGGCCGGTGACGCGCAGCCATGCAGGGGTCCATCCTTAGGTGTTCGAGGTCAAGAAGGAACAGTCTCGGGTCCCATCCTGTGAGTGTGCTGCCCGTGCGCTGCACACGCCACTCCCGTCTCACCGCCCCGCGCCCCACCGCACGAGTCCCGCGCCGCGGGTATTGAATACGTTCCATGACCACCACTCCAGAGTCGGAGACCCTGACCGACGTCGTCCCCACCACGACCGGCCCGGTGCGAGGCACCGTCCAGCACGGGCTCGCGGTCTACCGCGGCATCCCGTATGCCGCGCCCCCCTTCGGCCCGCTGCGGTTCCACGCCCCGGCACCCCACGAGCCGTGGATCGAGCCGCGCGCGTGCACGGCATACGGAGCGACCGTCCCCAAGCCCCCTTACCGCGAGTCGGTCTCCGACCTGCTTCCCGAGCCGGAGATCCCGGGTGAGGACTGCCTCAACCTCAACGTGTGGCGGCCCGAAGACCCCTCTGCCACAGGCCTGCCCGTCTTCGTCTGGGTGCACGGCGGCGCCTTCCAGAACGGCTCCTCGGCCGTCCCAGTCTATGACGGCGCGGCCTTCGCGCGCGACGGCGTCGTGGCCGTGACGATCAACTACCGCCTCGGCGTCGACGGCTTCGCCCACCTGCCGGGCGCCGTCGACAACCGCGGCCTGCTCGACCAGATCGCCGCCCTCGAGTGGGTGCGCGACAACATCGCCCGCTTCGGCGGTGACCCCGACAACGTCACGATCGCCGGCGAGTCGGCCGGCGCGATGAGCGTCACGACGCTGACGGCGATGCCTGCGGCTCGCGGCCTCTTCCGCCGGGTCATCGCCCAGAGCGGCGCCGGCCACTACGCGCTGCGACCGGAAACAGCGACGAAGGTCACCACCGCCCTCGCCGAGGAGCTCGGTGTCGAGCCCACGACCGAGGGCCTGGCTGCCGTGCCGATCCCCGACCTGCTCGCGGCCCACGACCGGCTCGGGCTGCGGATCGCCGGCAACCCCGACCCGGCCCAGTGGGGCGAGATCGCCGCCAACATGATGATCTTCGAGCCGGTCGTCGACGGCGACACCCTCCCCGGTCTGCCGTATGCCGTCCTCGCCGCCGGAGAGGGCGCTGACGTCGACCTGCTCATCGGGAGCAACGACGACGAGCACGCGCTCTTCCTCTACCCCGTCGTGGGCGGCATCGACGAGGCCCGCGTGCGGGGGACGCTCGCCGCCTTCCGGGCCACCCCGGACGCCTACGAGACCTATGTCGCGCAGACCGGGTCCGATCGGCCCGGGGACGTGATGACCGCAGCCCTCACCGACTGGTTCTTCCGGATGCCCGCGATCCGCCTGACCGAGGCGCGGGCTGCCCTCGGAAAGCCCTCTCACGTCTATGAGTTCGGCTGGAAGACGCCGGTGATGGGTGGGGTGCTCGGGGCCTGCCACGCCCTCGAGATCGCCTTCGCGTTCGACACCATCGACGCGCCCGGAGGTCGCGGGATGGTGGGCGACGCACCGCCACAGGCCCTCGCCGACGACATGCACGCGGCCTGGGTCGCGTTCGCCTCGACCGGCGACCCGGGCTGGCCGGCCTACGGGGACGCGCGCCGCACCCGCCGCTTCGGCGGGCACGACGACGGCGCCGTCCTCGACGACCCCGACCGTGAGCGGCGCGAGGTGTGGGCGGACCGATGACCTCCCTCGACCGATTCCTGCTCACCGGACGGGTCGCCGTGGTGACCGGCGGCACCCGCGGCCTCGGGGCGGGGTTCGCCCGCGCGCTGGCCGAGGCCGGCGCCCGCGTCGTCATCGGCGGCCGTGACGAGGCGGCCGGCGCGGAGATGGTCGCGACGCTCGCGGACGACGGCCTCACCGCCGAGTTCGTCGCCGGCGACGTGACCGAGGACGCTGACGTGGCAAGGCTGCTCGCGCGGACGCTCGAGGTCTTCGGGCGGGTGGACGTGCTCGTCAACAACGCGGGCGCCTGCGTCCACGCCCCGGCCCTCGAGGTGACGGACGCGGACTGGCAACACGTCATCGACGTCAACCTCACCGCCGTCTGGCGCGTCGCCCGGACCTTCGGGCGGCACTTCGTCGCGCAGGGCGCCGGCTCGATCGTCAACATCGGCTCGATGTCGGGCATGATCGTCAACCGCCCGCAGTGGCAGCCGGCATACAACGCCTCGAAGGCAGCGGTCCACCACCTGACGCGCAGCCTCGCCGCCGAGTGGGGACCGGCGGGGGTGCGCGTCAACGCGCTCGCCCCGGGCTACATCAAGACCGACATGTCACCGGTCGACGATCCGCAGTTCCGGCGGCAGTGGATCGAGGACGCCCCGCTGCAGCGCTACGGCACGGTCGAGGAGCTCGCCCCCGCGGTCGTCTTCCTCGCCAGCGACGCCTCGTCGTTCGTCTCCGGGTCGGTCCTCGTCGCGGACGGCGGCTACACCGCCTTCTGAGGTCGGCCCTCAACCCCTACCGCAGGAGGCACCCCGTGCTCTGGCTCTTCGACATCAACGAGACCCTGCTCGACCTCGCGCCCGTGGAGGCCGTGCTCCAGGACGCAGCCGGGCGCCCCGGGTCCGCGCTGCTGGACGTGTGGTTCGACACGCTGATCCAGACCGCCCTCACCCTCACCGCCGCCGGCCGCTACGAGGACTTCGGTCGACTGGGGGCCTTGGTGGCCGCCGACGTGGTGGACCGCGCCGGCGGCACCTGGGGGGACGAGGCTCTCGCAGCACTGCGATCGGCTTTCGGCTCACTCCCGGCCCACGCCGACGTCGTCCCGGCGTTCGACGCCCTGCGGGCGCGGGGCGACCGGCTGGTCCCCTTCGGCAACTCCCCCCTGGCGACGATCGAGACGCAGCTGCGCGGGGCCGGGCTGCTCGACCTGGTCGACGACGTCGTCTCCGTGGAGATGGCCGGGATGCTCAAGCCGTCGCCGCTCGCGTACGCGACCGCGCTCCAGCGCCAGGGGGCGACCGCAGACGAGGCGGTGATGGTGGCCGCCCACGGCTGGGACGTCCTCGGGGCCGCGTGCGCCGGGCTGCGGACGGTCTTCGTCACGCGCGACGGCCGACGCGCACTCCCGGTCGACCCGAGGCCGAGCGCGACGGTCACGGCCCTGACCGAGCTGGCCGGGCTCAACGAGCTGACCCGCTGCTGACCCGCTTCTCACCCCTTCTGACGCGTAGCCTCCCCGCGATGGAGGTGGCACCGCCGTCTGAGGTCATTCGAGGTCGAGGAGATCGACGAGCGGCAGGCGCTCGGTGACGCCCGGCACGGACGTGGCCCGCCGGACGTACTCGAGAGCGGGAGGCCAGCTCACGACGAGCCGGTCGCCCCCGTCGCGATAGCGGACCGAGCTCACCGTCTCTACCTCGACGAGATGGAAGCGTCCGATTTCGGGATGCCAGCCGAGCCGGTCCCCGACGGCGGCGGCATAGGCGTGCTGCGCATCGACGTCGGTCTCGGCGCGTGCCGTCGCCCGCACCGTGACCTCGCCCTCCGCGCCCTCCAGGTCGGTGACGACGCCGCGCACGAGGATCGGACGCCCGGGCGGGAGGTCGCACGCCTCGAGGGTGAGCCACCGCGTGGAAAGGAGCAGCTTCCCGTCACGCAGGAGCGGCTCGGCCGGAGTCTCCCGAGGGGTCCCGTCGTGCCCGGTCGTCACGAGGAGCAGCAGCCCCGGGTCGAGCAGCCGGGTCCGGGCGCGGCTCGCCAGTCGTGGTTGGCGGCGCTCGAGGTCGGCCCAGCGCATCGTGCTGTTCTACTCCCGACTTCCACTCCCGACCACCCACCCTGCGGCAGGCCGCCGGTGTGACCGTTCTCGCGACGCGGCCTTGCGCAGGGTTACCCGTCGGTAGCATCATGGTCTCTACCGGCCGGTAACCTGAGCGCTCCACCGCGGGTTGACGGGCCGACGCAGACCGGCAAGCGCGGCAGACGCGACCGACACGGCATACCGACCAAGGCAGGCGAGCACCACCATGGGCCACTACAAGAGCAACGTCCGCGACCTCGAGTTCAACCTCTTCGAGGTGCTCGGCCGCGGGGCCGTCCTGGGGCAGGGGGCCTACGCCGACGTCGACGAGGACACCGCCCGCGAGATGATCCACGAGGTCGCGAGGCTGGCCGAGAACGAACTCGCCGAGAGCCTGCTCGACTCCGACCGCAACCCGCCGGTCTACGACCCCGCGACGCACGAGGTCGCGATGCCCGCGTCCTTCAAGAAGTCGTATGCCGCCTACGTCGAGTCCGGCTTCTGGAACGTCGACGTGCCGGCGGCGCTCGACGGCACGGTCGTCCCGCCGTCGTTCAAGTGGGCCCTCAACGAGATGATCCTCGGCGCCAACCCCGCCGTCGGGATGTATGCCGCGACCTACTCCTTCGCCAAGCTGCTCCACCTGTTCGGCACCGACGAGCAGCAGAAGCTGGCCAAGCTGATGGTGGAGCGGCACTACGGCGCGACGATGGTCCTGACCGAGCCGGACGCGGGCTCCGACGTCGGCGCCGGCCGGACCAGGGCCGTCCAGAACGCCGACGGCACGTGGTCGATCACCGGGGTCAAGCGCTTCATCACCTCGGCCGAGCACGACCTGTCCGACAACATCATCCACTTCGTGCTCGCCCGACCCGAGGGCGCCGGCCCGGGCACCAAGGGCCTCTCCCTCTTCATCGTCCCGAAGTACCACGTCGACCTCGAGACCGGTGAGCTCGGTGAGCGCAACGGCGCCGTCGTCACCAACGTCGAGCACAAGATGGGCCTCAAGGTCTCGACGACCTGCGAGATCACCTTCGGCGACAGCACGCCGGCCATCGGCACCCTCTTCGGCGACGCGCACGACGGCATCGCGCAGATGTTCCGTGTCATCGAGCACGCCCGGATGCTGGTCGGCACCAAGGCGATCGCCACTTTGTCGACGGGCTACCTCAACGCCCTCGACTACGCCAAGCAGCGCGTCCAGGGCCCCGATCTCGCGCAGCAGGGTGACAAGACCGCGCCACGCGTGACGATCACCCACCACCCCGACGTCCGCCGCTCGCTCATGCTGCAGAAGGCGTATGCCGAGGGGTTGCGTGCGCTCGTCCTCTTCACCGCGACGCAGCAGGACGCCGTCGACCAGGCGCAGCTCGCCTCGGGGTCGGAGGAGCTCGAGAAGGGCTCCGCCGCCGACCTGGCCCGGCGGGTCAACGACCTGCTGCTGCCGATCGTCAAGGGCCTGGGCGCCGAGCGGGCCTGGGTGCTCCTCGGCACCGAGTCGCTGCAGACCTTCGGCGGGTCGGGCTTCCTGCAGGACTACCCGATCGAGCAGTACGTGCGGGACGCCAAGATCGACACCCTCTACGAGGGCACGACCGCGATCCAGGGCCTCGACTTCTTCTTCCGCAAGGTCGTCAAGGACCGGGGCGTCGCGCTCGGCGCCCTGGCGATGCAGATCCAGGAGTTCGCCAAGGACCTCGGCGCGACCGGTGGGGCGCTCGACCGCGACCGCGGGCTGCTCGGGCAGGGGCTGGCCGACGTGCAGGGCATCCTCGAGTACCTCGGGGCCGAGGCGTTCAAGAGCGACCCGCGCACCGGTGGCGACCCGAGGAACATCTACAAGGTCGGCCAGAACACCTCGCGGTTCCTGCTCGCCGCGGGCGACCTCATCGTCGGCTGGCTGCTGCTGCGACAGGCGGAGGTGGCCACCGAGGCGCTGACCTCGAGGGGCGAAGCGCTCTCCCAGGCCGACCGCGACTTCTACACCGGCAAGGTCGCGGCGGCCCAGTTCTTCGCCCGCAACGTGCTGCCGAGGCTCAGCGCCGAGCGCGCCATCGCCGAGGCCACCGACAACGCCCTGATGGACGTCCCCGAGTCGGCCTTCTGACCCGGGCGACCCCCACCCCTGCGTTCCGAACACCCGTTCTACGCAGTCTGAGGGCCGCCGGACCCACGAACCTTCATAAAACGTGTGTTCGGAACGGGGTGAGGGGTCAGAGGTCCTCGGTCCGGCGCTCCTCGACGATGCGACGGTCGAGGCCGGGGTCGGTCGGGTCCTGCTCGATCCGGGTCCGGCGCTCGACCCGGTTGTTGTTGAGCACCTTGGGGTTGGCGCGCTGGTAGTTCTGGATCGTGCCGAACACCAGCGCGAGCACGCCGCCGACGATCAGGATGTAGCCGAGGGTGTCGAGGTTGTTGTGGAGGTACTGCGTGTCGAGGGTCGTGAAGCTGCAGACCGCCCCGACGACGATGAGGAACACTCCGAGACCGATACCCATAACAGCTCTGCCTTTCTGAAGCCACGGCAGCGGAGGGTAGACCGCGTGCTCGTGGTGTCGACCACAGCACCAGGACGACAGCGCCAGAATAGGACATACCCGTCAGGGTGACCTGCGACACAACAGCGCCAGATCGATCATCGTCGCCAGCCGTCGACCTCGAGCCGCGAGATGGCGAGGCCCCACGGGCGGCAGGCGTCGGCGAGCAGCCGCTGAGCGTCCCGCTCGATGTTCTCGGACTGCGCCTAGGCGTCGGCCAGCGTGTGGGCCGAGACGAAGCTGCGCAGGGTCGTCATCAGCAGCTGCTCCACGCCGATCCGATAGTCACCGATCTCGTATGCCGCCGCCCGCGTGTCGGTCACCCTCCAAGTCACTGCGCACACGAGGAGCTGTTCCTGCCCGTCGGCCGTGGCGAACGGCCGCTCAGGTGTCCGCAGCGTCTCCTCCCGCGTCGACACAGGGGTGCGAAAGCGGTCGACGAGCGGCACCACGAGGTGGACCCCCGGGCCGGTCATCCGCACGAAGCGGCCCAGCCGCTCGACGGGCACCTCCACCCCGGGGGGCACGATCTTGACCGCGAACAGCAGGACGGCGACCACGATGAGCACGACGACGGTCAGGCTGTAGAG
>NZ_JANXRJ010000258.1 GCF_025353065.1 Lapillicoccus sp.
CCGCTCGAGGAACTCCTCCCACATCAGCGGCCGGTTGTCGGTGGCGCTCGGGAGGCGGAAGCCGTGGTCGACGAGCATCCGCTTGCGCGACATGTCGCCCTCGTACATCGCGCCGATCTGCGGCACGGTCTGGTGCGACTCGTCGATGACGAGGAGGAAGTCCTCCGGGAAGTAGTCGAGCAGGCAGTGCGGCGCCGACCCGGGCGCGCGACCATCGATGTGGCGCGAGTAGTTCTCGATGCCGCTGCACGACCCGACCTGCCGCATCATCTCGAGGTCGTAGGTCGTGCGCATCCGCAGCCGCTGCGCCTCGAGCAGCTTGCCCTGCCGCTCGAACTCGGCAAGCCGGTCCGCGAGCTCGAGCTCGATGCCACGGATCGCCCGGTCCATCCGCTCCGGCCCCGCGACGTAGTGCGTGGCAGGGAAGACATACATCTCCGTCTCCTCGCGCAGCACCTCGCCACTGACCGGGTGCAGGGTGTAGATCCGCTCGATCTCGTCGCCGAAGAACTCGATCCGGATCGCGTGCTCCTCGTAGACCGGGATGATCTCGACGGTGTCGCCGCGGACCCGGAAGGTGCCGCGCGTGAAGGCGATGTCGTTGCGGGTGTATTGCATCTGGACGAACTGACGCAACAGGTCGTCGCGGACCAGCTCCTGACCGACCTTGAGCCGGACCATCCGGTCGACATACTCCTGCGGGGTGCCGAGGCCGTAGATGCAGGACACCGAGGCGACGACGATGACGTCACGCCGAGTGAGCAGGGAGTTGGTGGCGCTGTGCCGCAGCCGCTCGACCTCGTCGTTGATCGAGGAGTCCTTCTCGATGTAGGTGTCCGTCTGCGGGATGTAGGCCTCGGGCTGGTAGTAGTCGTAGTACGAGACGAAGTACTCGACCGCGTTGTGAGGCAGCAGCTCACGGAACTCGTTGGCCAGCTGCGCGGCGAGCGTCTTGTTGGGGGCCATGACGAGGGTCGGCCGCTGGACCTGCTCGATGACCCAGGCTGTCGTCGCGGACTTGCCGGTGCCGGTGGCACCGAGGAGCACGGTGTTGATCTCACCGGCGTTCACCCGCGCGGTGATCTCGGCGATGGCGGTCGGCTGGTCACCGCTCGGAGAGAACTCCGAGATCACCTCGAAGGGGGCCACGGTGCGCTTGATGTCAGTCGTCGGACGCATGGCTTCACGGTAAGCCCGACCACCGACAGCCCTCGACCATGTTCACCGAGGGCGTCCTCGGGCGGCGACAGGGCCACCTGACTCGGAGTCGAGGGCGCCAGGACCAGCCTCACCTCACCAGACGGTCATCGCGTGATCCGTCCAGTCCCCCACCCGCGAGCGGGCAACCTGCCTATGGTGGGCCCGGCGGGGGGTTCCTCCGACACCACCAAAGGCGGGGGGAGTCGATATGACGTCAACCCGTGGACGCGTCGTGCTGCTCATGGCGATCGCGCTGGCCATCGCCGTGGGCGTGGCCTTCGTCTACAGCATGTCGCCGACGGACCGCGGGAACGCATCGGTGTCGCTGCCCACCACGACGGTCACCTCGTCCGGCGCGGGGGCGACACCGGCGACCCCGACAGCTGTGACCCCGACATCTACCGACGGGCCCACGACCCCCAGCGCCCGCGCGACGCGGGCACCGGGCACCGGACCGGGCCTGACCGAGATCGGCATCCACGTGATCGTGCAGCCCGACACCGACGGTGATCTCGAGGTGGTCGAGCAGGTGCTGCTCGCCCGCCCGGTGCTCAGCATCGGCCTCGCCCCTCCGGTGCCCCCTGCCTACCCCGGGGTGGAGGGCCTGACGCCACAGGTCGTCGCTCTTCAGGCCGAGAGCCGCGGGGTGCCCGTGGCGGTCGGGCTGTCCGACCCGCTCGTCACCCGTGAGGAGCTGCGTCTCGGTCCCACGACCTCGCTCTCGCTGCGCTACCGCCTCGTGAGAACCAGCCACCGCACCGAGCCGTCGACCCTGGGGCGGGCGCTTGCCGTGCTCCCCGCCATCCGTGCCGGCGACTACCCCGATCTCCCCGTGGTCATCGAGGTGGTGGGCCCCGGGGTGCGCAACGTGCTGTGCACGCAGCTGACCGGCGACCAACGGTTCTGCGCCGTGCAGGTCGGCCAGACGTGGACCACGGTCGACCTGACCGGTCGCCAGGTCGCGGTCGTCGCACAGCTCGACCTCCCCGCACCGGGCTGAGGTGCGACTCCGTCCAGCTCCGTCAGGACGGGCGCCAGCCGGTCCTCCGGGCCCAGGCCCACGCCGCCGCGTATGCCGTGTCGAACCACGGCTCCTTCGCGTCGACGTAGTCGCTGGTCGTCGCTGCTCCGAGGAGGATGCGGCGCTTCTCCGCGCTATACCCCGCTCGCGCCGGCGCATCGGCGCGCATCCAGTCACGGAACAGCAGCGCGAACTCCCAACCTAGAGAGGCCACTTCGCGCACGTGCACATGAGCGATGCGCCCCGGATCCATCGAGCCGAAGAAGCGCTTGGCCCAGCTCGCTGCGGGGTGGTCGCCGTGCGGGGTGTCCCCCACGTCGCCCTCGCTGCGGACGAATCCCCTGGCCAGCAGGTCGGCCACGAACCCGGCTGCGTCAGCGTCCGTAAGGGAGCGCACCCCGACCTGCAGGTCGATCACGTCCTTGGCGTTGAGGCCGGCCACGCTCGTGGACCCGATGTGGTCGATTCGCGCAGCCCTCTCCCCCAACGCATCCGTCAGCTTCGCGACCAGACGCCTGCCCTCGCCGGCCCAGGCCGGGTCGGGCTCGACGACGATCGACCCGGTCTCGGGACGCCGGCTCCGGGTGCCCGTCCGCAGGTTGGCGTCGTAGGGAGCGAGTCGGGTGGCCCAGAGCACGTCGACCTGCTCGAACGTCGACTCGGGCGGCCCCTCGTTGTCGATCCACACGTCGGCCGCCTCCCGCCGCTCCTCGTCGCTCGCCTGCGCCGCGATGCGGTGTCGGGCGTCGGCCTCAGCGAGCCCCCGCTGCGTCACGAGGCGCCCGACACGGGTCTCGACCGCGGCCGAGACGACGATCGTCAGGTGCTCCGCCGGCCACAGCCCCCGCTCGACGAGCAGGGGCATGTCGAAGACGCTGACCCGATCGGGCGCGACCGCTGACCGGAGCGCGAGGACCCGGGCCGTGATGGCGGGCCCCGTGATGGCGTCGAGGTCGGCCAGCGCCGCGCGGTCGGGAAAGACGATCGCGGCCAGTGCCGCCCGGTCGAGCGAGCCGTCGGGACGAACGAGTGCCCCCCCGAAGCGTGCGGCGATCGCGGCCAGGGTGGGCTCCCCCGGCTCGACGACCTCCCGGGCGACGGCGTCCGCGTCGACCACGACGGCGCCCAGCTCCTCGAGCCGTCGCGCCACCGTCGACTTGCCGGACCCGATCCCGCCCGTGAGGCCAACCCTGAGCATCCGAGGAGCCTACCCACGCCGCCAGGACGCTCCCGTAGGGGAGTTCTCCCACCCGGGCCAACACGGGTCCGGAGAAGGAGCAGGACCATGGCCATCGACGTCCCGGGCGGCCGGGACACGACGGAGAACGCCTGGCCGGTATGCCGGGTGCGGAGCTCGCGTGCTTCCCGCTTGTCCGCGTCGACCGCGGCTGACCTCGCCGGCACGGCGTCCGCGCCGACGCGACACCGGTATGC
>NZ_JANXRJ010000263.1 GCF_025353065.1 Lapillicoccus sp.
GCTGCCTTCACCTCACTGGTCAGGATCATGGTGCAGCGTGATCCGCGGCCGGGTTTGACCGTGTCGTTGCGGGCGTCGAACCGCTCTCGGTTCTCTCGGTTGAACTGCATGCGGGCGATCTGGCCCAGCATCGTCGCTGCCGCGTCGACACCTTTGTCGGGTGCGAAGTCGTCGCCGAAGAACAAGCAGTCCTTGGCAGACCACAAGGCCTCGCGGATGGCGTTGAGGGTTGCCCCCTGCCCGGACATGGAGGCGCCAGGAGCGGATCGGTCCCAGCGGACGCCGAAGTGCTGCATGGCCAGGGCGGTGACACCGGTCTTGTAGGAACCCGGTACGCCGAAGACCATCGTGGCCGGCCCGGTCCAGCCAAGTACTGCCCGGTACACGGTGCCCGCCAGCACGGCACCAACGTGGGGCATCAGCCGGGTCATCAGCGATCGTGAGTCCCGATCGAACAGTGCCCGCACGGCCTGACCGTCGGTGAGGGGCGTCGGTAGCTCTACCCGCGCCAACGTTCCCGGCAGCTTCACCGGAAGGGCGATCGGGCCACCGTTGGTGATGCCCCCACCTGCATGGATATAGGTCCAGCCATGTCCGGGGACCTGTCGCCATCCGGTGGACCGATACATGGTGACAACGTCGGCGTCGGCGGAGGTCTTGCGGATGGCGTCCCACACCTTGGCGCGGCCGCGGCTGCTGGAGTCGTAGTTCAGACCCATTTGCGGAAGGTCCGCCAGCCAGTCACCGCCGCGGGCGCGATCGCCTGCCACCCGCAGCGTCACCAGCTCCCCGCTGACCGGGTGGGTGTACCCGACGATGTAGCTGACGATCTTCTGCTCATCGGGGTGATCGGGCCCGAGGGCGTCGTCGTTGTCATCGGCGGGTTCGTTCTCCAGGCACTCCACGCGCATCACCCGAGCGTCCAAGCTGAGGATGCCGCTCAGCGTCAACTGGCCGTCGCGGTCATAGCGACGTTCGACGATGACGCCGGTGGGCAACCGCTCGTACTCGGGCCACCGCACCGGCGACCCGGCCCTGCGGTCGCCGCCTCCGCCGCCCCCTGTCGGGAACTGCACGACAGTCGTGTCAATGTCCGTAGTTGGTTGGTCAGGCTCCGGCTGGAACGTGGGCACGGCCCGCACCAGGACCTCGCGGATGGGCGCGGGCATCGGAGCACCACAGGCGTCCCAGGCTTCCTGCGCGAGTCGCTGGGCTCTTGCCATCGCCTCTTCGGCGCGGAGCACCACATCGGTGCAGTCCATCTCGGCGGGTGGCCGCCCGAACTCGACCATCTGCGCGTCGAGGGCGGCGACTTTCTCGTGAGCGCGGTAGGCGCTCGTGCCGGCGGCCTTGGCATGTCGGACCGCTTCGTTGGCCCATCGCAGAGCGAACCGGGCCTCATCCGCCGCGGCCACCATCGCACCGCGTTTTGTGGCGGCAACCGCCATCTGGAGACGGGCGTTGGTTTCGTCCAATGCCTGTTGTGTCTTCGTTGCCGCCGTGTCCGCACGGTCGGCCTCGGCGATCGCGTCGGCGCCATCGATAAGTGTCTGTGCGTGCCCCAGGCTGAGGTCGACGAAATCGCCCAAACCGAACCCGGCCGCGACGTGGTCGTGGGCATCGGCCTTTTTGGCGGTGACTGCGGGCAGGACGGCCCGGACTGAGTCGGCGACCCCGTCCAACCGGTTGGACAGATCCACCGCGCGGCGATAGCCGGCTGCGTCACGATCCACGACGAGGACGACGTGGGCGCTGCGCAGCTGATCGATCTGCTCGCCGGAGAACCCTCCTGCCCCGTTGTTGTTCGTGGTGGCGATGCCTACCGGTGCCCCTACCGGGCGGAGCAACGGGTTCAGGGCCTCGTCGTCCTTTTCCCCTTCGGTCACCCACACAGGCAGCTTCGCCGCGATTGCCTCCAGCACCGAGGGCAAATGCCGTAGGACCCGCCGCGATGATGCCTCGTGGATCCAGCCGCCATGACCGTCAGGCCGCCGCTGCTTGAACGTTTTCTTCGGAACGCCGTTCTCAGTCCACTCGACCCGGACGCACTGGCCCAGCACTGCGCCTGCCTCGTCGACGTAGTCGTAGAAGCGGGTCTCCTGTGCCGGGGTGCGGACAGGTCTGGGCTCGACCGGGTCCGGAACGAGGCGCTTGGGAAGCGGCCCGAGTCGCTGGGGCGGGGTCGCAATGCTGCGCCTGTTGCGGAATGGGGTCGCGGCGAAATCCCGGGGCGGCAACGGCTGATCGAAACGGTCGGTCAAGCCCAGCCCGACAGCCTCCAGCAGTTCACGTTCATCGGCCGGGCAGCCATGGCAGTGCAGTTTGGTCATGCCGCCGCGGTCGGACACCCAATCGATGGACAGGCTCGGGTTGGAGTCCTGGTGGACGGGGCAGCGGGCTTGGACGTGGGTCGCGCCATGGTGCTTGGGCCGGTGGCCTTGCTCCTGCAGAGCCTGGAACACCCGGTCCAAGGATGACTTGGGGATACCGGGTTCTTGAAAAACGGGGACGCTCACGGAGCGGCGCTACCTCCCTTCCAGGCTCGGACCAACGGCTGATAACTACGGGGAACCTCAGCGGTCTACAGCACGACGACCGGCTCAGCGAGGTCGTCTGCGGGATGGCCCTTGCGAGCGGCGTGATTTCTGCGGGCCAGTTCATCGATCCGACCGCGGATGTGTTGGTCGGTGTCCCACAGGTGCAGCGCGGCCCGGATGCGTTCGGAAGCCGGGACGCCGTCGGCCCGGGCCACCCCGAGGTGGTGCCGCATGTTCTTGCCGACGGCGACGGAGATCTTCACTTGGGCGTCGCCGCTGGGACCGGCCGCGAGCCGGTCGGTCCGTAGCTGCTTGGCCAGTGCGTCGATCCTCTGGTGAAGTTCTGGGTCGGTG
>NZ_JANXRJ010000290.1 GCF_025353065.1 Lapillicoccus sp.
GCAGGCCGAGGACGTCGAGGCCGGGCGCCAGAACCTGACGCGCGGCTTCGGCCAGGTCGCGCGTCCCCGGTGCGCGGCGGTCCGTGGCAGGGAGCTCGTCGAGCCATCCGTGGGTGGCCGCGGCGACCTCGAGCAGCCGACGCAGGACGCCGGCCGGGTCGTCGCCCGCGGCGGTGATGGCACGGGGGAGGTCGGCCAGCAGGAGGACGAGCACCCGCTCGATCGGGGTCGGGGTCGCGGTCGCCGCGGTCCCGTCCGTGGTGACCCCATCGAGGACGACGCAGCAGCGGGCGTGGGCCCACATCACGACGAAGCGGGGATTGTCCGGCGTACGCCGTTGCGGCACAGTCGGATCCACGACCATCGGGGACACGGGCCGAGTCGGTCGCCCGTATGCCGGTCCGCCCGCAAGTACGGCGGCCACGGCGGCGACGCAGTCATCGGGACCCGGTGTCACCACGAGGAACCCGCCCTCCCCCACCTCGATCGCACGTCCGGCAGCGACCCCCAGCCGCTCCGTCAGACCGGCACCCAGAGATGCGGCGAGCCGGGTCGCGAGGGGCGCGACCGGCATACCGGCTGCGGCCGCAACGCGCAGGGCCACCGGGCTCGACCACCGCCCGCGACCATCGGGACGCCAGTGATCGGGACGCCCGTGCCAGAGGTGACCTCTGGCGACCTCAGCCGACCCCGGCAGGACGGCTCGCACGGCGGCCGAGAGCGCCGCATCGAGGTCCTCCGGCATCACGCCCGCGAGTGTAGGACCCGTGCTCGGGACCTCACCCCGCCGAGCGCAGGACGAGGGTGTCGGCCTCGGCGTCGCGGTCGACCAGCGTCGTGCCGCCGTCGCGGACGTCGCCGGAGAGGATCGCCCGGGCCAGCCGGTCGCCGATCTCGCGCTGCACCAGCCGGCGCAGCGGCCGTGCCCCGTATGCCGGGTCGTAGCCCGTGACCGCCAACCACTCCCGGGCCGCGTCGGTGACCTCGAGGGTGATCCGCCGGTCGTGGAGGCGCGTGGCGAGCAGCTGCACCTGCAGGTCGACGATGTGGGCGAGGTCCTCCGTCGAGAGGGGGTCGAAGATGACCACCTCGTCGAGCCGGTTGAGGAACTCCGGCTTGAAGGACGCCCGCACCAGGGCCATCACGGCCTCGCGCTTGGAGACAGGGTCGAGGAGCGGGTCGACGAGGAACTGCGAGCCGAGGTTGGAGGTCATCACCAGGATGACGTTGCGGAAGTCGACGGTGCGCCCCTGGCCGTCGGTGAGCCGGCCGTCGTCGAGCACCTGCAGGAGGATGTCGAAGGTCTCGGGGTGGGCCTTCTCGACCTCGTCGAGGAGGATGACGGAGTAGGGGCGGCGGCGGACGGCCTCGGTGAGCTGGCCGCCCTCCTCGTAGCCGACGTAGCCCGGAGGCGCCCCGATGAGGCGGGCCACGGCGTGCCGCTCGGAGTACTCCGACATGTCGATGCGGATCATCGCGCGCTCGTCGTCGAAGAGGAAGTCGGCGAGCGACTTGGCCAGCTCGGTCTTGCCGACACCGGTGGGGCCGAGAAAGAGGAAGGAGCCGGTCGGGCGGTCGGGGTCGGCGACACCGGAACGGCTGCGACGGACCGCGTCGGACACGGCGCGCACCGCGTCCTGCTGGCCGATGAGCCGGGCGCCGAGGTGCTGCTCCATGTGCAGCAGCTTCTCGGTCTCACCCTCGAGGAGGCGGCCGGCGGGGATGCCGGTCCAGGCCGAGATGACGTCGGCGATGTCGTCGGCACCGACCTCGTCCTTGACCATGGGAGCCTGCGTCGACGGCATACCGGCCTCGACGGCCTGGGCGGTCTCGATCTCTCTCTCCAGCAACGGGATCCGGCCGTAGTTGATCTCGGACGCACCGGCCAGGTCACCCTCGCGCTGAAGGCGCTCGGCCTGGATGCGGAGCTCGTCGAGCTGCTTCTTGAGGTCGCCGACGCGGTTGAGCCCGGCCTTCTCCGCGTCCCACCGCGCGGTGAGGGCCGCGAGCTGCTCGCTGCGGTCGGCGAGGTCCTTGCGCAGGCGGGCGAGACGCTCCTTCGAGGCGTCGTCGGTCTCCTTGTCGAGGTGCAGCTCCTCCATCCGCAGCCGGTCGACGGCACGACGGAGCTCGTCGATCTCGACGGGGCTGGAGTCGATCTCCATCCGCAGCCGCGAGGCCGCCTCGTCGATGAGGTCGATCGCCTTGTCGGGCAGCTGCCGGCCGGTGATGTAGCGGTCGGAGAGGGCGGCGGCCGCGACGAGCGCGGCATCGGAGATGGAGACCTGGTGGTGCGCCTCGTAGCGCTCCTTGAGCCCGCGCAGGATGGCGATGGTGTCCTCGACGCTGGGCTCGCCGACGAAGACCTGCTGGAAGCGGCGCTCGAGGGCGGCGTCCTTCTCGATGTGCTTGCGGTACTCGTCGAGGGTCGTCGCGCCGACGAGCCGCAGCTCGCCACGGGCGAGCAGCGGCTTGAGCATGTTGCCCGCGTCCATCGCGCCCTCGCCGGTGGCGCCGGCGCCGACGACGGTGTGCAGCTCGTCGATGAAGGTGATGACCTGGCCCTCGGAGCCGGTGATCTCCTCGAGGACGGCCTTGAGCCGCTCCTCGAACTCGCCGCGGTACTTCGCCCCCGCGATCATCGCGCCGAGGTCGAGGCTGATCAGGCGCTTGTTCTTGAGGCTCTCGGGCACGTCGCCGGCGACGATCCGCTGGGCGAGGCCCTCGACGACGGCGGTCTTGCCGACGCCGGGCTCGCCGATGAGGACGGGGTTGTTCTTGGTGCGCCGGCTGAGCACCTGCACGACGCGGCGGATCTCGGAGTCGCGGCCGATGACGGGGTCGAGCCGGCCCTCGCGGGCCAGGGCGGTGAGGTCGGTGCCGTACTTCTCGAGCGCTTGGTAGGACCCCTCGGGGCTCTCGGAGTCGACCCGTCGGCCGCCCCGCAGCTGCGGGATCGCCGCGGCGATCGCGTCGGCGTCGAGGCCGAACGCCTTGCTGCGGGCGAGTGCGAGGAGGAGGTGGTCGGTCGAGACGTAGGTGTCACCCATCGAGGCCATCAGCGAGCGGGCACTCTCGAGCAGGGCGAGGGCGCTGCGCGAGAGGCCGGGAGCCGACACGGAGGGCCCGCTCACCGACGGCAGCGAGGCCAGCGCCTTGTCGGCCGCGGTCTCGGCGATCGGCAGCGAGGAGCCGGCCGCCGTCAGGAGGGCGGCCGTCGTGGTGTCGGACTGCTGGACGAGGGCGCGCAGCAGGTGCGCGGGCTCGGTCTGCGGGTGCCCGTTGGCCGCCGCGTCGCGGACCGCGGCGGACACGGCCTCCTGGGCCTTCGTCGTGAGCTGGAGATCCATGTCGCTGATGCTCGTTTCCGGGGTAGATCGGTGCTGTGCTTGCGGGCTGTCCTTCGACCGTGTCAACCCTGCCAAAGTTGAGTGTATTCCGCTCAGGTCTGAGTTCGGAAGACGGTGATCCGGTGGGCTGTCGGACCACCGGCGTACAGTGCGAGGGACGGGGACTCCTCCGGGTCCCGACCTCTGCCGGGATCGGCCCCCGCGAGCGTCCAGCCTGAGCAGGTCAGCATGGTTCTCCTTCCCGTCCTCCTTGGCATCCTCCTCCTTCTGATCGTCGTCGCCGGACTCTCGCTACGGGTCGTGCAGCAGTTCGAGGACGGTGTCGTCTTCCGGCTCGGGCGGGTCCAGGACCCGCCCCGCGCGCCCGGGCTCACCTTCCTCGTCCCCTTCGTCGACCGGATGCAGAAGGTCAACCGGCAGGTCAACACGCTCAGCGTCCCCGCCCAGGACTGCATCACCCGCGACAACGTCTCGGTGCGGGTCGATGCGGTCGTCTACTTCCGCGTCATCGACGCCGTCAAGGCGGCGGTCAACGTGCAGAACTACCAGTACGCCATCTCGCAGCTGTCGCAGACGTCGCTGCGGTCGGTCATCGGCAAGGCCGACCTCGACGACCTGCTCTCCAACCGCGAGAAGCTCGGGGCCGAGCTCACCTCGATCATCGACGCCCCGTCCGAGCAGCCCTGGGGCGTCAAGGTCGAGCGGGTCGAGGTCAAGGACGTCACGCTGCCCGAGTCGATGAAGCGCTCGATGTCGCGTCAGGCGGAGGCCGAGCGCGAGCGCCGCGCCCGGGTCATCGCCGCCGACGGGGAGTTCCAGGCCTCGAAGAAGCTGGCCCAGGCGGCGGCGACGATGTCGGCCGACCCCGCCGCCCTGCAGCTGCGTCTCCTGCAGACCGTCGCCGAGGTCGCGGCGGAGAAGAACAGCACCCTCGTGATGCCCTTCCCCGTCGAGCTGCTGCGCTTCCTCGAGCGGGCCACCGACCACAGCGTGCACGACCTCAAGCCCGGGTTGGCCGGGCCGCCGGACGACGTCGTCGCCCCCGCCGCCCCGGCCGTTCCCGTCGCCCCCGCCGTGGACGCCCCCGCGAGCAACGGACAGGTTGCCACCCCGGCCGGGTAACCGGCATACCGGCGGGCAAGGATGGGGCCGGGGCCACCGCCGGCCCCTCACCCCGCTTGAGGAGAGACCCACGTGAGCACCCCGTCAGCCCAGATCGGCGTCACCGGACTCGCGGTGATGGGCCGCAACCTCGCGCGCAACCTCGCGCGGCACGGCCACACCGTGGCCCTCAACAACCGCACCCAGGCCAAGGTCGACGACCTCGTCGAGCAGTTCGGCGACGAGGGCAGTTTCGTCGCGTCGAGCTCCCTGGAGGAGTTCGTCGCCTCCCTCGAGAAGCCGCGCCGGATCATCATCATGGTCAAGGCCGGCGGCCCCACCGACGCGGTCATCGACCAGCTCGTGCCCCTGCTCGAGGCCGGCGACATCGTCGTCGACGGCGGCAACGCGCACTTCGAGGACACCCGTCGCCGCGAGGCTGCGCTGCGCGAGCACGACCTGCACTTCGTCGGCACGGGCATCTCCGGCGGTGAGGTCGGTGCCCTCGAGGGCCCGTCGATCATGCCCGGCGGCTCGAAGGAGTCGTATGCCGCGCTGGGTCCGATCCTCGAGTCGATCGCCGCACAGGTCGACGGCGAGCCGTGCTGTGCCTGGCTGGGTCCGGACGGCGCCGGCCACTTCGTCAAGATGGTGCACAACGGCATCGAGTACGCCGACATGCAGTTCATCGCCGAGGCCTACGACCTGCTCAGCGGGGCGGGCCTGACGGCGGGCGAGGTCGCGGACGCCTTCCGCGAGTGGAACTCCGGCGACCTCGACTCCTTCCTCGTCGAGATCACCGCGCAGGTCCTCGACCAGGTCGACGCCGAGACGGGCAAGCCGCTCGTCGAGGTCATTCGCGACGAAGCGGAGCAGAAGGGCACCGGCCGCTGGACGGTGCAGATCGCGCTCGAGCTCGGGGTGCCGGTCTCGACGATCGCCGAGGCGGTCTTCGCGCGCGCCACGTCGGGTGACGCGGCCGTGCGGAAGGCCTCGCGGGGGGTCCTCAGCGGCCCCGACCGCACCGTCTCCGCCGAGGGTTCCGACGCCCGGAGGCGGCTGGTCGCTGACGTCCGCGCGGCCCTCTGGGCGTCCAAGGTCGTCGCCTACGCGCAGGGGCTCGAGCAGATCCGGGCGGCCAGCGAGGCCTACGACTGGGGTGTCGACGTCGCCACGGTGGCCCGGATCTGGCGCGGCGGGTGCATCATCCGCGCTGCGCTGCTGGCCCAGATCAGCGACGAGTACGCGAGCAAGGACCTCGCCACGCTGCTCGTCGCGCCGAGCGTGCGCGACGGTCTGGCCGAGCGCCAGGACGGCTGGCGGCGGGTGGTCGGCACGGCGACCTCGGCCGGCGTCCCGGTGCCGGGATTCTCCGCGGCGCTCAGCTACTACGACACCGTGCGCGCCGAGCGGCTGCCGTCCGCCCTCATCCAGGGGCTGCGCGACAACTTCGGGGCGCACACCTATCACCGCACCGACCGCGACGGCGCGTTCCACACCCTGTGGGCCGAGGACGGCCGGCAGGTCTCCGTCGACTGAGCGCCCCGGCGCCGCCAGCCGGCCGCGCTGCTTGACTCCGAGTCAACGAAGTCGACTCCGAGTCAAGCGGCGCAGCTGGTCGCTCAGCGGGCGACGATGCTCACCATCTCGCGCGGGCGGGCGGGCACCTCCACGCGCAGCCGGAGGTGCCCGGCCCGGGACAGGTATGCCGCGAGCCCGGTCGCCGCCGCTGCGGACACCACCCCGGCGACCACCATCGCCGCCCGCGCCCCGAACGCGCTGCACATCCACCCGACGAACGGGCCACCGACAGCGCCGCCGCCGAAGAAGACCAGGAGATAGACCGACAGGACGCGTCCACGCAGCGCCGATGGCGTCGTCAGCTGGATCATCGACTGGGCGGTCGTGATGAAGTTGATCGAGGCCGCGCCGAGCGCGACGAGGACGGGCACGAAGAGCCAGGCGGACGGCATACCGGAGCAGACGAGCCAGGCCGCTGCCAGCAGGACAGCATTGCGGACCAGGGCTCGAAGCCGTGGCGTCCGCGCCTGCCGGGCCGAGATGACGGCTCCCACGACCGCGCCGAGAGCGAGCGCCGAGCTGAGCAGTCCGTAGCCGGCAGAGCCCGAGCGGAAGACGTCCTTGGCGACGGCCGAGAGGCTGACGGGCAGGGAGAGCGTGAACATCCCCAGCACCCCGGCCAGCGCGATGGGCCAGCGGACGGTGGCGGTGTCGCGGGCGTAGCGCAGGGCAGGACCGAGCTCGCGCCCGCCGGCCGCACGGGTCCCGCGCTCTCCCTGGGGAATTCGCCGGAGCATGAGGAGGGCGACGAGATAGCTGGCGCCGTTGATCGCGAAGGCCCAGCCGCTGCCGACGCCGGTGATGAGGACGCCACTGAGGGCGGGACCGATCATCGCCCCGAGCTGGAAGGTCGAGGAGACCATCGAGACCGCGCTGCGGATCTGACCGGGAGGGGCCAGCTCGCTGACGAAGGACTGCCGCGTCGGGCTGTCGACAGCCATCGTGACGCCGAGCAGGAGCGCGACGAGGTCGACCTGCCAGACCTGGACCCGCCCGGTGAGCACGAGGAACGCGAGGCTGCCGGCGAGCAGCCCCATCATCGTCATCGTCACGCTGAGGATCGAGCGCTTGGGGAACCGGTCGGCGATCACGCCGCCCCCGAGCCCCAGCACCAGGCTCGGCAGGAACTGGCACATCGTCGTGATCCCCACTGCTGTGGGCGAGTTCGTCAACGACAGCACCAGCCAGTCCTGGGCGATCCGCTGGATCCAGCCGCCCGTCGAGGTCACGAGGACCCCGCCGACGTAGTAGCGGAAGTGGACCGTCGACAGGGAGGCGAAGGCGGTGCGCAGACCGCTGGCGGGCGTCTGGTCGGTGGTCACGTCGTCGGTGGGATCGGTGGTGGCGGTCCGGAGTGCGGCCGCGATCGGGGGTGTCACTGTCGTCCTTGGTTCAGGTCTGGGCTGCTCTGGCGTCCGGTGCGTCGGGGTTCTCAGGGTTGCGTCGGGAGCGTCGGGAGTCGTGGGCAACGTCCACCGGTCGACGATGACGGAAGGGCGGACCTGCCTATTCTGGGCGGGTACGGGTCATGACAGAAGGCGTTTGCTGCGGTAACGGCCATTCGATTGCGCGATAACGTGGTCGCGTGACCCCGACCAGCCTCGACACCGACCAGCTGCGGACCTTCCTCGCCGTCGCCCAGGCGCTGTCCTTCACGCGCGCCGCCGAGAGCCTCGGGGTCGGGCAGTCCACGGTCAGCCAGCACGTCCGTAAGCTCGAGTCCTCAATCGGCAGAGCCCTGCTCGTGCGTGACACCCACCGGGTGCGACTCACGGCGGACGGCGAGGCGATGGCGGGTTTCGCCCGTGACATCCTCGCGGCGCAGGAACAGGCGGTCGGCTACTTCACCGGGAGCCGGCTGCGCGGGCGGCTGCGGTTCGGGGTCACGGACGACCTCGCCCTCACCCCCCTGCCCCGGATCCTGCGCCAGTTCCGCCAGCTCTATCCCCGGATCGACCTCGAGCTCACCGTCGGGCAGAACGAGGTGCTGCGTCGCCGGATCGCTTCCGGCCACCTCGATGTCGCCTTCGCCAAGCGCGCCGGCGACGAGCCCGAGCTGGCCGGCAGCACCCTCGTGCGGCGGGTGCCGCTCGTCTGGGGGGCGGCTCACGGGACGGTCGTCGACCCGGTCGCGCCGGTGCCGCTCGTCGTCTACCAGGCACCGAGCCTCAGCCGGTCGCTCGCGGTCCGCGCCATGGAGGAGACCGGGCGCGACGTGCGGATCACCTGCACGGTGCGCGGCGTCAACGGCATCATCGCCGCCGTCCGGGCGGGGCTGGGCATTGCCGTCTTCGCCCGCACGCTCATGCCCGAGGACCTCGTCGAGCTGGGGACCGGGCTGCCCGACCTGCCGTTCATCGACCTGATCCTGCTGACCGGCCCGCGCGCCTCGGCCGAGGCCGCGCACGCCCTCACGACCGCGATCCTGAGCAGCGGCGCCCCGCTCAAGACGACGACCGACTGACCTCACCCACAACGTCCGCGCCGACGTCACCGATAACCAGCGTTGGCGCGGACGAAGGGGGGGTTGGGCACTAGCGTCGAGCCATGGGTATGCCTGTGATCGAGGTCGTCCGCGGCGACATCACCACCGAGGCGACCGATGCCATCGTCAACGCCGCGAACTCGACGCTCACCGGGGGTGGCGGCGTCGACGGCGCCATCCACGCGGCAGCCGGGCCCCGCCTGCTGGAGGAGTGCCGCCGGGTGCGCCGGACGGCATACCGGGACGGGCTGCCCGTCGGCGAGGCCGTGGCCACCGGCGCCGGCGACCTCCCGTGCCGCTGGGTGATCCACACCGTCGGGCCGAACTGGAACCGCGGTCAGCGCGATCCCGAGCAGCTCGCCTCCTGCTACCGCCGTTCGCTCGAGGTGGCCGAGGAGATCGGGGCGACGTCCATCGCCTTCCCCGCCGTGAGCGCCGGCGTCTACGGCTGGGACAAGGACGTCGCGGCCGAAATCGCGGTCGAGTCGGTGCGCGCCGCCCTGCCCTGGACGGCCCTCGATCTGGTGCGCTTCATCCTCTTCAACGGCGCCCTCGAACGAGCCTTCGCCACCGCACTCGCGAGGACGAAACCCTCGCCCCGGTAGCATTCCGACCATGGCATCCCGTCCAGATGCTCCTCCGCTCGCCGACCTCGAGCGGGAGCTGACCCGCCTGCTGCGTCGTGCCCGGGTGACCTCCGGAGCCATCGCCGCGGAGGTCCACCCCGACCTCGACTCCTCCTCCTACACGGTGCTCATCACGGTGCTCGACCTGCAGCAGGTCCTGCCCGCTGGGGTCCGCGCGGCCGACGTCGGCGAGCAGCTGCGGCTGCACAAGTCGACGATGAGCCGCAACATCACGGTGCTGGAGCAGCTCGGTCTCTTGGAGCGGGTCCCCTCTCCCGACGACGCCCGCGCCCGGCTGCTGCACATCACGCCGACCGGGCGGCACCAGCTGACGACCGCGATCGCCGCCCGTCGCGCCCGCATCGCCGACGCCCTCGGCAAATGGAGCGGCGAGGACACCGACCACCTCGCCCGGCTGCTCCAGCGGCTCAACGACGACCTGGACTGAGGCTCGGCCCGCCGCCCCTCCTCGCGGATTGGGGTGAGAACGCGCTCTCCGGGGCGCGGTTTCACCTCAATCCGGCGTGCGTGAGGGGCGACGCGAGAGCCTGAAGTCAAGCGGCGGGGCACGGGCGGGCCGGGACGACGAGGCCCGCACCGAGATCGTCACCGCCCTGCCCGACTGGCCGCCCGGGTGGCAACCGCGACCACCCGGTTCCCGGCGGCCCCGCTCACCCGCCCACCTCGCCCCCGTCGGCCTCCTCGCCGACCGCGACACCGCGCACCTCTTCACCGACCGACATCAGGACCGCCTCCGGCTGCTCACCCCACCCCGCGCCACTACCACCTGATCCGGCGGTGCGCGCACCTCCTGCTACGCAGAGGGTGGGAATGGGATCCTTGGGCGAATTCCAGTGAACGTCGCACCACTATGACCGTCAAGCCGGCGCGTCCGACGCCGGTGGCCGGCAAGGCCCGTCTCGCAGGCGGAACCTGAACCGGGAACACCGCAGGTCGCGGGGCTCCACGCGGGCACCGTGTCCGTTTGACCCGTCCGGTGTCGAGTTCCGCTCGGGGGCGACCTGCGGGACGCGGTGTGGTCGTTGACGTGGTCGTCACGATCACGGGCGAGGCCAGCATAACGATGGTTGCGTCAAACAACCTTTCTGGCTATAGTTGACGGACACAACCAACCAGGGAGCACCATGGCCGTCTCCGAGCCCGTCGCCGTCGAGCTGCTGAGCAGCGTCTCGCGGCTCGTCCGCACCGCTCGGTCCTACGCGCACCTGCGCAACCAACAGCTCGGACGCACCGGCCTGCCGCTCGGGATCCTGACCCGGTTGCAGGCGCCGGTAGCCGTCCTTGCCCACCCCGGTATGACCCGGCCTGGTGATCTCGCGACCGCCCTCGGGGTCTCTCCGTCCGCGGTCTCGCGGGCCGTTGCCGGCCTGGTCGAGGCGGGCTTCGTCGAACGCACCGCCGACCCGCACGACGCCCGGGCCTGCACCCTCGCCCTCACCGACGCGGGCCGCGCCGAGCTGCGGCACCTCCACCACGAGCAGGCCCGGGCGGTCGCGGCCGCCCTCGACGGGTGGGACGACACGAAGGCAGGCGTCCTCGCCGAGCTGCTCGACGAGTTCTGCACGGGGCTCTCGGGACCGGTCCTCGACCACCGCTCGCTGCCGTATGCCGGGTTGTCACCCGCCGGCGACCTCACGCCCCATCCGACACTGATCACAGACAAGGCCTCGGCATGACCGCCACCATCACGCGCCCGGACACCGACCGGACGCCGACACCCCAGCCCCCGGGGAAGCGCGCCATCTCCATCCCCGGCGAGATGACGCACCGCGAGATCCTGCGGGCGATGACCGGCCTGATGGCCGCGCTCTTCACCGCGCTGCTCTCCTCGACGATCGTCTCGACCGCCCTGCCGACGATCATCGGTGACCTCAACGGCACCCAGCGGCAGTACACCTGGGTCATCACCGCATCGTTGCTCGCGACCACCGTCAGCACGCCGATCTGGGGCAAGCTGTCGGACCTCTTGAGCAAGAAGCTGCTGGTCCAGCTGTCGATCATCGTCTTCGTCATCGGCTCCATCGCCGCGGGCCTCTCGCAGTCGGTGCCGTTCCTGATCGCCTGCCGCGTGGTCCAGGGCCTCGGCATGGGCGGCCTCACCGCCCTCTCGCAGTCGATCATGGGCGCGATGGTGGCCCCCCGCGAACGCGGTCGCTACTCGGGCTATCTCGGCGCCGTCATGGCCGTCTCCACCGTCAGCGGCCCGCTCCTCGGTGGCGTCATCGTCGACTCGCTCGGCTGGCGCTGGACCTTCTACGTCTGCGTGCCGCTCGCCGTCATCTCGCTCTTCGTCCTGCAGACCCAGCTGCACCTCCACTCGGTCAGGCGGCAGCCGACGATCGACTACCTCGGCGCCGTCCTCATCTCCGTCACCGCGAGCCTGCCGCTGCTGTGGGTCACCTTCGCGGGCAGCGACTTCGCGTGGGTCTCGTGGCAGAGCGCGGCATACCTCGGCTCGACGCTCGTCGGCATCGTCCTCACGATCCTCGTCGAGAACCGCGCCGCCGAACCGCTCGTGCCGCTCAAGGTCCTGCGGAACCGGACCGCCGGCCTCGTCATCCTCGCCAGCGCCGCCGTCGGCATCGCCCTCTTCGGTGGGTCGACGTTCCTCGGTCAGTACTTCCAGCTCGCCCAGGGCTTCAGCCCGACCAAGGCCGGCCTGATGACGGTGCCGCTGATGGCCGGCGCGATGATCGCCTCCATCGGTGCGGGCCAGATCATCAGCCGCACGGGCAGGTGGAAGCGGTTCCTCGTCGGCGGCGGCATCCTCATGGTCATCGGCCTCGCCGGGCTCGCCACCCTCACCCACACGACGCCGGTCTGGCACGCCCAGGTCGCGATGGGGATCATGGGCCTCGGCATGGGCGCGATGATGCAGAACCTCGTCCTCGCCGTCCAGAACACCGTCGACGTCCGAGACATCGGCGCCTCGTCGGCGGCGGTCGCCTTCTTCCGCTCGCTCGGTGGGGCGATCGGCGTCTCGATCCTCGGTGCGGTCCTCGCGGCCCAGGTCCAGAGCTCGACGGCGGCCGGGATCCGTCAGCTCGGTCCCGACGCGGCCGCTGCCGCCCAGGCCGCGGGCAGCTCCGGGTCGCTCGACCTCGCGGCGATGCCGGCGCCGCTGCGGGCGATCGTCCGCGCGGCATACGGCGACGCGACCGGCCACATCTTCCTGATCGCCGCGGTCGCTGCAGTCGTCGCGCTGGTCGCCGTGGTGTTCATCAAGGAGGTGCCGCTGCGGACGTCGGTGTCCCTGACGCCGAGCACCCCTTCGGTCGCCCAGGTCGCCCAGGACGCCCAGGCGCCGGCGGCCCAGAAGGCGCCGGAGCTGCCGG
Organism: Lapillicoccus sp.; assembly: GCF_025353065.1. Classification (GTDB taxonomy): domain Bacteria; phylum Actinomycetota; class Actinomycetes; order Actinomycetales; family Dermatophilaceae; genus Lapillicoccus. Next base: position 12,500 of record NZ_JANXRJ010000290.1, read on the forward strand.
AGTCCCGCGCCAACCACAAGCCCGGTCGGCACCGGATGAGCAAGGCGGAGAAGACTCTGGTCTGACGGGCCGCACCGGGCACCTCAGGCCATCACACCGAGCGACGTCGGCTGCCACCCCGGGAAGACGCTCTGCAGTGACCCCGGCCGTGAGCCCGAGCCGCTTGGACACGATCTCCGACAGCAGATCGCGGTAGTCGTTGGCGCCCGGCACGTCGCCGCCGCTCTGCTGCAGGACCGCGGTCGACAGCCCGTCCCAGCGGCCCTTGACGCCGCCCGTGACGCCACCGCCGATGACCAGGCTGACCCCGCCGTGACCGTGGTCCACACCGCCGCTGGCGTTCTGCTCGACCCGACGCCCGAACTCGCTCATCGTGACGATGGTCGTCGTGTCGAGCAACGGCCCGAGGTCGGCGGCGAGCGCCGCGGCGAGGTCACCCACGTGGCTCGTCATGTCCCCGGAGGCGACCGTGCCCAGCGCCGTGTGCATGTCCCAGCCGCCGACGTCCAGACAGGCGACACGCACGCCCGTCCCGCGCTTGATGAGGGTGGCGACGTCCTTGAGTGAGTCGGCGAACGCGCCCTGGGGGTATGCCGCGGTCGTCCCGCCCGCCCCGACGGCCAGCCGCGCCGCGGTCGTCACCGCGTCGGTCCCGAGCATCGCCTGGGCGGCGATGGGGTCGGCGACCCCGGTGTAGAGCGTCTGGATCGCCGCCGAGGTGGCCGTGGCCCAGGGGCCGTCACCCGAACCCTGGATCTTCAGCCCGGCGAGGGAGCCGAAGGAGATCGCCCCGTCGACGCCGGCGAGGGATCGGGGCATCAGCCCCCCGACGGCGACGGACCGGAAGGTCGTCCCCGGTCCGCTCACCTCGAGGACCCGGTCGAGCCACCCGGTCTGCGTCCCGGTTGCCGCGCCGCCGCGCTCGAGGCAGTCCTGTGCCTGGAAGTGGCTCCGGGACAGGTCGGGGGTCGAGATCGCCGGCACGGCCGCGACCCTGCCCGCGCCGATGAGGGACGTCAGCGGGGCCATCGACGGGTGCAGGCCGAAGCCGCGGTCCAGGGCGATCAGCCTGCTCGCCGGCACGGCGATGTCGGGGCGGAGCGTCGGGAGGTCCGGGTCGGCGCCGGGCACGAGGAGGGACAGCCCGTCCATCCCGCCGCGCAGGAAGATCACGACGAGGGTGCCGGTGGTGGTGCCGGGCGCGGCATACGCGACCCTGGCCGTCGTGAGCTGCGAGCCGAGGGCCGCCACCCCGACACCGAGACCGCCGGCGAGGAAGCGGCGGCGGTTGAAACCCTTGCCCCAGAGGCGTTCCCGCTCCTGGGTCTGGCTCTCCTGACAGCCGGCGGCGGCCTGCAGGGCAGCGACGGAGTGCGTCGCACTGGAGGCGAGTGGCCCCGTGGTCGTCATCGTCGCGTCCTTCATGGTGGCGTCGTCAGCGGAGCTGGTAGTAGGGGGAGTCGAACAGGAGCGGGACCGCGCCCCATGCCTGCCAGAGGGCGTTGGCCACCGGCGAGCCGGCGGTCACCTGGGCGAATGACAGGACGGCGTCGCGGTGGGCCGGGGCCATCGGCTGGCCGAGGAGCCGCAGCGAGAGGGCGTCGACCCACTGGCCCGCCGTCATCCCGGGGGTCACCGGGACCAGCTGGGTCGGGCCGGCCTGGGCCATCCCACCCCACCACTGGTTGACGAGCGCGCGGTGCATCGTGAAGCGGTTCACGAGGCTGCCGGCGTTGTTCCAGGCCGCGGCGACGTCGGGGTAGCCGTTGGGCGGGTCCCAGCCGAGCGGCGCGTGACCGTTGTCGCGGACGACCCAGTAGAGGGTCTGGATGGTCACGAGCACGTCGGCGGCCTTTGGGCCGGGCAGCATGTCGAGCACGCGTGCCGCGCCGACGAGGTCGTCGAGCGGGCGGCGCGACTTCTGCCCCACCGAGGCCCAGAACTCGGGGCTGCGGAAGAGGGTGTCGAGGACGGCCCGGATGTCGGTGTCGTGGGCGAGGTAGCTCTGCGCCATCCGGTCGATCAGGGCCGTGGGCGGCTGGTCGCTGACGAAGCGGACGGCGAGCTTGCGGGCGATGTTGCGTGCGGTCGCGGGGTGGTTCGCGACGTAGGCGAGGTAGGAGTCACCGACCGCCAGCCCACCCGCGGCCGTGGCGTTGGGGGAGCTCCAGCCCATCACCGCGAGGGGTCCGGTCCAGTGGGCGTCGGAGTTGTAGGAGAAGGCGCCGTCGGTGATCGTGCGGCCGGTGAGCACCTTGGCGCTCTGGACGACCTCGGCCTCGGTGTAGCCGCCACCGAGGCCGACCGTGTGCAGCTCGAGCAGCTCGCGCCCGAGGTTCTCGTTGACCATCGCCTTGGTGGAGACGTCGTTGTTGAGGAACAGGAGCATGGCCGGGTGCCGCATCGCCGCCAGCAGCATGTCGCGGTAGCGGCCCATGGCGAACGGGCGGATGACGTCCCCGATGTAGGACGATGAGGTGTCCCAGCCCTCAGCCGGGATCGCCACGTGGAGATGGTTGGCGAAGACGTCGGCGACCTGCTCGTAGAGCTGTCGGGTCGAGAAGATCTGCCGGCCGAGAGTGGCCATCGCGGTGGCGATCATGGCGTCCCACGAGTATGCCGCGGTCTGGGCACGGACCTGCGCCGGAGTCGCGCTGGCGAGCGGGAACATCGACCAGGCCGAGTCACCGAGCGGGTCGGCGATCCGGCCGGGGTTCAGCTGGCGACTCAGCCACGCGTCGATGCCGTCCCTGCGGATCGAGGCGATGTCGCTCGGTCGGGGCCCGAAGGTGGCTCGCCGCAGGAGGTGGAGCGCGGGGTCCGGTGCGAAGACACCGGGGTTCGTGGGGGTCGTGGCTGCCGCGACGGCGGCATACCCGGTGTATCGCTGGGCCGACGGGGTCAGCGACATCGACCGGGAGGACGAGCGTCCGGAGATCACGACCGGCGCGGCGACGGATCCCGCCGTCAGCGGGGCGGCCGAGGCGAGCACCGCGACGGCGGTCATCGACGGGGGCGCCGTCGAGGCTGTCGCCTTCGGCGCAGTCTGGCCCGGCCCGGCCGGCCCCGACGGCGCGCGGTTCGGACCAGTGGGGGTGCTGGTTCCCTCGCGCGACGTGCTGGCGGACGCGGACGCGGGCGTTGACGAGGACGCGGGCGCGGACGCGGACGTCGACGAGGCAACGTGCGGTGCGGACGTCGCGTGCGGGGTCCGCGTCGGACCTCGGCCCGCCGTCATGTCCCCGGTGGTCGTCGAGGTCCCGACCGCGGGACGCGGGCTCCCGTCCGCCGCAGGTGCCGAGACCGCTCTGCTGACCGGTCCGAGCAGCCTGGAGCCGGTGGTGGCGCCCAGGGCGGTCACCCCTGCTCCCACGCCGGCGAGCGCGATCGAGCGCAGGACCGTGCGACGCAGCGAAGGGGCCGGGAGGAGGTCGGTCACCGTCGAGGGGGTCTGGTCGGACGGGGGACCAGGAGGGGGGGTCTCGGCAGCAGGGACGATGCCGGGGGTGGTCAACGGCTCAGGGCGGTCGAGGGGTGGCAAAGGGGGCGCGTCCGATCGTGACTCCGTCAGCCGCCGGCGGTGGGGATGGCCCACCAGAGGATCCGATTGGCGGCTGACCCTGAGAGGGACGCCAATCTCGGCCAGGCTCGACCCCATCCGGCGAATAGCCAGAATTAGGTAGAAATCGGACAACTGCTACAGCACGTCAGGCCATCACTCCGAGAGAGGTCGGCTGCCACCCGGGGAAGACGGTCTGGAGATCGCCGGCCGAGAGCCCCAGCCGCTTGGACACGACTTCCGACAGCAGGTCGCGGTAGTCGTTGGACCCCGGGACGTCGCCGCCGCTCGGCGCGAGCACGGAGGCCGAGAGACCGTCCCAGCGGCCCTTGACGCCGCCCGTGACGCCGCCGCCCATGACCAGGCTGACGCCGCCGTGCCCGTGGTCCACGCCGCCGCTGGCGTTCTGCTGGGCGCGCCGCCCGAACTCGCTCATCGTCACGATGGTCGTCGTGTCGAGCAACGGCCCGAGGTCACCGGCGAACGCCGCGAGCGCCGCGGCGAGGTCGCCCACCTGGCTGGTCATGTCCCCGGACGCGACGGTGCCCAGCCCCGTGTGCATGTCCCAGCCACCGACGTCGAGGCACGCGATGCGCACGCCGCTGCCTCCCTTGATGAGTCTGGCGACGTCCTTGAGGGCACCCGCGAACGCGCCCTGGGGGTATGCCGCGGTCGTCCCACCCGCAGCGGCCAGCCCCGCTGCGGTGGCCAGCGCGTCGATGCCGAGCATCGCCTGGGCGGCGATCGGGTCGGCGACCCCGGTGTAGAGCGTCTGGATCGCCGTCGAGGTGTCCGCGAGGAAGCTGGCGTTACCCCCACCCTTGATCCTCAGGTCGGCCAACGACCCGAACGAGATCGCCCCGTCCACGCCGGCGAGGGAGCGGGGCATCAGCCCGCCGACGGCGACGGACCGGAAGGTCGTCCCCGGTCCGCTCACCGAGAGGACACGGTCGAGCCACCCGGTCTGGTCGGTGGTCGTCAGGCCGCCGCGCTCGAGGCAGTCCTGTGCCTGGAAGTGGCTCCGGGACAGGTCGGGGGTGGAGATCGCGGGGACGGCCGCGATCTTGCCCGCGCTGATGAGGGAGGTCAGCGGGGCCATCGACGGGTGGAGGCCGAAGCCGCGATCCAGGGCGATGAGCTGACTCGGGGGGACCGCGATACCGGGACGCAACGTGGGGAGGTCCGGGTCGGCGCCGGGCACCAGGAGCGACAGCCCGTCCATCCCGCCGCGGAGGAAGATCACGACGAGGGTGCCGGTGGTGGTGCCGGGCGCGGCATACGCCACTCGTGCCGTGGTGAGCTGGGAGCCGAGGGCGGCCACCCCGACACCGAGACCGCCGGCGAGGAAGCGGCGGCGGTTGAATCCCTTGCTCCAGAGTCGTTCCCGCTCCTTCACATCCACCTGTTGCTGAGCGGCAGCGGCCTGCAGGACCGTGCCGCGATGAGCTGGGCGGGTCGTGGTCGGGGGTGTCGTGGTGGTCGGGGGTGTCGTGGTCGATCGTGTCGTCATGGTCGTGTCCTTCACGGTGGCGCCGTCAGCGGAGCTGGAAGTAGGCGGAGTCGAACAGGAGCGGGACGGCTCCCCAGGCGCGCCACATCGCCTTGGCTACCGGTGACGCGGCGCTTGCCCCGGTGAACGCCAGCACGGCGTCGCGGTGGGCCGGGGCCATCGGCTGGCCGAGGAGCCGCAGCGAGAGGGCGTCGACCCACTGGCCGGCCGTCATGCCCGAAGGGACCGGGACGAGCTGGGTCGGGCCGGCCTGGGTCATCCCAGCCCACCACTGGTTGACCAGGGCACGGTGCGTGTTCCAGCGGCCGACGAGGCTGCCGGCGTTGTTCCACGCCGCCGCCACGTCGGGGTAGCCGTTGGGCGGGTCCCAGCCGAGCGGCCCATGACTGTTCGCGACGACGACCCAGTAGAGGCCCGTGATGGCGGCGCACACGTCGGCCGGTTTGGGGCCGGGGAGCAGGTCGAGCACGCGCGCCGTGCCGACGAGGTCCTCGAGCGGGCGGCGGGACTTCTGCCCGACCGAGGCCCAGAACTCGGGACTGCGGAAGAGGGTGTCGAGGACGGCCCGGATGTCCGTGTCGTTGGCGAGGTAGCTCTGCGCCATCCGGTCGACCAGGGCCGTGGGCGGCTGGTCGGAGACGAAGCGGACGGCGAGCTTGCCGGCGATGTTCTGCGCGGTCGCGGGGTGGTTCGCGAGGTAGGCGAGATAGGAGTCACCCACGGCCAACCCGCCGGCGGCCGTGTCGTTGGGGGAGCTCCAGCCCATCACCGCGAGCGGGCCGACCCAGTGGTCGTCGGGGTTGTAGGTGAACGCGCCGTCGGTGATCGTGCGGCCGGTGAGCACCTTGGCGCTCTGGACGACCTCGGCCTCGGTGTAGCCGCCGCCGAGCCCGACCGTGTGCAGCTCGAGCAGCTCCCGCCCGAGGTTCTCGTTGACGGCGGCCTTGTTGGAGAGGTCGTTGTTGAGGAAGCCGAGCATCCCTGGGTGCTTCATCGCGGCGAGCAGCATGTCGCGGTAGCGGCCCATGGCGTAGGGGCGGATGACCTCGCGGATGTAGGCCGGCGCGACGTCCCATCCGACGCCCGGGAGCGGGACGTGGAGGTGGTTGGCGAAGACGTCCGTGACCTGTTCGTAGAGCTGCCGGGTCGAGAACATCTGGCGGCCGAGCGTCGCCATGGCGGACGCGAGCATGGCGTTCCAGGAGTGGGGCGAGAACTGTGCCCGGATCTGGGCGGGCGTGGCGTCGGCGAGCGGGAAGAGCGCCCAGGCCGAGTCGCCGAGCGGGTCGGGGATGCGGGTGGGGTTGAGCTGGCGACTCAGCCACGCGTCTATACCGACCGCGCGGATCGAGGCGATGTCGCTAGGCCGCGCACCGAAGGTGGCTCGCCGCAGCAGGTGGAGCGCGGGATCGAGGGCGAAGACACCGGGGTTCGTGGGGGTCGTGGCTGCCGCCACGGCGGCATACCCGGTGTATCGCTGGGCCGACGGCGCCAGCGCCATCGACGCCGAGGTCGAGCGCGCGACCGTGGCGGCGGGAGCGGCGAGCGCGACCGGCGCGGCGAGCGCCACCGGCGCAGCGGGCGCGACCG
>NZ_JANXRJ010000294.1 GCF_025353065.1 Lapillicoccus sp.
TGGCGACAACGGTCTTCGCCCTCTGCGGCGTGCTCGTCGTGGTGTTCGTGCTGCTCGTCGTCGTCCCGGCGGCATACGGGGGCGCGGCGGAGCGGCTCCTCGCGCTCGCCGGGGCGGCCCTGCTCGGGGTGACTGCCACCCTGGTCCTGCGCCTCGAGCGAGCCCCCAACCCCCGCTTGTTGCTTTCGGCGGGCCCATCGTGACCGAAATGTCGGCCAGAACGGGCCATCCGGAAGCAACTAGCGGGGGGTGACGTCGGGCTACTCCGGGTCGGACTCGCCCTTGCCCCGGGTGAACTCCTCGCCGGTATGCGGGTTGACGGCGGTGGTGCCCGGCGGGAGGTTCGACAGGTCCGGGGCGATGACGGTCATCTCGCGGCTGTCGGGGAGCCGGACGCCGGTCGGGCGGCCACCACCCCCGACGAGGACGAGGTCGCTGGAGTCGCGCCTGGGAAGCGTCTCCCCCCGGAAGTAGGCCGGGGCGATGGCGCTCCAGACGAGCATCAGCACCACCCCCAGCAGCAGGGAGCCGACGCCGAGGATGAAGATGCCACCGATGCCGAAGATGCTCGTCGAGCCCTGGTCGGGGTTGGCGTAGGTCTTCGCGGCCCAGACGAAGGCCGCCAGCAGGATGAGGCCGCCGACGAACGGGATGACTCCCTGCATGATGATGTCGCGCGGCCTGGCCCACATCGTCTTGCGGTAGAACCAGGCGCAGGCGAACCCGGTGAGGCCGTAGTAGAAGGCGATCATAAGACCGACCGCCGCGATGGTGTCGGCGAGGATGTTCTGGCTGATGAGGGTGAGCCCGACGTAGAAGAGGATGGAGACGATCCCCATGCCGATGGTCGAGTCGGTGGGCGTGAGATACCTCGGGTGGATCCGGGCGAACCGCTCGGGGACGGCCTTGAAGACCGCCATCGACAAGGTGGTGCGGGCCGTCGGGAGGATCGTCGTCTGGGTGCTCGCGGAGGCGGACGTCAGCACGCTGATCGCCAGCAGGTGGACCATGATGAAGCCCACCGTGCCGCCGCCGAAGACCTCGTGGCCCATCGAGGCGAAGACGTCGCTGGCGTTGTCCGCGTTGCCCAGCCCGATGCCGTCGGTGCCGACGCCGGCGAAGGCGATCGTCGCGACGGACACCAACGCGTAGGTGATCAGCAGCAGCACGGTCGACATGATCGCCGCCCGTCCGGGGGTCGTCGCCGGGTCGTCGGCCTCCTCGTTGGTCGCCACCGCGGTGTCCCAGCCCCAGTAGATGAAGACGGCGATGAGGGTGGCGGTGACGACGGCGGTGCCGGACAGGCCGGTCGGGGTGAACCAGTCCCAGCTCGGCCGCAGCCCCTGGGGCGCCCCGCCCGAGTAGACCTTGACCAGGGCGAAGGCGGCGAACACGACCAGCGTGACGACCTCGATGCCGAGGAGGGCGTACTGCAGGCGCGCCGACACCTCGATCCCGCGGTAGCAGATCCAGGTCATGATGACGATCCAGACGATGCCCGCCACGGTGGACCAGAAGGTGCTCCCCGCGAGGTCCGCGAACCCGAAGAGGGTGAAGGTGTAGGACCCGGCGATCTGGGCGAGGTTGGCCATCACGATGACGTCGGCGATGATGATGCCCCAGCCGCCCATCCAGCCCACGCGGGTGCCGAAGGTGCGGGCGGCCCAGGTGAAGGTCGTGCCGCAGTCCGGCTCGGCCTTGTTGAGCTCGCTGTAGGCGACGGCGATCATGTACATCGGGATGAAGGCCAGCACCATCACGAGCGGCGCCTTGGTGCCGACGATGCCGTCGCCGTTCTTCGTGATGACGACGAAGCCGAGGCTGGCGGCCAGGCTGTAGGCCGGCGCCGTCGAGGCGACGCCGACGACGATGCTGCCGATCAGACCGAGCGCGCCGGCCTTGAGGCCCTTGCTCTCGGTGGTGCTGTGTGTCTCTGTGACGGTCACGGGGGCTCCTCTCCCGACGGGCCTCGGGGTTGGCAGTCGGTGAGGAGAATCTAGGGCCACCGGGGCACGGACGGGAGGGGTATGCCGGGTGAAGGTTCCTGGCCCCGTCGCCGCGAGGCTTGACGAAAGTAGTTGTACTAGTAACAATACTTGCTATGGCAATAACTAATGTGCTGTTGATCGGGGCGTCCCGCGGTCTCGGACTCGCGCTGGCCCGCGAATGGGTCGGAGGCGGTCGGGATGTCGTCGCCACGGTGCCTGGCTCGGCGCGGACGCCGGTGCACGACCTCGCCGACACCTGTCCGGGTCACCTCGAGATCGAGACCGTCGACGTCACCGTGCCCGAGCAGATCACGGCGCTGCGTGATCGCCTGGCGGATCGGCGGTTCGACCTGCTGTTCGTGAACGCCGGCGTCACGAACGCGCCCGAGGGCACGGTGTCCCAGACGTCGACCGACGACTTCAACCGGGTCATGGTCACCAACGCGCTCGGCCCGCTGCGTGTCGTCGAGGCGCTGCAGGACCTCGTCGAGCCGGCAGGCACGATCGGGGTGATGTCCTCGGGCCAGGGCAGCGTGGCCGGCAACGAGCGGGGTGGTCACGAGGTCTATCGCGGCAGCAAGGCCGCGCTCAACACCTTCATGCGCAGCTATGCGGCGCGGCACGCCGGCGATCGCCGCACCCTCGTCCTGATGGCGCCGGGCTGGGTGCGCACCGAGCTCGGCGGCCGGGACGCCCGGCTCACCGTCGACGAGAGCATCCCGAACGTCGTCCGCACGCTCGACGACCTCCGGGGCCGACCTGGTCTGCTCTCGGTCGACTACCTCGGCCGGACGGTCGCGTGGTGAGCGCGACCTCACGGTCCGCGGGCGATCCTGTCCGGCAGGCCTGGGCCCTCCTGCAGCGGTTCGCCGAGGTCCACGACCGCCGGGGCGAGCTCGCCGAGGCCCTCGGGTTCCGTCTCGGCGGCGGCCGGGGCAAGATCCTCTTCCAGCTCCGCGACGGACCGCTGACCCTCGGCCAGCTCGCGAAGTCCAACGGCGTCGATCCGCCTTATGCGACCGTGATCGTCGACCAGCTGGAAGCCCAGGGTCTCGTCGAACGGCGCCCGCACCCCGACGACCGGCGCCGCAAGCTGGTCACCCTCACGGCCGCCGGGCACCATGCCATCGTGACCGCCGACACCATCCTGCTGCGCCCACCCCGAGCCGTCAGTGCCCTTCCGGCCGACGACCTCGCGACGCTCACCCGGCTCCTGACGCGTCTTCTCGAAGCCGACGCGGCCGCACCCGACGATCGACGGTTGGCTCCCGACGGCTGATGGTCTTGAACCCCAGGGGTCGGCAGATCTCCCTGTGGACAACTCGTCAGGCCCGCGCGGCGAACGGGGCGCTGGTCCAACCACGCAGCGGGGGGCGAAGGTCATGATCGGGCACCAGATCCCGCCGGGGACGACGTGTGGACCACTCGATGTCGGTCTGCCATGGGGCTGCGATACCTGCGTTTCGGTGCGCGTCGGCCGGTCTCGGTCGCCGAGCACCTGGGCATCACCTCGCAGGAGGGCCGCTCGGGTCATCCGCGACCTCGAGCGCGCGGGCCTCGTCGTACGGTGACTCGGCTCGGGACAGCCTGTGGGCGGCTCGCACCTGGCTGCCCGACGACGACGGGGCACTACGTCCAGGACGGTCGGGTCGGCCGAAACCGCAGGCGTCCGCCCGGTCGCACCTGCGCAAGGGCATCGGTGTCCTCGTCGGCGAGGACACCGATGACGGGGTAGCCGCCGGTGGTGGGGTGGTCGGCGAGGAAGACGAGGGGCTGGCCCGAGGGAGGCACCTGGACCGACCCCCGAACCACGCCCTCGCTCGCGAGCTCGCCCGTGCGGGAACGAGCGAGCGGGGGGCCGGCCAGGCGGATGCCGACCCGATCGAGGTCGGCGGTGACCTCCCAGGCCGACGTGGTGAATCGCGCCACCGAGGCCGGGTCGAACCAGTCGTCACGGGGTCCGAGCACGACCCGGAGGACGAGGTCGCCGACGGCCGGGGACGCGGGTGCGGCGAGATCGGTTGCCGCGAGATCGTCTACGCCACAGCGCTGCTCGCTGCCCACGCGGGAGATCGAGAGGAGGGTGCCCGGCTCGAGGAGGGGCGGGCCCACCCCTGATGTCGGGTCGGTGCTGGCGCTGCCGAAGACCCGCGCCACCTCGAGCGGGCCGCGGACGGCGAGGTAGCTGCGCAGGCCGGTGGGCGGCATACCGAGGGAGAGGGTCTCGCCGTCGCGCAGGTCCAGGGGGACGCACGGCGAGGCCGGTCGCCCGGCCACGGTCAGCGGCGCCGGCGCCCCCGTGAGGGCGACGGTCGTGCGCCCGACCGAGCGCACCTCGAGGCCACCGAGGAGGACCTCGATCCCGGCGGCCGCCGGGTCGTTGCCGAGGATCCGGTTGGCCAGGCGGAGGGCGGAACGGTCCGCGGCGCCGCTCGTCGTCACCCCCAGCCGGGCGTGTCCCGGGCGACCGAGGTCCTGCACCGTCGCCAGCGGGCCGACCCGGATCACGAGCAGGGCGCTCACAGCCCGGCTTCCAGAAACCGCACCCGGCGCCCGGGCTCGAGCACCGCAGGCGGGTCCCGCCGGGTGTCCCACATCTCCAGATCGGTCCGCCCGATGAGCTGCCAGCCTCCGGGCGAGGCCCGGGGATAGACCCCGCTCCAGGGCCCCGCGAGCCCCACGGCACCCGCCGGGATGCGCGTCCGGGGCGTCGACCGCCGGGGGACCTCGAGCCCCCCTCGGTCGCCGAGGAGATACCCGAATCCCGGTGCGAAACCGGCGAACTCGACCAGCCACACCTGTCCCGTATGCCGCGTGACCACCTCCCGCACGTCGCAGCCCAGGTGTGTCGCGACCTCGGGGAGGTCGTCCCCGTCGTAGGTCACGGGGATCTCGAGCACGTCCGTGTCGGGCACGCTCTCGGTGGCCACGTCGGCACCGGTGAGCGGGAGGGTCAACGACCGCAGCGCGGCGACGACGCCGACGAGGCGGGTCGGGTCGTTCACGGTGACGAGCACCGTGCGGGCAGCCGGGACGTGCTCCAGCACGCCGGGCAGGGGCGTGGCCCGCAGCGCGGCTTCGAGCCGGCGCCGCTCGTCCGCGTCAGCGAGCTCGACCAGGACAGCGCGGTCGCCGCAGGGCCGCAGCCTCATGGGGCGAAGGCGGTGAGCGTGACGCCGGCGCTCGTCAAGGCCTTCCGAATGGCGTGGGCCAGCTCGACGGCGCCCGGGGAGTCGCCGTGGACGCATACCGAATCCGCATCGATCGCGATCTCGGTGCCGTCGACCGTGACGAGACGGCCGTGGGTCACGAGTCGCACGACGCGCTCGGAGACGGTTACCGGGTCGTGGAGGACGGCTCCGGGCTCGCGCCGGGAGACGAGCGTCCCGTCAGGGGTGTAGGCCCGGTCGGCGAACGCCTCGCGCACCGTGCGCAGGGCCCTGGCCTCAGCGGCGGCCAGGAACGCCGAGCCGGGCAGCCCGAGCACCATGAGGTCCGAGCGGTGGTCGGCGACCGCCGCAGCCACGGCGGCGGCCTGCTCGACATGGTGGACGATCGCGTTGTATAGCGCGCCGTGCGGCTTGACGTAGGTCACCGCCCCGCCGACGGACCGGGCGATGCCGTCGAGCGCGCCGATCTGATAAAGCACGTCCGCATAGAGGTCGTCCGGTGCGACGTCGATGAACCGGCGACCGAAGCCGGCGAGGTCGTGATATCCCACCTGCGCCCCGACAGCGACGCCGTGCGCGACGGCCTTCCGACACGTGGCGACGAGGGTCGCGGGGTCGCCCGCGTGGAAACCGCAGGCGATGTTGGCCGAGGTGACGACATCGAGCAGACCGGCGTCGTCGCCGAGGGTCCAGCGTCCGAAGGACTCACCCATGTCCGCGTTCAGGTCCACCTGCTGGCGCGTCATACGCCGAGGATTGTTCAACAAGCCGTCACCTGTCAAGATGCTGGCACCACAGAGACAGAGAACGAACGACGGAGGGTCGATGGGCAAGCTGGCTGCGGGGGCACTGGTCGACGCCTTGCGTGCCACGATCCTCGACGGGGGCCTGCGGCCGGGGACCCGGCTCGACGAGACGCGCCTCGGTGCCCAGTTCGAGGTCAGTCGCAACACCTTGCGCGAAGCCTTCCGCGTGCTCGCCCACGAGCACCTCGTGGAGCACCTGCCCAACCGGGGAGTGTTCGTCCGTCGGCCCAGCGTGCGCGAGGCCCGCGACGTCTACGAGACACGTCGACTGCTCGAGTGCGGCGCGCTACGGGAGGCCGCGGTGCGGCGGGCGGCCTGGTGCGGAGAGCCCGACCCGGACGGCTCCACGCGGGAGCGCCACTTGCAGCACCATTGGGAGACATCGGTCCTCGCGGTCGTCGATGCTGCCGAACGGGGATGGCGAGCCAGCGAGAGCGGTGACTGGGACGAGGTGGGCAGCGCGAACGGCCAGTTCCACCTGGCCCTGGCCACGCTCGCCGACAACGACGTCATCCTGCGCACGCTGCGGAGCCTCGTGACCGAGATGCGGCTGCTCTTCCTCGTCGTGGCCGCGGCCCGCGAAGTCCACGAGCCCTACCTCGAGGACAACCGCAGGATCGCCTCGCTCGTGGCGTCCGGCGAGCTGGTCCGGGCCGCGATCCTCCTGGAGGACTACCTGCTGCGCGCGGAGCGCCACCTCGTCGGCCTGTATGCCACACACACCCTCGACGGTCGCGCCGTCGAGCCCAGATCCTGACGCCGAGATCCACACGCGGAGATCCACACGCGGAGATCCCCACGCGGAGATCCCCACGCCGAGATCCCCACGCCGAGATCCACACGCCGAGCCCCTTGGCAAGATTGTTGAACAACTTCTAGAGTGCTTGTCGAGCGGCGCGACATCGTGCCGTCATCCCGACCTCAGCGAGGTGGCATGCCCATGTGGGTCCTGCTCGCGGCCAACGTCGCGATCATGTTCTTCTTCGCCTTCCCGCGATGAACGCCGCAGCCGTCGCGCCGGACTGGCGCCCGACCTATGCGACGCGCTGGGCGCAGACCGTGGCCACGGTGCTCCAGACGACGTATCCCTATGCCTCCCAACATGTTTCGGCGGACGCCGACGACGTCGACGTGACCCCGGTCCGATTGCACCCGGCGTTCCACGGCTCCTTCGACTGGCACTCCTCGGCGCACATGCAGTGGTCGGCGGTGCGCCTCCTGGGGCGCGCTGCCGACCACCTCGCGCCCGCGGCACGGGGAGAGCTCGTCCGCCTGCTCGACGAGCGCCTCACCCCACAGGCCTGCGAGGTCGAGGCGGCATACCTGCGTCGTCATCCCGGCTACGAGCGCCCCTACGGCTGGGCCTGGGTGGCGAGCCTCGCTGCCGCGACCGCGGGATCGACCGTGCCCGGCGCCGAACGCTGGGCGCAGGCGACGCGTCCGCTCTTCGACACCGTGGCGGACCTGCTGACCGACTGGCTGCCCAGGCTGGCCTACCCGGTGCGCCACGGTGAGCACTCCAACCTCGCGTTCGGACTGGCTCTCGTCCACGAGGCGGCGACGGCACTCGGTCGCGAGGACGTGACCCGGCTGGTGGAGGAGAGGGCACGGCACTGGTTCGGCGCGGACACCGACTACCCCGCCACGTGGGAGCCCGGTGGGAGCGACTTCCTGTCGCCCGCCCTCTGCGAGGCCGACCTCATGGGTCGCGTCCTGCCCCCCGGGGAGTATGCCGCGTGGCTGGCGGCCTTCCTCCCGCACCTCGCCGAGGAGGGGGACCCCCTGCTGACGGTCCCCGAGGTGCTCGACCGCACCGACGGCAAGGCTGTGCACCTCTACGGGTTGGGCCTGTCCCGCGCCTGGCAGCTGCGGCGGATCGCGCCGATCGTCGATGAGGAGCGTCGTCGACGGATCGCCACGGCGACCCGGGCGCAGGTCGAGCACGTCGAGCGCGAGATCGTCGTCGGTGACTTCATGTCCACCCACTGGCTCGTCTCGTTCGCCCTGCTGGCCGTGGACCCCTGACGACGGCGCCCGCCCGACACGGCGAAGCCCGGACCGCCGATGGCGGTCCGGGCTCCGTCCGTGAGCAGGGAGGTCTCAGGCCACGTGGCCGTTGCTCAGGGTAAGGGTCGCGGTGTTGCCCGGACCGGGGATGAGCTGGTTGATCAGCACCGTCGTCAGGCCGCAGTTCGAGAACTGCCCGATGGTGTAGGTGCCGGTGAGGTTACCGCCCTTGGTGAGGTCGAACTTCTCACCCTTGGGCGTGTTCGCCGGAATCACCGTGCGGCCGGTCTGGCACGAGTCGCCGACGGGTGTCGGGATCCCGGCCAGGGTGACGTCCGAGAGGCGGATGTCGAAGAACGCCTTGGACCGAACCTTGCCGATGCCCAGCGCACCCTTGACGGGACCGACCGGGATGAAGTTCACCGTCGCGGTGACCGGCAGGAAGCCCAGCAGCTTGAACGAGGTCTGGGCGGGCGGCAGGATCAGCGAACCGGTGAAGGTCCCGTCCGGCAGGACGTTGGTCGTCAACGTGGTCGGACCGAGTGCCACCACGCTGCCGGTCTTGAGCACTGTCGAAGAACCCGTGGCGTCGTAGATGACCTTGAGCACCGGGACCGGCGCGGCACTGGCGGTGGACACGGTCGTGCCGGTCAGGGCCAGGGCCCCGACCGCCACGGCGGCGATGGCTGACTTTCTCACGTCATCCTCCTGGGGGTGAAGTCAGACGCCTACGGGGTGGTGATCGAGAGCGGGCCGCTGGCCGCCGAGATCTTGTAGACACCAGCGAAGTTCGCCGTGTCGCCGTTGTTGATCTGGCCGAAGCAGCCGGCGACGTTGCTGACCTTCAGGGTGGACCCGGCCGTGATGACGGTGAGCTTCTGCTTGGTAGCGCCCGCGGCCGTGATCTTCGCCTTGACCCCGCCCGTGACGTTGAAGCTGCAGCTGCCAGCGTTGGCCGAGACCGTGGCGTTGACGCCGGTGACCGTGGCAGCAGTGACGCCGCCCGTCGTCGGGGTTCCGGTGAGGTTGATCGCCCACGGCGCGTTCTGCGTGACCGACACCGGCAGGCTGGCCGGCCCGAGGCAGCCGGTCCAGGTCGTCGAGGCGATGGAGCCGAGAGCGACACCGGAGATCTTGCTGCCGAGCTTGATCGAGCCGGCAGCGGTGCCGCTCGTGCACGACAGGGCGACACCGGTCGTGACGTCGTTGAACTTGATCTGGGGGGAGGCGCCTGTGGTGGCGGCCGTGTAGGTGGTCGTCCCGGTCGTCGTCGTGCCCGACTTGACTGTGTAGGTCGCCGCAGCGAACGCCGGTCCCGAGGACAGGACGAGAACTGCGGTCGCTCCCACAGCGGCGCTCGCCAGGGCGAGGGTCTTCGTGCGGTACATGGGGATTCCTCCAAACATCGTTGTCCGGTGGCCAAGGGCTGGCCCGAGAGTGAACGTAGGCCCGGAACGGCCCGGGGTGAAGCCCCTTCGGACAAGAACGGTGAAGTTCAGTACAGATGGATGGTCGAGCCGGAAGGGCGCGGGGCATCTGCACGAGATCAGCCAGAATTCTTCGCCGCACCGGCAAGAGGGGGGTGACGAGGCTTGTGCCGCCCGACGATCGGGACGTACGTTCGCCCGATGGATCGTCACTGGAGCCGATGGGGAGTGCGCGCGCTCGTCGTCGTCGCCTCGATGGCCTGCGTCGCCGGCGGCCTCCAGGGCGCGGGCGCGGCGACCGCTCCCGCACCCGACGGCTCCGTTCTCGCAGCCGTTGCTGCGCCCGATGCTGTCGGCGGCCTGGTGCTCCCCGACGCCAAGTCGGGCCTGGTCGTCCCGACCAACCCGCCCGCCCCGGGGCTGCCCAGCTTCTACCTCGGGACGACGCGCTCGCCCTGCAACCCTGGCCCGAAGTCAGGGCTGTGCCGCAATCAGCGTCCGGTGCTCGCCCAGAACGGCACCGCCACCTCGGCCCTCACGGTGGGCACGACGGATGTCGTCAAGGTCAAGCAGGCCATCCGGCTCCCCGTGACCCTCATCGGCGCGAACCTGATCGGGCAGTACTACAACGTCATCAGCGGCCACAAGAGCACGCAGTACCGGCAGAGCTTCCCGACCAGGGTCTTCGTCCAGTCGCCGACCGGGTCGCCCCACCCCTGGGGCGACCTGCCCGCGATCACCTCGACCGCCCTGGCCTTCGGGATGATCCCCGTCACGGTGACGACCCACCTGTCCCAGGTCCGCGACTCCAGCGACCTCCCCATCCCGATCCAGATCAAGGTCGACTCGACCCCGATCCCCGGCTCGTCCGCCTTCGACCTCTTCGACGTCGAGGCCTCGGGGCTGCTCACCATCCGCCTCGACGGGGTCACCATCGACGGCAGGCCGCTGGACGTCGGCCCCTCGTGCCGGGGGGTTGCCCCTCTGCCGTTGGCCTTCCTGGGGAAGTACGTCCCGGTGCCCGGGCTGCGCCCCACCCCACCCACGTACTACTACCCGATCTTCGGCGGCGACCTCTACGGCTCGCTCGACATACCCGCCTTCACGGGGTGCCGCTCCGCGTCGGGTGAAGACTTCTCGCAGCTGTTCACCAGCGCGCTCTCCGGCAAGGGCAACCCCGTCCACCTCGTCCAGGGGGCCACCGACGCGGCCAACAAGCTGGGGTGCCCCCCCGAAGCCGCCGGGCTGGGCTGCACCCTGCCGGTCAACACCGACAAGCTGACCGGGCCAGGAGCCATCTCCTCCGTCCCGCCGACCGATCCGCAGGGCAACCCGTGGAAACCGAACCCCACGCCCTGCGCGTGGCCGTCGTTCCTGCCCAACCTGCCGCTGACCCAGGAGACCCCGCCGACGGACACCTGCCTGAAGCCGTGACAGGCGGGTGGGCTACGGGGCCTCGGTGCCGAGCACGTCGGCCGGCGCCCGCAGGGCGTGCCGCAGGGCGAGGATGATCTCGACCCGCGCCTGCGGGTCCTCGAGCTGGTCGCCGTAGACGGCCTTGAGCTTGTTGACCCGGGACTGCAGGGTCTGCTGGTGGTAGTGCAGCTCGTGGGCGAGCTGGCGCACCGACTTGCCGGTCTCCAGCAGGGCCAGGAGGGCCACGGCATACTGCTCGCGGTCGCGTGGGGGGATGGCGGCGAGCGGTGCCAGCCGGCGCTCTGCGAGGGCACTGAGGCTGATGTGGTCCGAGAGCAGCAGCAGCTCGATGAGGTGGTCGTCGCAGCGGAAGACGTCCTCGCGGGGTAGCACGCCCGAGTCGAGGTGCCGCTGGGCGGCCCGGGCGACGGCGATCGACTCGGCGGCGTGCTGGGCCGAGACCACGGGCCCGACGGCCAGGCGGGTCATCGGGGGGAGGTTGGCAGCGGCGGCCGCGATGTCGTCGAGATGCTCGGCGGCGACCAGGATGACGGTGACCGGGCCGGACGCCGGCAGGAAGCCGTGCTCGTCGAGGGGCGGCAGGCGGCGCAGCGGTCGCCGCGTCCCCCCGACGACCACTGCCGCCACCCGGTCCGGCATCTGGAGCAGCGTGCTCTCGCCGAACTTCGCGAGGTCCTGGGTCGTCGCGCCGGAGGCGAGCAGGTCGAAGAGGTCACCACGGTCGCGTCGTGAGCCGATCTCCGCGGCCGGGGCAGCCGTGAAGCCGTCCTCGACGTAGACCCGGAGCTGGGTGAGGTACCGCGTCAACATCTGGATCAGCTGCACGGCGAGCGAGGCCGGCAGCGGATGCAGCTCCAGCAGCTGCTCCATCCGGTCGACGATGAGCGTGGACGCCTTCTCGAGGGCGCGCTGCATGGTCTCGAGCTCCACCCCGTCGACGGCCATCTGGTGCCCGATGCGGGAGAAGGTGCCGCCGATCGAGGCAGCCGCGAGGTCGGGGTTGTCGATCGAGCTCGCGAAGGCGGTGAAGGACATCTCGACGATGGACGTCACCGTCGCACCGTTGGGGGTGCGCGCCGCCTGCTCGACGAAGGCCGGCGCCACGTCGTGGACCGACCGGTCGACGTCGCGCACGAGCTGCACCATCTCGTGCTCGGGGAGGGAGGTGTACCACCGCATGATCTCTGCGACGCGGCTGCTCACGAGTTCTCCCGCCGTCACCGGCGCACCACCTGTCTCTGCCGCCGGAGCAGCCCCACTGGAGGCGCGGGCCGCGATTCGGGTCCGGCAGGTTTCGTGCACATGCACGGACCCGCCAAGATCGTCATGCTCGGATGAGCACTGTTTCCTACTCCGGAGTATTTCCCATCGCGGCGCTCTTGCACACCAGAATGGGCCTACTTACAGTGAGCGAGGTTCGGTGCTGAACCTGGTCCCGCCCTCCGAGAGGCGACCGATCGCGTTCTGCACCGAGGTTGAGCGTGCACGGCGCCACGAAAGATCGCGAAGAGACGGAGGCAGGTCATGGGGGCAACCGTCGAGGTTGACGCGCTGACCAAGTCGTTCGGTCGCCAGAACATCTGGAAGAACGTCGCGCTCACCCTGCCGCCCGGTGAGATCAGCGCCCTGCTCGGCCCCTCGGGCACCGGCAAGTCGGTCTTCCTCAAGACCGT
The DNA here is from genome assembly GCF_025353065.1 of Lapillicoccus sp. Taxonomy (GTDB): domain Bacteria; phylum Actinomycetota; class Actinomycetes; order Actinomycetales; family Dermatophilaceae; genus Lapillicoccus. Next base: position 12,509 of record NZ_JANXRJ010000294.1, read on the forward strand.
CATCGGTCTGATCCGTCCGGAGCGAGGCAGCGTGCACGTCGACGGTGTCGACACGGTGTCCTGCAGCGAGCGCGAGCTCCAGGAGGTGCGGAAGCGTTTCGGGGTCCTCTTCCAGGACGGTGCCCTCTTCGGGTCCCTCAACCTCTACGACAACATCGCCTTCCCGCTGCGTGAGCACACCCGCAAAACCGAGACCGAGATCCGCCGGATCGTCCAGGACAAGATGGAGCTCGTCGGTCTCGGCGGCGAAGGCGCCAAGGTGCCCGGCCAGATCTCGGGCGGCATGCGCAAGCGCGCCGGTCTGGCCCGCGCGCTGGTCCTCGAGCCGGAGATCATCCTGGTCGACGAGCCCGACTCGGGCCTCGACCCGGTGCGCACCTCCTACCTCGCCCAGACGTTCATCGACCTCAACGCCGAGCTCGACATGACCATCCTCATCGTCACCCACAACATCGAGCTCGCCCGGCGCCTCCCCGACAACCTCGGGATGCTGTTCAACCGCGAGCTCGTGATGTTCGGGCCCCGTGAGGTCATGCTCACGAGTGAGGAGCCGGTCGTCGAGCAGTTCCTCAACGGCCGGCGCATCGGGCCCATCGGCATGTCCGAGGAGAAGGACGACGCCACCGCAGCACGCGAGGCCGAGCTCATCCACGACGACAACGAGGAGGACGTGCGCGGGCTCGTCCCCCAGATGCGACCGACCCGCGGGCTCCCGGCCCGGTCCGGCGAAGAGCGCCGCAGCCGGCGCGTCCTCGCGTCCCTGCACGAGCTGCCCGCCCGGGTGCGCGCCGAGATCCTCGCCGCGGCCCCCCCGGAGGAGGCCGCCCGCTGGCGGGCCATCAACGCCACGGTCGCCGGGCTGGGTGGAATGCCGTGACCCTGCTCGATCTCACGGGGGACCGTGACGACGACCGGGACCCCCCGGGTCTCGACATCGTCAAGCGCGCTGACCTGCACGACGACGACATCCCCTACCCGCCTCACCCCGGGGGCGCGCTCGCCCGCTCGCTGCGCGGCACCGGCCAGCTGTTCTCCCTCGGCCTCGACACGATCCGCCTGACCTTCCGGCGACCCTTCCAGTGGCGGGAGTTCATCGAGCAGTTCTGGTTCGTGGCGAGCGTGTCGATCCTCCCGGCGGCCCTCGTCGCCATCCCGTTCGGCGCCGTCATCGCCCTGCAGCTCGGCACCCTCACGGTGCAGCTCGGGGCGCAGTCCTTCACCGGGGCCGCCAGCGTCCTCGCGGTGATCCAACAGGCCAGCCCGATCGTCACGGCCCTGATGATCGCCGGCGCCGGTGGCGCTGCGATCTGCGCGGACCTCGGCGCACGGACGATCCGCGAGGAGATCGACGCGATGAAGGTGCTCGGGGTCTCGCCGATCCACCGCCTCGTCGTCCCCCGCGTCCTCGCCTCCATGCTCGTCGCGGTGCTGCTCAACGGCATGGTGTCCGTGGTGGGCGTCGCCGGTGGCTACTTCTTCAACGTGGTGGTCCAGGGCGGCACGCCCGGCGCCTACCTCGCCAGCTTCTCGGCGCTCGCCCAGCTGCCCGATCTCTACGTCGGTGAGCTCAAGGCCCTGATCTTCGGCTTCATCGCCGGGGTCGTCGCCTGCTTCCGCGGGCTCAACCCCCCGCCGGGCGCCAAGGGTGTCGGTGACGCCGTGAACCAGTCGGTCGTCATCACCTTCCTGCTGACCTTCTTCGTCAACTTCGCGATGACGACTCTCTATCTCCAAGTCATTCCGCCGAAGGGGACCTGATGAGCCTCGATCGCGAGACCCTCGGCGGCGTCGCCCAGCGCCCTGTGCGGTGGGTCGCCGGAGTCGGCTCCCAGGTGCGCTTCCACCTGCGTGCCGTGTCGCTCACGCCGGTCGCCCTGCGCCGCTACCCCAAGGACGTCGTCCGGCTGCTCGCCGACGTGAGCTTCGGCTCCGGCGCCCTCGCCGTCATCGGCGGCACCATCGGGGTGATGATCGCCCTCAGCCTCTTCACGGGCACGGTCGTGGGCATCCAGGGGTATGCCGCGCTCGACCAGATCGGCACCTCGACCCTCAACGGCTTCGTGTCGGCCTACTTCAACACCCGCGAGATCGCACCACTCGTCGCCGCCCTCGCGCTCGCGGCGACCGTCGGGGCGGGCTTCACGGCCCAGCTCGGCTCGATGCGGATCAACGAGGAGATCGACGCGCTGGACGCCATCGGTGTCTCGACCATCCCCTATCTCGTCACCTGCCGGATGATCGCGGGGATCATCGCCGTGGTCCCGCTCTACATCGTGGGGCTGCTCACCTCCTACCTCGGATCACGGGTGGTGACGGTCTACTTCTACGGCCAGTCAGCCGGCACCTACGACCACTACTTCTCCCTCTTCCTGCCGCCCGTCGACATCGTCCTCTCGTTCGTGAAGGTCCTCGTCTTCTCGATCCTCATCATCCTCATCCACTGCTACCACGGCTTCCACGCCGAGGGTGGTCCCGCCGGTGTGGGGCTCGCCGTCGGCACGGCCGTGCGTCGCAGCATCGTCACTGTCGCCGTCATCGACTTCTTCCTCTCGCTCGCTCTCTGGGGCGCGACGACGACGGTGCGGATCGCCGGATGACGGCGCCGCAGAAGGTGGTTCGGTGACACGCGTCAGCCGCGGGGACCTCAGCACGGGCATCGTCTCCCTCCTGGTGCTGGCCGGCCTGCTCGCCGCCACGCTGCTCATCTACGCCAAGACGTTCACCCCGTCGGTGTCGGTGACGCTGCTCGCGAGCAACGCCGGCAACGCCATGCAGCGGGGTGCCGACGTCAAGGTGCGGGGGGTGCTCGTGGGCCGGGTCACCTCGGTGACCTCGGTTGGTGACGGCGCCCGCATCTCCCTCTCGCTCGACCCGGCGCAGGCGGAGCAGATCCCCGCCGACGCGACCGCCCGGCTACTCCCCAAGACGCTGTTCGGCGAGCGGTTCGTCAGCGTCGTCGTCCCGTCCGCGAGCGACGGGTCACCCGCCATCAGCTCGGGCGCCACCATCCGCCAGGACAGCTCGTTCGAGGGCGTCGAGCTGCAGCGGGTCTTCGACGACCTTCTGCCCGTCCTGCAGACCCTCCAGCCCGAGAAGCTCGCCTCCACGCTCTCCGAGGTGTCCACTGCCCTCCGTGGCCGGGGCACGCAGATCGGCGCGAGCCTCGACGAGTTCAGCGCCTACCTCACGAAGTTCGGCCCGGAGGTCCCGAAGCTCGCCGACGACCTCCAGGCCCTCGCGAGCGTCGCCAACACCTACTCCGACTCGCTGCCGGACCTGCTCGGGGCGCTCAACGACCTCACGACCTTCGCGCAGACCCAGGTCGACCAGCAGCAGCAGCTCAAGACCCTCTTCTCGACGGTCATCAGCTCGGCCAACACCACCGGCGGCTGGGTCGGGTCGAACTCCTCGACGATCATCGGGCTGTCGCGCGACAGCCTCCCTGCTCTCGACGTCAGCGCGCAGTACGCCTCCGAGTTCCCCTGCACGTTCTCGGCCCTGACCGGAATGATCCCGAAGATGGACAAGGCGCTGGGGGTCGGCACCTCGCAGGTCGGGCTCCACGGCACCATGACGATCGTCCCGTCACGCGGCAAGTACGTCGCCGGCAAGGACGTGGTCGTGCCGACGGCGACCGGCAACCCCGCCTGCCCCTACGTCCCCACGGGTACGCCCGTGACGGCGCCGGACGGGTCGACCACGGCCTACCAGCCGGCGATCGCCCCGGCTGCGCCGAGCGCCGCGGTCACCACCGCCGCAAAGACGGCCGCGACCACTGCCGGGACAGCCACCACCACCGGGGCGGCCCTGTCGTCGCTCGCGGCGGCGCCGGGGCTGGGTATGGCCAACTCGCCCGCGGAGAACGCCTGGATCGCCGAGCTCGTGGCGCCCTCGTCGGGTGTCTCCCCGAGCCAGTTCCCCGACTTCGGCTCCCTCCTGCTCGGGCCGGCGCTGCGCGGATCGGTGGTGACGGTGCGATGAGGAGCCTGACCGGACCGATCATCAAGAGCATCGCGTTCATCGTCGCCACCGTCCTCGCCACGACGGTGCTCGCCGCGACGATCGCCAACGGCTCGAGTGCGTCGGGTGCGACGTTCACGGCCCTGTTCACCGATGCGACGAGCCTCAACCCGGGCGACGACGTCCGGATGGCGGGGGTGCGGATCGGGACCGTGGGCTCGATCGAGGTCCAGGACCGGCGGGTCGCCCGCGTCGAGTTCGTCGTCGACTCCACCATCCACCTCGCCAGCACCGTGTCCGCCGTGCTGCGCTACCGCAACCTCGTCGGACAGCGCTACCTCGCCCTGGACCAGGGCAGCGGGTCGCCCGACCAGCAGCTGTCGCCGGGCGCGACGATCGGGCTCGACCACACCCAACCCGCCCTCGACATGACGATGCTCTTCAACGGCTTCCAGCCGCTCTTCAAAGCCCTCTCACCCGGGGAGGTCAACACCTTGGCCTACGAGATCATCCAGGTCTTCCAGGGCGAGGGCGGCACCGTCGAGAGCCTGCTCACCCAGACCGCGGCCTTCACCCAGACGCTGGCCTCCAAGGACCAGGTCATCGGTGAGGTCATCACCAACCTCACCCAGGTCCTCGACACGGTCAACTCCCGTTCGGAGCAGCTGTCCCAGATGCTCATCACGCTGCAGCAGCTGACGTCCGGGCTCGCCTCCGACCGCGCGACCATCGGCGAGGCGATCCAGAGCATCGGCGGTCTCACCACGAGCGTGGGGGGCCTGTTGCAGAACGGGCGGGCCCCGCTGAAGTCGTCGATCGCCCAGCTCGGCACGCTGTCCGGCACCCTCGCCGGGTCCCCCAAGCTCGACCAGTTCCTCACCACCCTCCCGACCAAGCTCAACGCCCTCGGGCGCGCCTCGAGCTATGGCTCCTGGGTCAACTTCTACCTCTGCTCGGTGACCGGTCGCATCCCCGTCCCCGAGGGCTACTACGGAGGGGTCGGGGTCAACCCGGTCGCGGCGAGGTGCCAAGGATGACGAGGTGCCAGGGATGAAGCCGTTCAGCGAGCGCAACCCCATCGTCATCGCCGTGGTCGGGATCCTCGCCCTCGTGCTCGTCGGCGCAGGGGTCTTCTGGTCGCGTGACCTGCCGGTCATCGGCGGCGGCACGACCTACCACGCCTACTTCACGGAGGCCGCCGGGCTCAAGACCGGCAACGAGGTCCGGATCGCCGGGGTGAAGGTCGGCGAGGTCCAGGGGGTCCGGCTCGAGGACGACGTGGTGGCCGTCGACTTCCAGGTCAAGAACGCGTGGATCGGTGACGCGAGCTCGGCGTCCATCCGGATCCGGACGGCCCTCGGCCAGAAGTACCTCGCGGTCGATCCCGAGGGGACGGCGCCGCTCGATCCCTCGGCGGCGATCCCCGTCTCCCGCACGACGTCCCCCTTCGACGTCGAGCAGGCGTTCGCCGGCTTCACGACGACGGTCGACCAGATCGACACCGCGCAGCTGGCCAAGAGCTTCGACACCCTGTCCGCGACCTTCGCCAACACCCCGGACTCCGTCCGCGGGACGTTGCAGGGCTTGTCCGCCCTCTCGAAGACGATCTCGTCCCGGGACGCGGAGCTGGCCAAGCTCGTCGCCAGCACGAAGCAGATCTCGGCCACCCTCGACGACCGCAGCCCGCAGATCGAGGCCCTCGTCACGGACGGCAACCTCCTGCTCGGCGAGCTCCAGCGTCGCCGTGACGCGGTCTCCGCGCTGCTGGAGGGCACCCAGACCTTCGCCGTCCAGGTGCAGGGACTCGTGACCGACAACCAGGCGCAGCTGCAGCCGGCCCTCGACAAGCTCCACGCGGTCACCGTCATCCTCGACCGCAACCAGAAGAACCTGGAGAGCGCCATCAGTCTCGCTGCTCCCTACTACGGCCTGCTCACCAGCGCCTCCGGCAACGGCCGGTGGCTCGACGCCTACGTCTGCGGCCTCTTCGACGCGACGGGCAGCCCGATCCTCGACGCCAACGCCCAGCGCACCTGTGCTCCCAAGTCAGGAGGGGGCTCATGAGCCTCCGCTCCAAGCGGCTCGCGACCATGGCCGTCGTCCTCGTGCTCGTCCTCGTGGCCGCCGCGACCTACCTCCTGACCGGCAGCGGACGCTCCGGCACGCAGGTCAGGGCCATCTTCAACAGCGGAGTAGGGGTGTATGCCGGCTCCGACGTCCGCGTCCTCGGCGTGCGCGTGGGTCGGATCGACTCGGTGGTGCCCCAGGGGCAGACCGTAGTGGTCGCGATGACCGTCGACCCGGACGTGCGGATCGCCAAGGAGAGCCACGCCGTGGTCATCGCGCCGAGCGTGGTGAGCGACCGCTACATCCAGCTCACCGGGGCCAAGCGTGGCGCCGAGACCATCGCTCCGGGCACGACGATCGCCCTCACCCAGACGGCGACACCCGTCGAGCTCGACCAGCTCTACTCGGCGATCGACAACCTCAGCAGCGCCCTCGGCCCGGCGGGTGCCAACAAGACGGGCTCGTTGTCCCAGGTGCTCACCGTCGCCTCGAAGAACCTCAAAGGCAACGGCGCCACCTTCAACCAGACCATCAAGGACTTCGGGTCGGCGGCGAAGACCCTCGACAACTCCCAGGCCGATCTCTTCAGCACCGTCTCCAACCTCAAGTCCTTCAACGACGTGCTCGCCCGCAACGACGCCGGCGTGACCCAGGTCAACGCCCAGCTGGCCTCCGTCTCGGGCTATCTCGCGGCCGACCGCCAGGACTTTGCCGCCGCCACCTCGCAGCTCGGCCAGGCGCTGGCTCAGGTGCAGGGCTTCATCCACGACAACCGCTCGTCGATCACGGCCGACGTCAACGGGTTGCAGAGCACGGCCCAGACCCTGGCCCGGCAGCAGGCGGCGCTCCAGCAGATCAGTGCGACGCTGCCCGTCACCCTGCAGAACTTCCTCGACGCCTACGACCCGACGACCGGGACGCTCAGCTCGCGCGGCAACCTCAACGACATCGGGGTCTGGGCGGGCGCGTCGGCTGCCGGCGCGGCGGCGACGAAGGGCGCGGCCAGCGCACTTCCCGGGGGCACCGGTGCCCCTTCGAGCGCGGCCGGCAGCTCCGCACCCCCTCCCTTGTTCCTCCCGAGCGTGACCGGAGCCGTCCCGTGACCCGCCGCCCTGCCCCGCGCGTCGGCCGCGCCACGCATACCGGCCGCCGGATGCTCGTCGCCCTCCTGCTCCTCGCCGTCACGGCGACCCTCGGCGGGTGCGGCCTGACGGGTGGTCTCTACGACCTGCCCCTGCCCGGTGGGCCGGCCATCGGCAACAACGGCTACCAGGTCACGGCGGAGTTCAACGATGCGCTGGACCTCGTCCCGCAGTCTTCGGTGAAGGTCAACAACGTCCCGGTGGGCAAGGTCACCCAGATCGCTCTGCGGTCCGACGGGCGGGCGGCCGTGGTGACGATGCTCCTCAACGGCGACGTGCACCTTCCGGCGAACGCCACGGCCCGCATCCAGCAGACGAGCCTGCTCGGCGAGAAGTACGTCTCTCTCGACAACCCGACCTCCGCCCCGATCGGGTCCCTGCGGGCGATCGGCAAGATCGGTCTCGAAGGCACCTCCGAGTCGGTCGACGCGGAGCGGGTCCTCGGCGCGATGTCGTTGCTGCTCAACGGTGGTGGCATCGCCCAGATGCAGGACATCTCCCGGGAGCTCGCCAACGTCTCCCGTGGTCGCGATGGCGAGATCCGGGCCTTCCTCACCAACGTGTCGGCCTTCGTCACCACCCTCAACTCGCGCAAGACGGCCATCACCGGCGCTCTCGACAGCCTCAACCGGCTGTCCACCACCCTGCAGGCCAACGAGGGCCAGCTGACCAATGCGCTCGACCGGCTGCCGCCCGGGCTGCAGGTCCTCGTCGAGCAGCGCACGCAGCTCGTCGCCATGCTCAAGGCGTTGGACTCGCTCTCGACCGTCACGGTCAGCACCCTCGACCAGAGCTCGGCCGACATGGTCGCCGACCTCCAGCGCCTCGACCCGATCCTCACCCAGCTGGCGGCCTCGGGCCAGGCCCTGCCCGATGCCCTGCAGATCCTCTTCACCTTCCCCTTCCCCGATTCCGTCCTCGGAGCGATCAAGGGCGACTACCTCAACGCCTTCCTCGTCACCAACCTCTCGACCCCGGGCACGACGATCCCGGCGGTCAGCTCGATGAGCTGGCCTCAGGGGTATGCCGCGGCGCTCAGCGCGCCGGTGGCGGGGACGACCCTCAACCAGATAGGCGCGCCCCCGATGCTGCTGCCCTCCACGTCGTCGGCAGCTCCGGGCATCCCGACGCCGACCCTCACGACGAGTACTCCCACCTCGCCGCCCAGCCCGTCGGGCACGCCCACCACACCCGGCGCGGGAACCCCGTCGGGCACGCCGAGCACGCCTCCGACGACGCCGACGACACCACCGACGACGCCGACGACGCCGGCAACGACCTCCACCCCGTCGGCCACGGCCACACCGACGCCCACCCCCACAGCCACACCCACACCGACGACGTCCGGGCCGACCGGCGCGCGACGTGGGGGAGCGGGCAGCTGATGCTCGGACGCAAGGTCATCGTGCAGGTCGCCCTGTTCCTCGTCGTCGCCCTCGTCGGGACGGCGGTCATCGCGATCCGCTACGTCCAGGTGCCGCGCCTCATCGGGGCCTCCGGCTACACCGTCGTGATGTCGATGCCGGACACCGGTGGCGCCTACACCGACGCCGAGGTGACTTATCGCGGGGTCTCGGTCGGGCAGGTCGGCGCCATCCGGCTGACCGGTTCCGGGGTCGAAGCCGATCTCGACATCACCAGCGAGGCCCCGCCCATCCCGGCGGACCTCGTCGCCGTGGTCGCCAACCGCTCGGCGATCGGCGAGCAGTACGTCGACCTGCGGCCCAAGAGCGACTCCGGGCCGTTCCTCGCGGCCGGGTCGCACGTCGCGGTGGCGGCGAGCGACCTCCCGATCGACATCAACACCCTGCTGCTCCACGTCGACGGCTTCGTGCAGTCGGTGCCGCAGGACTCGCTGCGGACCGTCGTCGACGAGCTCGGGAACGCGACGAAGGGTAGCGGCGAGAACATCCAGGTCCTGGTCGACGCGGGCCGCGCCTTCACCAAGGCGGCGAGCGACAACTTCCCCGCCACCCAGGGGCTGATCAACAACTCGGTCACGGTGCTGGCGACCCAGCAGGGGTCGTCCGACAACATCAAGTCCTTCAGCAGCAGCCTGCAGCTGGTCGCGAAGCAGCTCCAGAGCTCCGACGGGGACCTGCGCACGCTCATCGCCGCCGCGCCGGGTGCGGCGACGGAGCTGAACGCCCTCATTACCGAGGTCGGGGTGCCGCTCGGCGTCCTGATGGGCAACCTGCTGACGACGGCACAGGTGTTCAGCGCGAACTCCGCCGGGCTGCAAGGGGTCTACGTCCGGGTGCCTCAGGCCATCAGCGCCGGCTACAACATCATCGGCCCCGATGGTCTCAAGGTCGGTCTCGTGACCACCTTCTTCGACCCGCTCCCCTGCACGAGCGGCTACGGCGGCACGGCGCTGCGTCCGCCGACGGACACCTCGGCCGGCCAGCCGCTCAACCAGCAGGCCCGCTGCACCGCCCCCGCGAGCTCGGGCACGGACGTGCGCGGCATCGGCCCGGCGCTCGCCGCGTCCACGGCGGCCGGCACCCTCGGCGCCGGCGGCACCGGGGCACAGACGATCATCAACCCCGTGAGTAGTCTTGCTGACCTCATGGGTGGACAGGGGTGACGTCGATCGGGGCGACGCGGCGGAGCACGACGTATGCCGCGGTCGTGGCAGTCCTCGGTGTCGTCGTGCTCGCGATCGGGCTCTGGCAGTGGCGCGCTGCGGACGGTGACCAGGGCCTGCACTACGCGGCCATGCGCGACACCGTCACCCTCGAGGGTCGCCAGGACATCGTCGTGATGAACAGCCTCGACACGACCCAGGTCCAGGCCGGGCTCACCGCCTGGCTGTCCGTGACGACCGGCACGCTCCACGACCAGCTGGGCCAGGTCAGTGACGCCGACAAGAAGACGCTCGCCAGCTCCGGGGCCAAGACGACCGGCAAGGTCGTCGATGCCGTCGTGACCCAGCTCGACGACCGGGCCGGGACCGCCCAGCTGATCGCCTCGGTCGAGCTCAACGTCATCGACAAGGCGGGCAAGGCGACCGTGAAGCGCAACCGCTTCAGCGCCAACCTCACCCTCGACGGCGCGCAGTGGAAGCTCTCCCAGCTCCAGCAGGTGGCGGTGAACGCGTCGTGAGCACCCCACCCGCCCGCCCGGCCCGCAAGGGTCCCCGCCGTGCCATGGCGCCGGTGAGTGCGCCCGCCGCTCGCCCGACTCCGACCGTCGAGACCACCCCGGCCGTCCGGCTCGAGAAGCGACCGTCGGCCCCGCTCGTCGCCGAGCCGCAGGCTCCTGAGCCCCCTGAGGAACTTGGGGAACTCGGGGAACTCGGGGAACTCGGGGAACTCGAGGCACCCGATGCCCCGGCCCCCGTCGAACCGAGCGCCCCGCCGCGACAGGGCCTGTCTGCGGCGGCCCTCGCGCTCGTCCTCGTCGCGGTCCTGGCCCTGGGCGGCGCCGGGGTGGCCTTCGTCAAGGCCCACCAGCTGCGGAGCACCGACTCCGCCCGCAACGCGGCCCTCGTGGACACGAGCGTGACCAACGAGGTCGTCGGCCAGGTCAGCGTGGCGCTCAACCGGATCTTCAGCTACGACTACACCAACCCGAAGCCGACGCAGGACGCGGCCGCGGCGCTGCTCACGGGCGACGCGGCAGGCCAGTACAAGACGATCTTCGACGCCCTGCAGTCCAAGGCCAGCGGCCAGCAGCTCACCCTCAAGGCCAAGTCCGTCATCGGCGGGGTGTCCTCCCTGACCGGCGACTCGGCCCGCCTGCTCATCTTCCTCGACCAGTCGTCCACGCGGGCCACCGACTCGTCGACCTCGACCGCAGCCGCGCAGCTGTCCGTGCAGGCCGTCAAGCAGGGCGGGATCTGGAAGATCAGCGAGATGCGCCCACTCTGAGCTGTTCCGCGTGCGGCTCGCCCGCGTGACACTACCAGCCACCCCTCCACGTGTCGCGGTGAGATCCGGACCTTCCGGACGCCGGGGTCGGCCGATGCGGCGTGTCGCCGCAACACGTGGAGGGGGGTCTCGGGGACACGGGGTCAGGGGCGGTCGGCCCTCGGGGTCTGGTCGAGGTCGACGGGGTAGGCATAGACGTAGACGGCGACGCGCTTGGCCTGCGGGTTGCCCTGGCCGACCCGGCGGTACCTCTGCAGCACGTCCTCGAGCTCCGCGCGCATGGCGGCCAGCTGCTCGCGGCTCACCAGGGCGACGTTGTCGGTGAGGCCCAGGTGGTCCGACCAGTCGGCGGGCCACGTCGGCGCCACGTCGAGCCACTGCTCGGCCCTGGTGGCGAAGTGGCGGACGTAGTCGCGCTCGATCCAGTTCAGCGCGATGGTCGCGTCCTCGTCGTCGGCGACCTCGCCCGGGGTCCACGAGGGCTGTTCGGTGGTGGCCCGCCACAGCCGCTCCCTGCCCCTGCCCTCCTCGGTGTCGGTCACCAGCCCGACGGACTCCAGCTTGCGCAGGTGATAGCTCGTGGCGCCCGAGTTGGTCTGCAGGAGGGTGGCGAGCGCCGTCGCGGACAGGGGTCCGGTGCGGCGCAGCTGGCTGACCAGGCGGGAGCGCAGCGGGTGGGCGAGCACCGAGATGGCTGCGGAGTTCGGTGGCATGTGTGCACAATACCTGTGCACACATCTGGTGCACAATCACTCTGGACGGCTATGGGTGACGGTCATCCCTGCAGGTCAGACCCGGTATGCCGCCTCTCCCGGACCGATTTGGGCCCGTCGGGGCCTGCCCCCTAAACTGATGAGGTTGTGCGCTGGCCCCACCCGCGAGGGTGAGCGAGCCGGCATACCTCGACCAACCTCGGGCTCCTTGAGGAGCCCACCCGGACCAGAGAGCGGATCACCGTGCGCACCTACACCCCCAAGCCGGGCGAGGTCACTCGTGCCTGGCACGTGATCGACGCGACCGACATCGTGCTCGGTCGCCTCGCGAGCCAGACGGCCATCCTCCTGCGCGGCAAGCACAAGACGACCTTCGCCCCGCACGTCGACACCGGTGACTTCGTCGTCATCATCAACGCCGAGAAGGTGGCCCTCACCGGCGCCAAGCTCGAGCAGAAGCTGGCCTACCGCCACTCGGGGTTCCCGGGCGGCCTCAAGTCGCGGACCTACACCGAGATGCTCGAGAAGCACCCGACCAAGGCCGTCGAGAAGGCGATCCGCGGGATGCTCCCGAAGAATTCGCTCGCCCGCCAGCAGATGACCAAGCTCAAGGTCTACGCCGGCGCCGCCCACCCGCACGAGGCCCAGAAGCCCGTCCCCTACACGATCTCCCAGGTCTCACAATAGGCGTCGCGCAGTAGGCCTCGCGCTGCTGCCGCACTGACGACCCGCGACGAACCCAAGACAAGGAACACGCAGTGTCTGATACGACCACCGACGTCCTCGAGGCCGACGAGCCCGAGCTGACCGAATACACCTCCGAGTCCGACTCCAGCGTGGGCGCCGAGCCGGCCCGCAAGCCGAGCGCCTCGGCGCCCGGAGCGGCCACCGGTCGACGCAAGCAGGCCATCGCCCGCGTGCGCATCGTCCCGGGCAACGGCCAGTGGACGATCAACGGTCGCACCCTGGAGTCCTACTTCCCCAACAAGGTGCACCAGCAGATCGTGGGTGAGCCGTTCGCCGTGCTCGACCTCACCGGTGCCTACGACGTGCTCGTGCGCGTCCACGGAGGTGGCCCCTCCGGCCAGGCCGGCGCTGTCCGCCTCGGCGTGGCCCGCTCCCTCAACGGGGTCGACGAGGAGCTGAACCGCGCCACGCTCAAGAAGGCCGGCTTCCTCACCCGTGACGCCCGCGTCCCCGAGCGCAAGAAGGCGGGTCTGAAGAAGGCCCGCAAGGCTCCGCAGTACAGCAAGCGCTGACCCTGCACCACCAGCACGAGGGCGGCCCGGTTCCTCCGGGCCGCCCTTCGGCTCTCTGTCGCAGCTCCTCCCGCGCCGCCCGTTCTCCGGCGCGTCGTTGCAGCAGCACCCAGAAGGAAGGCACCGCCGCCGTGGCTCGACTGTTCGGTACTGACGGGGTCCGGGGTGAGGCCAACAGCGACATCACCGCGGAGCTGGCTCTCGACCTCTCGGTCGCCGCCGCCCATGTCCTCGGGGAGATCGGCGAGTTCGCCGGACACCGGCCCATCGCCGTCGTCGGCACGGACGGCCGCGCCTCCGGCGAGTTCCTCTCCGCCGCTGTGCTCGCGGGCCTGGCGTCGGCCGGTGTCGACGTCCTCGACGCCGGTGTCCTGCCCACGCCGGCGATCGCCTTCCTCACCGCCGACCTCGGAGCGGACCTCGGCGTCGTGCTCTCGGCGTCCCACAACCCGATGCCCGACAACGGGATCAAGTTCTTCGCCCGAGGCGGCCACAAGCTGCCCGACCACGTCGAGGACACCATCGAGCACCGGATGGGGGAGGTGTGGGACCGACCCACCGGGGCGGCGGTCGGCCGGGTGCGTCGGCTCGAGGACGGCCACGCCCGTTACGTCGCGCACCTGCTCGCGGTGCTGCCGCACCGGCTCGACGGCCTGAAGGTCGTCATCGACGCGGCCCACGGCGCCGCGTCCGCGGTCTCGCCCGACGCCTTCCGACAGGCGGGGGCCCAGGTGAACGTCATCGGCGCCGAGCCCGACGGGCTCAACATCAACGACGGCTACGGGTCCACCCACCTCGAGAAGCTGTGTGCGGCCGTGCTCGAGGTGGGCGCCGACCTCGGCATCGCCCACGACGGCGACGCCGATCGCTGCCTCGCGGTGGACGCGGCCGGCCGGCCGGTGGACGGCGACCAGATCATGTCCATCCTCGCTCTGTCGATGCGCGACCGCGGGACGCTGCGGGACGACACGCTCGTCGCCACGGTGATGAGCAACCTCGGGATGCTGCAGGCGATGCAGCGCGAGGGAGTCGTGGTGCGCCAGACCGGCGTCGGCGACCGGTACGTGCTGGAGGACATGCGGGCCGGCGGCTACTCGCTCGGTGGCGAGCAGTCCGGTCACGTGATCTTCCTCGACCACGGCACGACCGGCGACGGCGTGCTGACCGGTCTGATGGTCGCCTCGCGGATGGCCGAGACGGGCCGAAGCCTGGCCGACCTGGCGGCCGTGATGACGCGGCTGCCGCAGGTGCTCATCAACGTCCCCGGCGTCGACAAGGCGGCGGTCGACTCCGACCCCCACGTCCAGGCCGACGTGGCTGCGGCCGCCGCCGAGCTGGACGGCACCGGCCGGGTCCTGCTGCGCAAGTCCGGCACCGAGCCCCTCGTCCGCGTCATGGTCGAGGCCGCTGACGAGGCGCGGGCCAGGGCGGTCGCCACGCGGCTCGCCGAGTCCGTGCGCACCCACCTGTCGCTGCCCGCCTGAGGCTGCTTCCCCGGCATACGCGAGGATCGGCGGGACCGGACCCGATCCGCGACGCACCCCGACCCAGGAGCCATCCATGCCCTTCGAAGCCCTGACCGACGTCTCCTACACCACCTCGGCCACCGCGGTCGGCGGACGCGAGGGGACGGTCAGGAGCGAGGACGGGGTCATCGACCTGCCGCTCGGCAAGCCGGGCAGCGTCGCGAACCCCAAGGCCAACCCCGAGAGCCTCTTCGCCGCCGGGTATGCCGCGTGCTTCAACAGCGCACTCCTCGGCGCCGCCCGCCAGCGGGGCCTCGACATCACCGGCACCAGCGTCACCGCGAAGGTCAGCCTGGGGTCGACCGAGACCGGTTTCGGGATCGCTGTCGACCTCGTCGCGCACATCGTCGGCGTGGGGGACGAGGTGGCGACCGAGCTCCTCGCCGCCGCCCACCAGGGCTGCCCCTACAGCAAGGCGACCCGCGGCACCATCGAGGTCACGGTGGCGGCGAAGGGTTAGCTCCAGCCGGCACCACGGCTCATCGGCACTGCCCCTGCAGCCAGGACCGGGCGGCGGTCAGCTGCGCTGCCGGATCCGTGACGAGGTCGTCCGGGGCGATCGGCCCCCCGGCAAGCTGAGCGCGACGGTCACCCATCGTGCTCCTCGCGATGTAGAGGTGCGCCCCGTCCGGCAGGAGCTCGGTGACGCCGTCGGTGGGCTGCCCGAAGGTCGGCGTCCCGATGCTGCGGGACCGGTCCCTCGCGTGGAAGGCGAGCACGACGGCCTCGCCGGCGCGCGTCGTGCCGCTGTCCTGGAGGACGACGACCGGCTGGGTGATCGGGTGGACAGGGTCCAGGGGCATCACGGGCTCGGTGCCGATCGTCACCGCGTCACCCTGCAGGCCGATCCGCTGGGACCGCGCGACGCGGTCGACCTCGACCAGCGTCGGACCGCTCGGGAGGAGAGCCGCGATGCTGCCGACCATGACGGGCACGTCCGTGCTGCCGTTCCCCCGCACGTCGACGATCCACCCGCACGTCGTCAGTGCGGTCGCATTGGCGATGACGGCGCTGCCCCTGCGGACGTAGGACCTCTCGGCCGAGGTGGGCTGCCCGGATCCGGGCCGGGAGGAGAGGTCCACGAACCCGGGCAGCGTGATCGTGGTGATCCGGTCCGTGCTCGACGTCATCGGTTGCGCGGTGCTCGGCGGCACCGTCGTCATGTCGGCGGTCGAGACGAGGTCACCCGCGCGTTGTCCGGCGGCAGCCAGCGCGTCCCGCAGGGCGGCATACGTGTCCGTGGTCCTGACCGCCTTCTCGACCCGCTGCAGGGCTACCGCCCGCACCGCGGGCCAGTTGGCGTCGACGAAGAGGTTGGTGCCGATGAGGTCGAGCGCTTGGGTGGCGTAGGCGGTGGGGCTCGGGAGGGTGGCGGAGACCACCGGTGCGGGAGTCGACGACCCGGTGCAGGCCGCGGCGGCCCCGACCGCCAGGGCGATCAGCGGGGCGAGCAGGAGGCGCCGGGGCACCGACACATCATCACACCACCTGGGTGAGCAGGCCCGTGTCGACGTCGTAGAGGAACCCCCCGATGAGGATGTCGGAGGGGATGAGCGGGTGCTCCCGCAGCGTCCGGGCGTCGCGGCGCAGGGCGGCCAGCTGGTCCGTGATGACGTGGAAGCCGAACTGCGAGGTGTCCTGGCCGGAGGCTGCCGTCGTCCGGGCGACGATCTCCTGCTCGGTGCTGCTCGCGACGGCGCAGCGCGTGTGGGGGATGATGAGGATCCGCTCCACCTCGAGCAGGTGGACGCCGAGGACCATCGCCTCGAGCGCGGCGTCGGTGAGCCGGGCGCCGGCGTTCCGGACGATCTTCGCGTCCCCCGGCTCGAGCCCGAGCATCCCGAGCGGGTCGATCCGCGAGTCCATGCAGGTGAAGACGAGGACGCCGGCGTGGGCGACCCCGTCGAAGCCCCCGAGGGCGAAGGTCGCGGCATACGACCGGTTGGCCGTGAGGAGGTCGTCGAAGTCGGTCGGAGACTCGGGCCGGGCGCTCACGAGCCCGACCTCGTGGTGGGAGTGGGGCACACGGTGGGCTCCTCCTGCGTCGTGGTGGGGTGCGTCCTGGGGGCATTGACCGCAACGAATGCCGGTGCTGCCTAAGCCTACCCACGGGAAGCGGCGAGCTGCTGTCGGCTGTGCCCTGAGGTCTCCCGGTCGGTCGGGCGCCGGCGTCATCCGTCGTCGGGGCGTGGTGACTCTCGGAACCGGTTCCCGAAAGGGCGGTATTCACCAACGTTTTCTCACGTGGGGTGGTTCCCGCGCAGCGGCGGAGCGTGTTACGCAACCGTTACGGCTACCCCTTGCTTTGGACTGCGAAAGCGTTTTTACTTTGAGCCGCACCACCTCATCGTCGAGGCCCTCCGCGTCCTCGTTCATGTCTTCAGGGCGCAGGCCCGGGGCTCCAAAGGAGAAGCAACGGAATGATTACACGCAGGGCAACTGGAACCGCGGTCGCCGCGGTGGCTGTGGCAGGACTCGCCTCAGGCTGTCTCTCGTCCAACACGACGAGCACCAACAACGCCAGCGCCGCGGCCGGGGCGGGCAAGAGCACCGTCGAGGTGATGTACGGCTTCGGCAACGAGCAGGAGACGGGCTTCCAGACCGACATCAAGAAGTTCGCCGCCGCCAACGGGATCACCATCAAGTTCACCAAGGCCGCCTCCTGGGACACCGAGATCAACGCGCGGGTCGCCGGCGGCAGCCCGCCCGACGTGGGTCTCTTCCCCCAGCCGGGCCTGATGTGCGACCTCGCCAAGCAGAACAAGCTCATCCCCTACGACGACGCCACGGTCGCCACCGACAAGGCCACCCTGGTCCCGGGGCTCGTGGCCGCCGGCACCTGCGCCGATGGGAAGGTCTACGGGCTCCCGTCCGAGGTCAGCGTCAAGAGCCTCCTCTGGTACGACCAGGCGGCCTACAAGGCCGCCGGCGTCCAGGTGCCGACCACGCTCGACGAGCTGCTCTCGGTGACTGCTCAGCTGAAGGCCGCGGGCAAGACGCCCTGGTGCATCGCCGCGGAGTCCGGCAACGCCACCGGCTGGCCGATCACCGACTGGATCGAGGACCTCGTCCTGCGGATCGCCGGCCCTGACAACTACGACAAGTGGGTCAAGGGCACGCTGAAGTTCAACAGCCCCGAGATCAAGCCGGCCTTCGAGTACTTCCAGAAGATCGCCTTCACCGACGGCAACGTCCGCGGCGGCACGAAGTCCATCGTCGCGACGAACTTCCAGACCGGCGGCAACGCGCTGTTCACGCAGCCCCCCGGGTGCTACCTCTTCAAGCAGGCGACGTTCATCGCCGCCAAGGGCGGCTTCCCCGACTCGGTGGTCGCGGCGCTCGACACAACTGCCGGCGTCACGGCGTTCCCGGCCAAGGAGGCCGGCAACAACCCGGTCGAGGTCGGCGGCGACATCGCCGCAGCCTTCAACAACGACGCCAACACGCTCAAGGTGCGCAACTTCATCGCCAGCAAGGAGAACGGCACCGAGGCCGGAAAGGCAGGATCCCTTTCGCCGCACACGACGTTCGACGCGTCGCTCTACCCCAACGCCACGATCCGCAAGATCGCGACGGACGTGCTCTACAAGGCCACTGCCGCCCGCTTCGACGGGTCGGACTCCATGCCGGCGCGAGTCGGTGCCGGCACGTTCTGGACCGAGCCCACGAAGTGGATCTCCGGCCAGGAGGACCTCGACACGGCCCTGAACAACATCGACGCCAGCTTCCCCAAGACTGCCGGCTGACGACGAACGGGGTGTAGGGGCGGTCGCCACGGCCGCCCCTACACCCACGAGCCACTTCCCCCCTCGTCAGAAAGGACGCCAGACGTGGCCCTCAAGATCGTCAACGCGCTGCTCGCCATCATCGGCGGCATCGGCGGTGCCATGCTCATCTTCTGGATTCTCAACAAGCTGTCGGAGTCGCTCAAGGGGCGCTGGGAGGACCGGGTCAAGCCCTGGATGTTCGCCGGCCCGGCGATCCTGGCCATCGCCGTCTTCCTCATCTACCCGGCGATCACCACGCTGCAGTACAGCTTCGCCAACGACCAGACCACGTCCTACGTCGGTTTCCAGAACTACATCGACCTGTTCTCCGACCCGACGTTCCGCACGGCGCTGTTCAACAACGTGCTCTGGATCATCCTCGTCCCCGTCATCACCGTGGGCTTCGGGCTGCTTGTGGCGATCCTCACCGACCGCCTCCGCCCGCGCGGCGAGAAGCTGACGAAGACGATCATCTTCCTGCCGATGGCGATCAGCATGGTGGGCGCGGCGACGATCTGGTCGACCATCTTCTCGTTCCAGCCGGCCGGTTCCCCCCAGACCGGGCTGCTCAACGCCGCGCTCGGCATCTTCGGCAAGGACCCGGTCTCGTGGTACCAGACCAGCACGCTCCGACTCAACAGCCTCCTGCTCATGGTCATCCTCATCTGGACCCAGGTGGGCTACTCCATGGTGCTGCTCTCCTCGGCCATCAAGGCCGTGCCCGAGGACACCGTCGAGGCGGGCCGGATCGACGGCGCCGGTGAGCGCCGGATCTTCACCAGCATTATCGTCCCCCAGATCTGGGGGACCATGGTCACCGTCTTCATCACCGTGCTCATCGGGGTCATGAAGGTCTTCGACATCGTCTACGTCGTCACCAACGGCGGGTTCAACACGGACGTCATCGGCCGCCGCTTCTACGACGAGCTCTTCACCTTCCGCAACAACGGGTATGCCGCCAGCATCGTCGTCATCCTGATGATCGCGATCATTCCGGTCCTGATCTACCAAGTCCGTCACTTCCGCGCTGAGGAGCTCGCACGATGACCGCCAACATCCAGCTGGGGGTCGGTGGGCCTGAGGGCCTGGCCGACGACACGAAACCCAGCCAGGTCCTCAAGCAGAGCAAGAACGGCACCGGCGCGGGCAGCGCCGGGTGGGCCGTGCGGATCGTCCTGGGCATCCTCTGCACCTTGTGGATGATCCCCGTGCTGGGCCTCTTCGTGAACTCCTTCCGGCCCCGGGACCAGCAGCTGGGCTCGGGCTGGTGGTCGGTGATCAACAACCCGCTCGACCTGACGAAGTGGACCCTCTCGAACTACAAGAACGTCATCCTCACGCAGGACGGCGGGGTCAACATGGGGTCGGCGTTCATCAACAGCCTCGTCGTCGCCCTGCCGGCGACGGTCATCCCGATCCTCGTCGCCTGCTTTGCGGCATACGCCTTCACGTTCATGCAGTGGCGGGGCCGTGACATCGTCTTCGTGGTCATCGTCGGCCTGCTCGTGATCCCCAATCAGGTGGCCCTCGTGCCGCTGCTGAAGCTCTACGGGCAGCTCGGGATCAACCAAACGTTCCTCGCGGTCTGGCTGGCGCACATCGGCTTCGGTATGCCGCTCGCGGTCTACATCTTCCGCAACTACATGTCGACCCTGCCGATGGCGCTCATCGAGTCGGCGAAGATCGACGGGGCGAGCCACTTCACGACGTTCTGGCGGCTCATCATCCCGATGTCGACACCGGCGATCGCCTCCTTCGCGATCTTCCAGTTCCTCTGGGTCTGGAACGACCTGCTCGTGGCGCTGCTCTTCCTCGGCCGCGGTGACAACACCGTCGTCACGGTCGCTCTCCAGGGGCTGCAGGGCCAGACCGGGCAGGGGCGCGAGCTCATCCCGTCGGCGGCCTTCGTCGCGATCATCATCCCGATCATCGTCTTCCTCTCGCTGCAGCGGTTCTTCATCCGCGGCATGACGTCCGGCGCGGTCAAGGGCTGAGTCCGACGAGGACGGCGCCCACCCCCTCTCGGGTGGGTGCCGTCCGTCGAGGGACCCGCAGCAGATGACCACGATCCTCGACGTCGCCCGAGCCTCCGGAGTCTCGGTCGCCACCGTCTCGCGTGCCCTTCGCGGGCTCGACCGGGTCAGTGCCACGACCCGTGCCAGAGTCCTCGAGGCGGCGACGCAGCTCCACTACGTCGCCTCGCCCACCGCGACCTCCCTCGTCTCCGGACGGACGCGGGTGATCGGTGTCGTCACGCCCTTCGTCGACCGGTGGTACTTCTCGACGCTGATCAGTGCGATCGAGAAGTCCATCCGGCACCAGGCCCACCACGTGCTCCTGCTCGACCTCGAGGAGAGCCCCAACCGGCGACTGTCGCTGACGCGGGACATGGTGAGCAAGAGGGTCGACGGGGTCGTCGTCCTCAACGTCATGCTCGCCGAGCAGGAGAAGGTCCTGCTGAGCGACCTCAGGCTGCCGACCGTCACGATCGGCAACACCTATCCCGGGTGGTCCTCGGTGCGGATCGACGACGGCGCGACGGTGACGACAGCGGTGCAGCACCTCGTGGCGTTGGGCCACACCGAGATCGCCTACATCGGCGCCGTGCTGCGTCCCGAAGCCTATGGGGCCGTGCCCCGGGAGCGGCGGGACGCGTTCGTGCAGGCGATGCGTGACGCGGCGCTGCCGGTGCACCGAGGCTGGGTGCGGTTGTCGGACTGGACCGCCGGTGACGCGACGGTCGACGCGATGATGCTCTTCTCGGAGGAGCGACGACCCACGGCCGTCGTCGCGGCGTCCGACGAGATGGCCCTCGGCGTCCTCGCCGCCGCGAACCGCGCCGGGCTGCGCGTCCCCGAGGAGCTCTCGATCATCGGCGTCGACGACCACCCGCTCGCGTCGGTCTTCGGTCTCACCACCGTCCGCCAGGACGTCCGCGCCCAGGCCGCGATGGCGAGCGCCATGCTGCTGCGGACCATCGCCAGCCCGTTCCCCCCGGCCGTCGAGGGCGTGGTGCTCCCGACGGAGCTCATGGTGCGGGACACGACCGGACCGGCGGGACGCGGCTAGGGGTCGGTCAGGCCGTGCGGCGGAGGACGACGGCCTCCCACGGGCGGAGGGTCGTTCCGCTCCAATCGCCCTTGCTGGCAGCGTAGTTCGTCGAGATGACCTCGGCTGCTCGCCACCCGTCGGTCACCGCCGAGACGTCGAGGTCGGCGCCGGAGAGGTTCGCGACGACGAGCAGGCGGGTGCTGCCGAGCTGCCGGGTGAAGGCCCAGAGGATCTCGTCGTCGGGGGCGAGGAGGGCGAAGTCGCCGTGGGAGACGGCGGGCTCGTGATGCCGGAGCGCGACGAGGTGCCGGTAGTGGTGCAGCACCGAGTCGGGGTCGGCCCACGCGGCCGCCGCGTTGACCTGCTCGTGGCCGGGGGTGAGCCGCAGCCACGGGGTGCCGGTCGTGAAGCCGGCCTGCGGGCCGTCGTCCCAGGGCATCGGCGTGCGGGCGTTGTCCCGGCCGATCCACTGCAGGGCCGCGAGGACGTCGCCGGGCGCCACCCCGCTCGCCGTCGCCTCGCGGTGGTGGTTCAGCGACTCGATGTCGCGGTAGTCCTCGATCCGCGCGAAGCCGGCGTTCGGCATACCCAGCTCCTCGCCCTGGTAGACGTAGGGCGTGCCCCGGTGCAGGTGCAGGACCGTGGCCAGCAGCTTGGCCGACAGGACCCGGTATGCCGCGTCGTCACCGAAGCGGGAGACCGCGCGCGGCTGGTCGTGGTTGCCCCAGTAGAGGCTGTTCCACCCCACCTCGGCCAGCCCGTCCTGCCAGCGGGCGAGGACCTGCTTCAGCCGCGACACCCGCAGCGGCAGCCGGTCGAACTTCGTGCGGCCCTGGTCGAGCCCGACGTGCTCGAAGGTGAAGACCATGTCGAGCTCGTGCCGGGCCGGGTCGGTGTAGAGCCGGGCCTCCTCCACCGTGGACCCCGGCATCTCCCCGACGGTGACCAGCGGCAGGTCGGGCGCCGAGCGGTCCGCCCAGACGGCCTCGTTCATCTCGCGCAGGAACTCGTGGATCCGGGGACCGTTCGTGACGAACGGGGCGCCGTCACCCAGCGGGCTGCCCGAGGCGGAGGTCGCGTGCACGACGCCGTCGGGCAGCCCGGGCACCTTGGAGATGAGGTTGATGACGTCCATCCGGAATCCGTCGACGCCGCGCTCCAGCCAGCGCCGCATCATCGCGTGCACGGCGCCGCGGACCGCGGGGTTCTCCCAGTCGAGGTCGGGCTGCTTGCGCGAGAACAGGTGGAGGTAGTACTCCCCGGACGCCTCGTCGAGCTCCCACGCGGGTCCGGAGAAGAAGGACTCCCAGTTGTTGGGTTCGGCGCCCGGCGCGCCGGCCTCGAACCCCTCGCGGGGCGGACGCCAGACGTACCAGTCCCGTTGCGGGGCAAGCGGGCTCGATCGCGAGGCGACGAACCACGGGTGCTCGTCGGAGGTGTGGTTGACGACGAGGTCCATCATCAGCCGCATCCCGCGCGCGTGGATGCCGGCGACGAGCTCGTCGAAGGTCGCGAGGTCGCCGAAGAGCGGGTCGATGTCCTCGTAGTCGCTGATGTCGTAGCCGTTGTCGTCCATCGGCGACCGGTAGACCGGCGACAGCCAGATCACGTCGACGCCGAGCCGGGCGATGTGGTCGAGGTGGTCGATGATCCCGCGGAGGTCGCCGACGCCGTCACCGTCGGAGTCGGCGAAGCTGCGCGGATAGACCTGGTAGACGACCGCCTTCTGCCACCAAGGGGATTCGTCGGCGGTCGTGGCCGATGTCGTCACAGCTCGGCCAGCGACGGGCCGTAGGCGCCGGCGTGGGCGACGGTGATCCCGCTGCAGGCCAGACCCCGCTCGAGGGCGGGTCGGATGTCCTGCAGCGTGGCCTCCGCCAGCCGCGCGCGAGCCTCGGGCCCGCCGAGGAGGCCATCCGCGAGGAGACCGGAGACCAGGCCGGCCATGAAGGAGTCGCCCGCGCCGACGGTGTCCACGACGGACGTCGCCCGGGTCGGCTCGGACGCGACCTCGCCGGTGCGCGGGACGGAGAAGACGACGCCGTCGGCGCCGCGGGTCACGACGAGCACGGCGGGCCCCATCGCCCCCCAGACCCGCAGCACCTCCGGCACGCTGAGGCCGGGGTAGAGCGCAGCGAGGTCCTCGTCGCTGGCCTTGACGACGTCGGACAGCGCGATGACCTCCTCGATGCGCGCCTTGGCGGCGGCGAGGTCGGTCATGATGTGGATCCGGACGTTGGGGTCGTAGGAGACCGTCGCCCGGTCGCGGGTCGCCCGCAGCGCCTCCACCACCTGCGTGCCGCCGGGCTCGAGGACGGCGGCGATCGACCCGGTGTGCACGTGGTGGGTGCCCTCCGGCGCCGTCACGCGGGCGAGGTCCCAGACGAGGTCGAAGGTGTAGGTCGCAGCCCCGCTCCCGTCGAGGTGCGCCAGGGCCGTCGAGGTGCGGTCGGCGGTGTCGCTGTCCGGCACGAGGCTGACGTCGCCCTCGGCGAGCTGGTCGGCGATCCGGTGGCCGCGTTCGTCGTCGCCGAAGCGGGTGCCGAAGTCGACCGCCTCCCCGAGCCGCGAGAGTCCGAGCGCGACGTTGAGCGGGGAGCCGCCGACATACTCGCTCCGCTCGCCGTCGTCACGCTCGACGATGTCGACGAGCGACTCGCCGAGGACCAGGGTGCGACCGCTCACGGTGCACCGCCGTCGTGGACGAAGTCGAGGTGGCTGTACGCCGCGAGCTTGTGGAACTGGTGCTGGGCTTCGATGACCCGGATCGTGCCGCTCCGCGACCGCATCACGAGGGAGTGCGTCGTCGCCGACTCCGAGCCGTAGCGCACGCCACGCAGGAGCTGCCCGTCGGTGATGCCGGTAGCGACGAAGTAGCACTCGCCGCTGACGAGCTCGTCGGTGGAGAGCACCGCATCGAGGTCGTGGCCGGCGTCGAGCGCCTTCTGCCGCTCCTCGTCGTCGACCGGGGCGAGCCGCCCCTGGATGACACCGCCCATGCACTTGATCGCGCACGCGGCGATGATGCCCTCGGGGGTGCCGCCGACGCCGAGCAGGAGGTCGACACCGGTATCGGGTCGGGCGGCCATCACGGCCCCGGCCACGTCGCCGTCGCTGATGTAGAAGAGCCGGGCCCCCGCGGCGCGGATCTGGTCGGCGAGGGCGTTGTGCCGCGGTCGGTCGAGCATGACGACGGTGACGTCGGAGGGCTGCTCCTTCTTGGCCTTGGCGATCCGCCTGATGTTCTCGGCGGGGGGGAGCCGGATGTCGACGACGTCGGCGGCGTCGGGTCCGGTGGCGAGCTTGTCCATGTAGAACACCGCGCTGGGGTCGTACATCGTGCCCCGCTCGGCCACGGCCATCACGGATACGGCGTTGCTCATGCCCTTGGCCGTGAGGGTGGTGCCATCGACGGGGTCGACGGCCACGTCGACCTCGGGCCCGGTCCCGTCGCCGACGCGCTCGCCGTTGAAGAGCATCGGCGCGTTGTCCTTCTCGCCCTCGCCGATGACCACGGTGCCGTTCATGGCGATGCTCGAGATGAGGTGGCGCATGGCCTCCACCGCTGCTCCGTCGGCGGAGTTCTTGTCCCCCCGCCCGACCCAGCGGCCCGCAGCCAGCGCGGCGGCCTCGGTCACCCGCACGAGCTCGAGGGCGAGGTTGCGGTCGGGATAGTCATTGCTCATCGTCGAACTGGGCTCCTCGCGGGAAGGTCTCACTCGGCGGCCCCACTCTAGGGGGCGGACGGCGCAGCGAGCCACCGGCACAGGTCGTTTGGCAACAGGGGCGGCGTGGGCGACTATGGAGGGGTGAGCATCGCGACGCCGGAGAGCACCCCCACCGAGGAAGCGTCGCCCGACGTCCCGGAGCCGGTGGCGTCCGAGCCCGACTCTCCCGCGGCGCCGCCGAAGAGCCGCTACTCGATGGGGTCCTCGGCCAACATGGTCCGCTCCCTCATCGTCATCCTCGGACTCGTCGCCGTGCTCATCGCGATCGTGCCGCGGATCTCCTCCGTCGACCAGCCGGCCGTCGACGCCGCGTCCGTCGTCGGATATGCGGTCACGTCCTCCAAGGGTGTCGCCTTCGAGGCCCCCGTCGGGCTGCCCACCGGGTGGAAGGCCACCAGCGCGCGCTACGAGCCGAGCACCGACGGGATCGTCACCTGGCAGGGCGGGTGGACCACGCCGTCCACCGACGGCTACGTCTCGATCCGGCAGGCGGTCAAGGTGAGCGGGAAGTGGATCACCGCCGCGACCGACGACGGTGTTGTCCAGGGCGCCGTCCAGGCCGGCGGACGGACCTGGGAGAAGCGCTACTCCGCGCAGCACAACCAGACCAGCCTCGTGGACGAGCACCCCGACGGCCTCACGACGGTCATCACCGCGACCGCGCCGATGGGCGACATCCTGACCTTCACCAACGACCTCAAGCCGGCCGCGGCCCGCTGACCCCTGGGGTCTGCCCGGGTCCGGTGGCCTCGGCGATCTGCCGTTGCGCGCCGTCGAGCCAGGCGGTGCAGTGCGCCGCGAGCGCCTCACCCCGGCGCCAGAGCGCCATGCTCTCCTCGAGCGGCACCTGCCCGTTCTCGAGCCCACCGACGATGGCGACGAGCTCGTCGCGGGCCTCCTCGTAGGACAGCCCCGCGATGTCCGGGAACGCATGGATGTCCGAGTTCGCAGGAACGGCCTCACCCGGGTCCGGGACGGCCGAGTCTTCCGACGCGGCAGGCTTCTTCGCGGCGGGGCTCATCCGACCACCCTAACCAGACGCTGTGGAGCGGTGAGACAACGGCGGTCGGACGGGGGGAGTCACCTGGGCCGGGTGGGTCAGCCCTCATCCCGGGGTGGGGACGGTCGACCGGCACGAGTCCGGTATGCCGCCCGGCTGGCGGCAAACGGCCGGCCGAGCAGTCGGACCTCCTAGGACGCGCCGCCGACGGTCCGGACCCCGAAGTCGCCGTGGGCGACCCGCACCCGCAGCAGCTCGGCCGGTTCGAGCTCGGCCTGGTCGGTGACGAGGCGTCCGTCGGCGTGCTGCACGACGGCATACCCGCGCTCGAGGGTCGACTGGGGGGAGAGCGCGCGGACCTGGGTGGCGAGGTGGCCGACCTGGTCGTGGGCGCGTCGGAGCCGCCCGAGGAGTCGCTCGGTGCCGCGCGAGCGCAGGGCCGAGACCTGCTCGCGGTGGCGCACGACGAGGGCGGTCGGGTCGGCCATCACGGGTCGTGACCGGAGCGACGCGATGACGTGCCGCTCGTGGCCGAGCCGCCCGATCAGCGCCCGGCCGGCACGTGAGGCGAGCTGCTCGATGCGGGCGCGTTCCTCCGCCGCGTCGGGGACGACCCGCTTGCCGGCGTCGGTGGGGGTCGAGGCGCGCCAGTCGGCGACGAGGTCGAGCAAGGGCTGGTCGACGTCGTGGCCGATGGCGCTGACGACGGGGGTCACCGCCTCGGACACCGCCCGCAGGAGGGTCTCGTTGGAGAACGGCAGCAGCTCCTCGGCCGACCCGCCGCCGCGCGCGATGATGATCACATCGATGCTGTTGTCCGCGTCCAGCTCGCGCAGGGCCTCGGTGACCTCGAGGACCGTGTTGGAGCCCTGGACGGCGACCTCACGGATGACGAACTGCACTGATGGCCAACGCCGCCGGGCATTCTCGACGACGTCTTTCTCGGCGGCGCTCTCGCGTCCGGTGATGAGTCCGACGGTGCGCGGGAGGAAGGGTAGCGGGCGCTTGCGCTCCCGGTCGAAGAGACCCTCCTGCGCGAGCCGCTGCTTGAGCACCTCGATGCGAGCGAGCAGGTCGCCGATGCCGACGGGGCGGATCTGGCGGGCGTCGAGGCTGAGGGTGCCGCGCTTCGGCCAGAAGCTCGGCTTCGCCTGGAGGACCACCCGGGCGCCCTCGATGAGCGGCGTCGGCATGGCGTTGAGGGCGTGGATCGAGATGTTGGCCGTGAGCGACATGTCGACCTCGGGATCACGCACGACGAGGTATGCCGTGTTGCCCCGGCGGTTGACCTGGACGACCTGGCCCTCGACCCAGAGCGACGACATCTTGTCGACGTAGGCGACGATCTTCATACTGAGGTGCCGCACCGGCCAGGGCTGCTCGGCGCTCGTGTCGGCGGCGCGTTCGGGCAGCGGTTGGCTCACGCAAGCAGTATGACGTCACCGTCGCCAGCCAAAGAATCACCCCTTCGGAGCTCCCAGAGGTGATTCTTTGGCGGGCAACGGGTCACTCGTCGGCGGCCGACTCGCGGCGCTCCTGCGCGGTGTAGGCGCGCATGGGTGCTGCGGCGTCGACGAGCCGCGCCTGACGGAGGGAGGCGACCTTGGCGGACGTCGCCGCCATCACCTTGTCCACGCTGCCCCTCCCGTAGGTCACGGCGTGCTCGGCCGCGATGCCCATGCTCGTGCCGACCTCGATCGCGTCCTGGTCGGCGCCCATGTAGAGGAACTGCCAGCCGTATGCCGTCGTCTGCTGCTCGACCAGGGCCTTGATCCCGGGGTGGGTCCACTCGCGGCTGGCGTTCTCGAGCCCGTCGGTCATGATCGCCACGACGACGGTGCCGGGCCGCTGGTGCTCGGGAAGGGCGGCCAGCCGAGCACCGGACTCGGTGACGAGGCGACCGATCGAGTCGAGCAGGGCTGTGCTGCCTCGGGGTTCGAGCTTCAGCGGCGCCACTTCGGCGACCGGCACGTCGCGGAACACCTCCTCGTAGACCGAGTCGAACTGCGCGAGCGTCACCCGGCACGCTCCGGAAGCCGAGCGCTGCTGCTCGATGAAGGCTGCGAAGCCACCCTCGGTGTCGGACTTGATGGACTGCATCGAGCCCGACCGGTCGAGCAGGAAGTAGAGGTGGGTGAGGTCGCTGCGCGTCATGGTGGTGCCCTTCCGGTGGTGGATCACGGTGGTGCTCAGACCAGGTCGATGGTGCTCAGCTCGGTCGGCGCGGCTTGAATCGCATCGGCGGTCGGGCCGGGCTGGGGGTGGCCGGTGCCGGAGGGACGGCGCCGGTCTCCTGGTCGTAGCGAGCACGTTCGACCCCCGAGGCAGTGACCCGCCCGTCGTCGTTGGCGTAGGCGCGCAGGGCCGCGGTGCGCGCGAGCCGGGGCCCGACGGCATTCTCCGAGAGCCCGGCTCCAGCGCCGGCGGAGCGCAAAGAGGCGTCGCCCGACAGCACCGCCTGCGCCATCGACTCGTCGATCAGGTCGGTCAAGCGGTCGGCAGCCGCCCGCAGGTGGGGGAGCGCCTCGTGGGGGCCTTCAGCGGACTGGGCGGCGGCCAGGTCGTCGCGGATGGCCTCGAGCGGGACGCTCCGGGCGGCGTCTGGGGTCATCGCACGAGCATGCCGCACTAAGTGCGGTTACGCAAGATCTGCGGCGCCGTTCCGCCTTCTCCGCCAAACATGCAAGGGGCCGAAGGCTGACCATCATGTCCCGGTATGCCACCCCTGCCGGCTGCTTCTGTATGTCTGGCTGTCCGGGCTCCACCAGGTCGGCCCCTGAAGCGGCCCGTTGGGCCGTCACCCGCGGCATACGGGGGCGGGCGGCTTCTGACTCCGCCGTACGATGGACGCATGTCCGAACCCGCTGCGCCCACCCCCCGGACGTCCACGAAGCGCGTCCTGCTGGCTGCCCCCCGGGGCTACTGCGCAGGGGTCGACCGGGCGGTCATCACGGTCGAGAAGGCACTCGAGCTCT
>NZ_JANXRJ010000067.1 GCF_025353065.1 Lapillicoccus sp.
CTACCAGGCGGGCCTACGCGTTCGACCTGCTGAGCTTCCTGCGCTTCTGTGACGAGTCGGGCCTCACCTTGACCTCGGTCGTCCCGACCGACGTGTTCGACTACCTCGGCTGGCGGCGGACGTCAGCCGCCGGGGCGCCCGGGCAGGTGGTCGTGGCGTTGCGCGCACGGGAGACGGCACCGGCGACGAAGAACCGGCGGGTGGCGGCCCTGCGGGCCCTGTTCGAGTACCTGGTGATCGTTGGTGTCCGCTCGGGCAACCCAGTGCCTGCTGGCCGCCGGGTCCGCGCGGGAGAACGACGGCGCGGGCTGCTGGGTCACCTCGGGGGGTCCCGGAAACAGACGGGTGGGCGGTTGGTGAGGCAGCCGCGACGGCTGCCGGAGTCGTTGGACCTTGCTGACGTCGCAGCGTTCATGACCGACCTGAGGACGGCCCGTGACCGCGCGATGGTGCTCGGGATGCTCCTGGGGGGTCTGCGTTCCGCGGAGATCCGCTCGTTGCGGTTGACCGATATCGACCTTGGCCTGCGGCGGGTCCGGGTCGTCGGCAAGGGAGGCAAGGAGCGGGTCGTTCCGGTGGACGGCGACTTCTTCGCCGAGCTGAACCGCTACCTGCGTGAGGAACGTCCGCCCGGTTGCCCGACGCCGGAGTGCTTCGTCGTGCTGCGCGGCCCGACCCGCGGAGAGCCGATGGGCGAAGCCACGCTCCGGCGGATCTTCCGCACGCACCGCGACCTGGCGGGCACCCCGAGGGTTCGTCCCCACCGCCTGCGACACACCTATGGCACCGAGCTCGCCGCCGCCGGAATCGACCTGCTCGTGCTGCGGGACCTGATGGGGCATGCCAGCCCCGAGACCACCGCCGGGTACGTCCACCTGAGCATCGAGACCCTCGGCATCGAGTACGCCCGCGCTCGAGCATCGGCAGCCGCGTCAGCCGCGCTTTCGGTGGGTGCGCGGTGACCGCGGTCGCACTGCCGGCTCAGCCGACCCCGGATGCCCCCGCTGGGTCGCTGTTGCAGCGACACGCCCTGTTCGTGGCTGACCTGCCCTGCAACGCCCAGGCGCAGCGGATGCGTCGGCGGGGCGCGGAACGGTTACTGGCTCGCCATCCGGACCTGCAGGTCTGGATGGACCGCCCCGTGTCGGACCGGGTTGTCGAGGCACGCCGGCTGTACGCGTGGCCCTTCCTGTCGTGGTGCTTCGCGGTCGGGGCGGTCCGTCCCGACGTCGAGCTGCTGGCGGCGAAGTCCAAGGGGTCCCACTACGTCACCTGGGCTCGGATGAACCCTGAGCCGGTGGCCCGGGTGGCAGCGACCGCGCAGGCGATGGGGTGGGTCCCGGAGTGGGTGTACCGGGTCTCCACCACGGCCTTGGCGCTGGTGTGCATGACCCGTCAGACCTGTCTGGACCAGATCACCCTGGAGGACCTGGGCGCCGTCCGTGCGGACATCGCGGCCGCCGCGACACTGCTACCTCGACACCGGGACGGCCTACGCGGTCTGATGCATAGCCTGCACACCGTCTGCTACCAGCTCGGCGTCCTTGACCAGCCCCCCGACCACGGCAACGCCCGCCACACCACCCTCGAGCAGCGGATGGCCGCAGTGCACCAGCCGGCGATTCGGGAGGCCATGGTGCGCTACCTGCAGGTCGTGTCCACGACGCTGCGCCCCAAGACGGTCGAGTCCCGGGCCGCGAGCCTGGCCCTGTTCGGGAGGTGGCTGGGCGAGTGTCAGCCCTCCGTGACGACGCTGCATCAGCTGCGCCGTCAACACCTGGAGGAGTTCCTCGCCTACAACGCGTCCCGCGCCTGCCAAGGCCGGCTCGCCAGCCCCGACCGGACCATCTCGGTCGGCCACCACGCCCATGCCGTGCAGGACCTGCGGGCCTTCTTCGACGACCTCACGATCTGGGGGTGGGCCGACCGGCCACCCACGATCGTGCTGCACCGCGGCGACATCCCCCGGCTACCGGCGCCGCTGCCCCGGGCGCTGGCCCCCGATGTCGACGCCGCGTTCATGAGCGCCGTGGCCCAGCTCGACGA
>NZ_JANXRJ010000100.1 GCF_025353065.1 Lapillicoccus sp.
ACCCGAATGTGGTCCCGGCGGGCCACCTTCGGGCACTCCCGAAGCAACAAGCGGAGAGGCGAGAGGGAGAGCGTCAACATGTGTTGTGCTGCCAGCACATTCTCAACGCCATACGTTGTGCCCTCAAGACTAAACGGTCCAGGACTCGCGGCGGGAGCATAGGAGCCTCGGCGACCCCCCGGCATACGGCCGGCAGCGCCGCCCTGCACAAGGAAACCCGAGGACCCATGGCCCCCGTCACCCCTTCCGGACTCCCCGCTCCCCAGCGCGTCGCCGTCGTCGGCGCCGGGATGGTCGGGCTCGCGACCGCGTGGTTCCTGCAGGAGCGCGGCGTCGAGGTGACCGTCCTCGACCGCGAGGGTGTCGCGGCCGGGTCGTCCTGGGGCAACGCGGGCTGGCTCACGCCGGGCATCGCGACGCCCCTCCCGGAGCCGGCCGTCCTGAAGTACGGCCTGCGCGCCGTGTTCAGCCCGAGCAGCCCGGTCTACGTGCCACCGAGCGCCAACCCGTCGTTCCTCAAGTTCGTCGCCGGCTTCACCCGGCACAGCACGATGGCGCACTGGAAGCGCTCGATGACCTCCCTCGTGCCGATCAACCGCCTCTCGCTCGCCAGCTTCGACCTGCTGCGCGACGGAGGCGTGCAGGCGCCGACCATCGAGGCGAAGTCGTTCCTCGCGGCATACCGGACGACCGCCGAGCGCGAGACCCTCCTCGAGGAGATCGAGCACATCCACGCCGCGGGACAGGGGATCGAGTTCGACACGCTGACCGGCGACGAGGCGCGCGCGATCGAGCCCTCGCTCTCCGACGAGATCGGCG
This sequence comes from Lapillicoccus sp., assembly GCF_025353065.1. GTDB lineage: Bacteria > Actinomycetota > Actinomycetes > Actinomycetales > Dermatophilaceae > Lapillicoccus. The sequence continues at coordinate 820 of NZ_JANXRJ010000100.1, forward strand.
CGGCGATCCGGCTGCACGACCAGCGCTTCATCGACCCGGGGGCCTACGTCCACGCGCTCGCCGACTCCGTCACCGCCCGCGGCGGCAAGATCATGACCGGCGCGACCGTCACCGACATCCGCGACACCGGCGCCGGGGTCGTCGTCACGACGGCCGAGGGCAGCCGCGAGGAGTTCGACGCCGCCGTGCTCGCGACCGGCGCCTGGCTGGGTGGGCTGGCCCGCCGGTTCGGCGTGAAGAACGTCGTCCAGGCCGGTCGCGGTTACTCCTTCAGCGTCAGGATCGACCACGTGCCCGCCGGCCCGGTCTACCTCCCCGCCCAGCGCGTCGCCTGCACGCCCATCGGCGACCGGCTCCGCGTCGCCGGGATGATGGAGTTCCGCCGTCCGGAGGCCGCCCTCGACCAGCGCCGGATCACCGCCATCGCGGAGGCTGCTCGTCCGCTGCTGCGTGGTGCCGACCTCGACCACCGCGAGGACGAGTGGGTCGGCTCACGCCCCTGCACCGCCGACGGCCTGCCGCTCATCGGCGCCACGATGAGCCCGCGCGTCTTCGCTGCCGGCGGCCATGGCATGTGGGGGATCACCCTCGGTCCCGCCACCGGCCGGCTGCTCGCCGAGACGATGGTCACGGGCAGACCGGTCGCCGAGCTGGCGCCGTTCGACCCGCTGCGCTGACGGGTCCCGCCCCGCCCGCCGCGGGAGGGGGGTTGACGCTGCGTCAAGGGGGTTGACGCACGCTATAGCCAGCGTCAACCCCGATGACGCAGCGTCAACCGGCACCCGGCGTCGCCGCACGCCCCGCGTCGCAGAGTGACGAGGTGCCCGGACTCCGGATCGACACCGACGTCGTCATGACCACGCGCGACGGGGTCGTGCTGCGCGCCGACGTCTACCGTCCCGACGACGAGCTGGCCCACCCGGCGTTGCTGCACCGCACGCCCTACGACAAGGCCAACCCGACCCTGGTCTCTGTCCTCATCGCCGACCCGGTCGCCCTCGCGCGCGCCGGGTATACCGTGGTCGTTCAGGACGTCCGTGGCCGCTTCGCCTCCGACGGGGTCCTCGACTTCGGCGAGCAGGAGCACGACGACGGCTACGACGCGGTCGAGTGGGCGGCCGAGCAGCCCTGGTGCAACGGCCGGGTCGGCATCTACGGCTCCTCCTACCACGCCGTCGCCGCGTATGCCGCCCTCGCCGCCGCACCCCCTCACCTCGAGGCGGTCTTCGTCATGACGGGCGCCGCCGACCTCGCGACGACGGTCCGGCCGGGCGGCCTCTTCGAGCTCGGCTTCCTCGCCTACTACTCCCTGGGCCAGACGGTCGAGCAGATCCGGCGCAGCGACCGGCCGCCCGCGGAGAAGCAGGCCCTCGTCGGGCAGGTGATGAACGGGCTCGTGCGGATGCCGGAGACGGTGGCGGCCACGCCGGTCGCGGACGTCGACGTGCTGGCCGACGGGAGCCTCGCGCCGTGGTGGGGACAGTGGATGGGGGACGAATCCGGTTCTTACGTCACAAGATCGCTCGCTCGGCCCGAGCACGATGTGCCCCTCCCCGACATCCCGCTGATGACCGTCGTCGGCTTCCGCGACTTCATGCAGCAGAGCATGATGACCGTCTTCGCGCGTTGCCCGGCGAGCGTGTCGCACCGGCTGGTGGCCGGTCCGTGGGCGCACAACGGGGCCTACACCGGCCACGTCGGCGCACGAGCGCTGCTCGGCCGGGCAGGGGGTGGCGTCGCGTCCTGGCAGCCGGTGATCCAGGGGTGGTTCGACCGGTGGCTCATGGACGCACCGGACCGGGTCGTCGTCCCCGCCGCCCGCGCGTTCCTCGACGGTCCGCCGGTGTCGTGGTTCGAGTCCGACCCCGACCGCTCGGCCAGGGGCGACTCCTGGCCACCGCCGGGCGTCACCCCCGCCACGTGGTTCCTCGGGGCCGGTGGACGGCTCGGTGCCGACTCCGGTGAGGGCAGTACGGCATACCGGCACGACCCCGCCGACCCGGTGCCGACCTGCGGCGGCGTCATGACCGCACCGATGCTCGGGCCCGACGGTATCCAGGACCAGCGGGTGCGCCAGGCCCGCGCGGACATCGCGGTCTGGACCTCCGACGTCCTGGATGAGGCCGTCACCACCGCCGGTGCGCCGTCCATCACGGTCTTCGTCTCGAGCACGGAAGAGGACACCGACCTCGTGGTCGTCCTCTCCGACCTCGAACCCGGCGGCTTCGTCGTCAACGTCGCCGAGGGTGCGCTCCGGACGCGCGGCCGGGGCGGCGCGACCGACGCCTGGCTGGTGCCCGGCGAGATCACCGAGGTCTCGGTGCCGCTGCACCACACCGGCCACACGTTCCGGGTCGGACACCGGATCCGGGTGGACCTGGCCGGCAGCAGCTTTCCGCGGTTCAGCCGCAACCTCGGCACCCGCACGGTGCCGGAGCTCGGGCGTCTCGAGGACGGGGTTGCTCCGACCAGCTGATCCACCACGGCGCCGACCACCCCTCTCGGCTGGTCCTGCCGGTCCTGCCGGTCCTGCCGGTCCTGCCGCGACCCACGTGATGCCACCCCGGCCGGTATGCCGGGTGCGCTTGGGCGACCTTATGACCTTGCTGTGACTGTGCCAGGGTCCCTGCCGTATCGGCGGGTCTGAACGTAGAGTCATGCGGTGGCCCGGCTCCTCGCTCCCCCGCAGGTGACCGCCGCCGAGACCCTCTCCGGCGACGCGGCTCCGCAGAGCCCGGAAACCGTCACACCGCCCGAGTCCCCGCCCCCGACCCGGTTGGCCGCGGCAGGCCGGCGCGTGGGCGCCGTGCCGAGGCGGGTCCTCGTCGCCGCGATCGTGCTCGTCCTCCTCATCGCTGCCGGCTCCTTCTCCTACGCCCGCCGCGACCCGGGTCCGCGGCCCCTGACCCAGCAGGACGTCACCGCGAGCATCAAGAAGGCCCAGCAGGACCAGGCCAGGGCGGCGGCCGCGGCCCCCGCCGACGCGACCCTCGCCTACGCCTCCATCCAGCCCTCCCTCGTGCTCATCACCACCGACCGCAGCACCGCGACGGTCTCCGAGACGTCCACCGGCGCCGGCGTCATCGTCAACGCCGACGGCACCATCCTCACCGCGCTGCACGTCGTTGCCCGCGCGAGGTCCATCAAGGTGGCCTACACCGACGGCACGTCGACCACGGCGCAGATCAAGGCCCAGCAACCCGAGAACGACATCGCCACCCTGGCGCCGGCGACACTCCCGCAGACGCTCGTCCCCGCGGTGCTCGGTGGCCAGCTGCAGGTTGGCGCAACGGTATTCGCCGTCGGGCACCCCCTCGGCCTGACCGACTCGCTCTCGGCCGGGGTCGTCTCCGCCCTCGACCGCTCGATCACGAACGCGGACGGACGCACCCTGCAGCACCTCATCCAGATCGACGCCGCCGTCAACCCCGGCAACTCCGGCGGACCGCTGCTGAACAGGGCCGGCCAGGTCGTCGGCATCGTCACCGCACTCGCCAACCCCAGTAACCAGGCCTTCTTCGTCGGCATCGGCTTCGCCGTCCCCATCGCGACGGCCGGCGGCGCAGCCGGCGCCCCACCCCAGTAGCGCTCCCCCTCCACCGCCCACGACCGAGGACGCCATGCATCCCGAACCTGCCTCTCCCGAATGGCCGCCCACGCCGACGACGCCCAGGACGGCCACGGAGCCGGCTCCAGCACCCCGGCACGGCACGCATCCGCTCGAGCAGGCGCTCTATGAGGTCAAGAAGACGATCGTCGGCCAGGACGACCTCATCGAGCGGATGATCGTCGCCCTCCTCGCGCGTGGCCACCTCCTCGTCGAGGGCGTCCCCGGGCTCGCGAAGACGATGGCGATCAAGACGTTGGCGGAGGCGATCGGCGGCGAGTTTCAGCGCATCCAGTTCACCCCTGACCTCGTGCCGGCCGACCTCGTCGGGACCCGGATCTACAACCAGAAGGACGGCGAGTTCCAGGTCTCCCTCGGCCCGGTCTTCGCCAACCTCGTTCTCGCGGACGAGATCAACCGGGCGCCGGCGAAGGTGCAGTCAGCCCTCCTCGAGGTCATGCAGGAGCGCCAGGTGACCATCGGCCGCACGACCTACCCCGCGCCCGACCCGTTCCTCGTGATGGCCACCCAGAACCCCATCGAGTCCGAGGGCACCTACGCCCTCCCCGAGGCGCAGGTCGACCGCTTCATGCTCAAGGTGCTCAGCGGATATCCCTCTGCCGCAGAGGAGTTCGTCGTCGTCGAGCGGATGATCGGCGCCCTGGCCAAGACCCAGCAGGTCCTCACCCCCGAGACCCTCAAGGGCTTCCAGCGCCAGGCCGACGCGGTCTACGTCGACCCCGCGGTGATCGAGTATGCCGTGCAGCTGGCGACCGCGACCCGCCAGCCGGCGATGGTGGGCAAGCCGGAGCTGGCCCGCTACCTCACCTTCGGCGCCAGCCCCCGCGCCTCGATCAACATGGTCCTCGCCGCCCGCGCGCTCGCCTTCCTGCGCGGCCGCGACTACGCGCTCGCCACCGACGTCCGCGACCTCGCTCGTGACGTCCTTCGCCACCGCATCGTGCTCTCCTACGAGGCCCTCGCCGAGGACCTCAGCGCCGACGACCTCCTCACCCCCATCCTCGCCGCGGTTGCGGTGCCGAACATCCCGCTGCGCGAACGGTATTCGAGTGGGACCAGCCAGGCCGGCAGCACCGACGCGAACGGGTCCCCATGGACCAGACCGCCACGCTGACCCCGGAACGGCTGCTGCGTCGCCTCGAGTGGCGCGTCGTCCGCCGGCTCGACGGCCGGCTCCAGGGCGACTACCGCAGCCTGTTCCGCGGCACCGGCCTCGACTTCACCGACCTGCGCGAATATGCGCCGGGCGACGACCTCCGCCACATCGACTGGAACGTCACGGCGCGGATGGACACGCCCTACGTCCGCGAGTACGTCGAGGACCGCGAGCTGACGGCGTGGCTGCTGCTCGACCACTCCGCGTCGATGGGGTTCGGGCCCGTCGACCGGCAGAAGGACCTCGTCCTCGCCGAGCTGGCGACGACGCTCGCGCACGTGCTCACCCGAGGCGGCAACCGCGTCGGCATCGTGCTGCTGGGCAGCGACAACACGCAGGTCGAGCAGATCATCCCGCCGGCGTCGGGGCGCACCCAGGTGCTCCGCATCGCCAAGGCCCTGCTCGACCGTCGCGCCGCGAGCGCCGTTGCCACGTCGACGCGCCCGAGCGGTGCGACCACCGACCTCGGAGTGCTCCTCAAGGCCGGCGCGGGGCTCGCTCGTCGACGCGCCCTCGTCATCGTCGTCTCCGACTTCATCAGCGAGACCGGCTGGGAACGGCCGCTCGCCCACCTTGCCCAGCGCCACGAGGTCGTCGCGCTCCAGGTGAGCGACCCGCGCGAGCACGAGCTGCCGAGCGCCGGGATGATCTACGTCGAGGACGCGGAGACCGGCGAGCAGATCTTCGTCGACACCGACGACCCGGGCTTCCGGGCGCGCCTGCGGGCGGCCGCCGAGGATCGCCAGGCCGCCCTGGACGCGACCGTCCGTGGCGCCGGGGCGGACCTCCACCAGGTGCGCACGGACGAGGACCTCGTGCGGTCGCTCGCGCGGATGTCGGCGCTGCGTCGGAGCCGGCGGCGATGACCCTGACCTGGCCCTGGGCGCTGCTCAGCCTCCTCGCGATCCCCGTCCTCGTCGCGGCATACCGGCGGCTGCTGGTGCGGCAGTCCGGCCGTCGGGCCCAGCTCGCCGCCGAGGGGCTGGTCCTCGCCCGGCCGGGACGGGAGCGCCTTCGACACCTCGCCCCCGCCCTCCTGATCGCGGCCCTGGCCGTGATGCTGCTCGCCCTCACCCGCCCCGTGGCCGCGGTGGCCGAGCCGCATCGGCAGGGCACCGTGATCCTCGCCTTCGACGTCTCGACGAGCATGGCCGCCACCGATGTCACCCCGAGTCGGTTGGAGTCCGCCAAGGCCGCGGCCAAGGGGTTCGTCGACAAGCAACCGCCGGCGATCAAGATCGGTGTCGTCGCCTTCGGGGGCACGGGGTTGGTCGCCCAGCAGCCGACCACCGACAAGACCGCCGTCATGTCCGCCGTGGCCCGGCTGAAGCCGGAGGGCGACACCTCGCTCGGCCAGGGCCTCCTCGCCAGCCTCAGCGCCATCGCGGGCAAGCCGATCGTCGTGCCCAGGACCCCGGGGAACGGACCGGCGGCGACCCCGGGCGCCAGTCCCTCGACGGGGACGGGTGGGGGCTCGAGCCTCGACGACACCGCCATCGGCTACTACGGCGGCACCGCCGTCATCCTGCTGACCGACGGTGAGAACACCGGTGGGACGGACCCGGCCCAGGTGGCCGATCTCGCCTCAGCGGCCGGGGTCCACGTCTACCCGATCGGTCTCGGCAGCCCTCAGGGGACCGTGGTCAAGGTCGACGGCTTCAGCATCTCCACCGCCCTCGACGAGCCCGCGCTCCAGCAGATCGCGGCGACCACGGGAGGGACCTACTTCAACGCCACGGATGCCGCATCACTGAGCAAGGTCTACGACTCGGTCCAGCTCACCTGGACGACGAAGACCGTTCCGCACGAAGTGACCTCGCTCGTCGCCGGGTTCGCCGCGCTGCTGCTCCTCGCGGGCGCGATCGTGTCCGTGCTCAGGTCCGGACGGGTGGTCTAGCCGGTGTCCCTGGACCAGCCCTCCCTCCTGCTCGGCCTGCTGGCCGTCCCGGTCCTCCTCGGCGCCTACGTCTGGCAGCTCCGCCGCCGACGGCCCACGGCGGTCCGATACTCCAACGTCGCACTCGTTCGGATCGCGGCGGGACCGTCGCGCCGATGGCGTCGGCACCTGCCGATCGGCATCGTCCTCGCCAGCCTCGGCGTGCTCGGGTTCGCGAGCGCCCGCCCGCAGGTGCAGACCGACGTGCCCGTCGACAGCGCCTCGGTCATCCTGGCGCTCGACGTGTCGGGGTCGATGTGCTCGACCGATGTCGACCCCAACCGACTGAGCGCGGCCCAGGCGGCCGTCCGCACGTTCATCGACGGCCAGGGTGACCAGACGAAGATCGGGCTCGTGGTCTTCTCCGGGTTCGCCCAGCTCGCGGTGGCCCCGACGACGAACCACGACGACCTGCTCACCGCCCTCGACTCCGTCACGACCGGCCGCGGGACGACGATCGGGGCGGCCATCCTGACCGCCATCGACGCCATCGCCGAGCTCGACCCCGCGGTCCGGCCGTCCGACCGCGCCGACGCACCGGCACCCGACGGCTCCTCGCTCAGCCCGACCGGCAGCCCGTCGACGGCGCCGACCGCTCCGGCCGGAACCAAACCGGCGACGGCACCCGAGATCGTCATCCTGCTCACCGACGGCGCCAACACCCGCGGCGTGACGCCCGAGGCGGCGGCGGTCCAGGCGGCAGCCCGTGGCGTCCGGGTCTACCCCATCGGCTTCGGCACCACCCAGCCGAAGCAGATGGTCTGCTCCCCCAACCAGGTGGGCACCCTGGACGGGCAGGGACCCCGAGGCGTTCCCGGCGGAGGTTTCGGCGGTGGTGGCGGTCAGGCAGTGCGGAACTTCCTCGTCGTCGACGAGGGCGCCCTCAAGACCGTCGCGGCGACCACCGGTGGTGAGTACTTCGCGGCCACCGACGCCAACCAGCTCAACACGGTCCTGACCGACCTGCCGAAGCACGTCACCGTCCAGAAGCAGGACGTCGACCTGTCGGTGGGCTTCACCATCGCGGCCGCGCTGCTCCTGCTGGTCGGTCTGGGGCTGTCGATCCGGTGGAGCACCCTCTCGGGGTGACCGCGCGGCATACCGGGTGAAGGTCTGTCTGCGCCGCGCGCGCCACGCGACCCAGGGGGGGTTGACGCTGCGTCAAGGGGGTTGACGCACGTTGTAGCGGGCGTCAACCCCGATGACGCTGCGTCAAGCGCACTGTGAGAGGCAGCGCGGCGCACCGAAGCGGCGTACCAGGGGAGCAGACTGGCCCGATGCTGTATGCCGTGACGATGGACGTCTCTCTCCCGCCCGACATGGACCCGGAGGTGCGCACCGACCTGATGACCCGCGAGAAGACCTACGCCCAGGGGATCCAGCGGGGCGGCGAGTGGCCGCAGCTGTGGCGGATCGTCGGGCGGACCTCCAACCTCAGCATCTTCGACGTCGAGAGCCACGAGCGGCTGCACGAGATCCTCGCGGGCCTGCCGCTCTACCCCTACCTGACGATCGAGGTGCGGCCGCTCGCCACACACCCGTCGAAGGCTCCCGACGTGCCGTGAGCCCGTCGGCCGCGGGCGTGATGACCTCTCCAGCCTCGACGCGACGGATGAGCTCACTCGCCTGCCGGCGCAGCTCTCGACGACCGACCTGACCCAGGTCGACCGAGGAGCGCTTGTGCTTCGTGGGGACCGGGTCAGGCGCCGGCCTCGGGTCCGGCCACCACCCAGCTGTCGACGGGGAGCCCGTCGACCAGGACGAGGTGGGTGACCCGCGGCGTGGGTGAGAACCGAGCGGACATCAGGACCTCCAGGACGTGGTCGGACGAACTCGCCCAGCCTGTCAGGGAATCGGCGTTCCTCCGGGTTGTCCACAGGGCTGTCTGACCCAGGTTGGTGTGTGCGGCGAGGGGAGAGCGGGTACCCAACTCCACGGCATACGGACGTGCCGCAACCCCCGCGAGAAAGTGGTCCCATGGACATCACCGAGGTCATCCTGCACCAGCACATGGAGCAGCGGCGGATGTTCGCGCTGCTCGAGGAGTGGCCCAGGGACGACACGGAGGGCCTCGCCGCGCTCTGGAAGCGGCTCGCGGTCCTCCTCGAGACCCACGCGGAGGGTGAGGAGAAGTTCTTCTACCCCCAGCTGCTCCACGTCGGCACGGGCGGTGGCGACGCCGACGACGTGGACGAGGAGACCGAGGACGCCGTCAAGGACCACAACGAGATCCGGGACGGCGTCCGAAAAGTGTCGGGCAGCGCGGTCGGCAGCGACGAGTGGTGGCAGGCCGTGACCGACTGCGACGCCGCGAACTCCGACCACATGGCGGAGGAGGAGCGGCAGGATCTCACCGACTTCAGGCGCCACGCGAGCCTCGAGGAGCGGCACGAGCTGGCGCGCAAGTTCCTGCGCTACGAGGCGGTCAATGCCGCGCAGGGCGTCACGCCGGTGGACAAGGACCCGAAGGAGTGGCTCGAGCAGCACCAGTCCTGACGGTCCGCAAGGCGATCGCGCAGCCGCCGCCCACGACGGCGACCACGCCGGCCAGCGCGAAAGCCGACCCGGCCTGCGGGACGCCCTGCCGGTGGAGGTCGGGATAGAGCGGCAGCCACAGCAACGGGGCGACGGCGCCGCCACTGAAGCGGAACGCCGAGACGACCGACACGGCGCCTGCGCGGTTGCCCGGCACCTCGCGCGCGGCGAGGTTCTGGATGCCGACCGTGGCGAGAGACGACACGGCTCCGGCGGCCGTCCACACGACGACCGCCTCGGTGAGAGTGCGGGTCTGGCCCATCAGGGCGACCGCCCCGCCACTGACGACGAGGCCGATCGCGGAAGCCGCCGCCCCACCGATCCGGTCGCTCACGCCGCCCCAGGTGGAGGCGAGGATGATCCCTGCGACACCGAAGCCGAGGAGCACGAAACCCACGGCCGTGCTGGAGACCCCGAGCCGGCGCTCGGAGTAGAGCGAGACGAGGAACGGCAGGCCGGCCACCCCGGCATACGAGGCGAACCCGGCGGCGCAGATGAGGCCCATCCGGCGGGTGACGAGGTCGGCGAACCGGGGGCGCGAGCCGGTGGTGCTCGGGCCGTCCTGCGGGGGCGCGAGCGCCAGCGCTGCGGACACCACGGCGACGAGGACGAAGGCGTAGCGCCAGGATGCGGCGTTGGACAGCCCGCCGACGAGCGGTGCGAGTGACTGCCCGGCGGCCTGGCAGGCCGCGAAGATGCCGAGGGTCTTGGACAGGCGCGCCGCCGGGACGAGCTCGGCAAGACCGGCGACGAGGAGCGGGGTCGTGAAGGCGTTGGCCGCACCCTGGATCACGCGGCCGGCGAAGAAGAACCCGGCCGTGGGAGCCGCCGCGCAGAGCACGCTGGCCAGCGCGTAGGCGACGAAGGCGACGCACGTCGTGCGCCGCCGGCCCCAGCGCTCGCCGAGGGTCCCCGAGACGAGCTGCAACGCGGCGAACGGCACGAAGTATGCCGTGAGGGCCCAGCCCGCGCCCCCGATGCCGATCCGGAAGTCGGCCGACAGCTCGGGCAGCATCGCGGCGGTGATGCCGCCGCCGAAGGGCCCGAGGAGTCCGCCGAGGTAGAGCGCCTGCCGACGGCGACGCGACGGGTCGTCGACGCGGTGCTCGTCCACGCGGCCGGGAGGTGTCACGACAACGAGTCTGCAACAGCCTCGTCGGCACCACCCTCGGTGGGCGCCGTGATCGTGGTCCGGGTGCCGAGCACCCCGACGGTGGCCGCGACCGCACAGACCACGGCGAGCGCGATCGCGAAGCCCGCATAGGTCTGCGGAAGCGTCCAGTGGGTGGCGGCCGCACCGGCCAGCACGGTCGAAATCCCCATGGCGGAGTAGCAGATCAGGTAGAAGGCCGACATCACGCCACCACGGTGCTGCGACGGGAGCGCCTGGCTGAGGTGGCGCAGCGACCCGCTGAACGCCATGCCGAAGAAGGCCCCGAGGACGATCGCGGCCGTGAAGACGAGGACGGCGCTGCCGCTGAGGACGAGGGGGATGCTGAGGAGCATCGTCACCGCCATCCCGGCGTCACCGATCACCGCCATCCGCCGGGCCGGGACGCCCTGCGCGAGCCACTGCACCACCGCTGACGTCACCGTCATCGCCCCGACGACGCCCCCGCCGAAGACGAGCACGTGGATGCCCGTCTCGGTGGCCGCGAGCTGCGGGAAGAGCGAGAGGTAGACGCCCAGCACGACCCAGGACGCCGCGGCGCCGACCACCGAGAAGCCGAAGTCGTGGGCGATCGACGGCGGGACGTGCGGTCGGGCGATCCGCACCCGCGCGCGGGTCGGGCTGGTGTGCGTCTCGGGCATCACGGCGAGGCCGACGACCAGGCCGATGACGAGGACGCCGCTGACGACGTAGGGCGTGACGAGCGGGTGGGGCAGGAGCTCGGCCAGCGCCGCGCTGCCCACGACACCGCCGCCCATCCCGAGGCTGAACGCGATGCCGCTCAGCCGACCCGCGCGGGCGCCGTCAGCGGGCCGGATGTCGATGAGGGCGGCACCCGCGGCGACGACGGCCGTGGCGATCGCCGCGCCGTGGATCGCCCGGGCGACGAGCAGCGCGGCCACCCCGTGGGCGGTGACGAAGACGATCTGTCCCACGATCATCGCGCCGACGGCGAGCAGGAGCGCCGGGCGGCGACCGACGGAGTCGGTGAACGGGCCTGCGACAGTGAGCGCGAGGAGCGCCGCGGCGGCATACGCGGCGAAGACGACGGTGGTGGTGAGGGAAGAGAAGTGCCAGGCGGCGGCATTCGTGCCGTAGAGCGCGGAGGGGACTCCGGAGATCGCGAGGCACACCCCGAGAACGACGAGGAGGAGGGCGTGGGTGCGTGGGCGGGAGCGGTCCGCGCCGATGGCGACGATCGTCCCTGCGGCGGTATGCCGGGTGGTGCTGGACATCCTGGCTCCTGGTGGTCGTCGTCGTCATGGCCCGTGCGACGGTCCGGATCGGGTTCGATGTCGATCAAACTAGCACGGGTTCGATGAACGTCAAACCGAGCGCGTATGCTGGGCCCATGTCCAGATCGACGACGGCCCCGCGCGACCCGGCGGCCGTGGCGACCCCGCGGCCCGAGGGCCCGGCGGAGACCCTGGATCCGGAGGTGGCCATCCGCCCCGTGGCGTCGCTGCAGGAGGTCCTCGGGGCGCTCAGCGACCCCGTCCGGCTCGAGATGGTGCGCCGACTCATGGCCGCCGGGCGACCGCAGGCGTGCGGGACCCTCTACGCCAGCGTCGGCAAGTCCACGGCCAGCCACCACTTCAAGCTGTTGCGCGAGAACGGGATCATCGAGCGCCACCTCATCGGCGGACAGGTCCACCAGTACCTCCGCCAGGAGGCGCTCGACGCCGCCCACCCCGGCGTCGTCCGGTCGATCGTCGCGGCCGCAGAGGCCGAGCGCGGCGCCTGACCCGAGGCCGCGTCCGAACGACGTGTTGCGGTGAGATCCGCGAATCTAGCCGGTAGAGAGTACGAT
>NZ_JANXRJ010000113.1 GCF_025353065.1 Lapillicoccus sp.
CTCATTCAGCATCGATTGATGCTGTCACGGGCCTCCACCCCGGCGCAATCACGCTGAGCAGGAGTACCCCGGCATCGAAGTGGGAACCCACGGCGCCTGACGGGATCGGGCAAGGGATCACCGGCGATCAGAACAGACTCATCCGCCGCGATCCCGACTGCGCGGCCCCGCCACCACCTTTCGTCTCGCTGTCGCGGGTCCTGCGTGCGGCGGCGCCGGACGGTGGCCGAGCGGATCGCCCCGTGGCCAGGCGTTGCGGACCTCACCAGAGGGCTGCATTGGTTGCGGCTGCCTCTCGCTGCGAGGGCGGGTTGCTAGGTCCACGCCGGCGATGAGGCCGCCGCCGAGGTCCCCGTCGCTGGCTGAGGCAGTCGCTGCCCTAGATTGGCGGCATGAACGGCGCGCACGCCCTGATCCGGACCCTGGTCGAGGCGGGCGTCGACGTCTGCTTCGCCAACCCGGGGACGTCCGAGATGCACTTCGTCGCCGCACTGGACGACGTGCCCGCCATGCGCGCCGTGCTGACGCTGTTCGAGGGGGTGGCCACGGGCGCCGCCGACGGTTACGGACGGATGGCCGGGCGGCCCGCGGCGACCCTGCTGCACCTCGGACCGGGACTGGCCAACGGCATCGCCAACCTGCACAACGCCCGCCGGGCCCGGACCCCGCTGGTCAACATCGTCGGCGACCACGCGACGTACCACAAGCGTCTCGACGCCCCGCTGGAGTCCGACATCGACGCGTTGGCGTCAGCGGTGTCCGGCTGGTTCCGGCGGTCGCTGACCACGAGCGACGTCGCGGCCGACGCGGCCGTCGCCGTGGCCGCCGCCCGCTCCGCGCCCGGGTGCGTGGCGACCCTGGTGCTGCCGGCCGACGTGTCCTGGGGCGACGGCGGTCGCCCGGCCGACCGGATGCGGCACCGGGTCCCCGCGCCGGTGCGCCCGGCCGTCGTCCGCGAGGTGGCGGACGCCCTGACCGGCGAAGGGCCCCGCGTGCTGTTCCTCGGCGGCAACGCCCTGACCGAGCGCGGGCTGCTGGCGGCGGCCCGCGTGGCGGCAGCGACGGGGGCGCGCCTGCTCTGCGAGACGTTTCCCGCGCGGCTGCCGCGGGGCGCCGGCCTACCCGTCGTCCGGCCGCTGGCCTACCCGCCGGAGCCGGCCTTGGCCGACCTCGCCGGCACCCGTCACCTCGTGCTCGCGGGGGCGCGGGAGCCGGTCGCGTTCTTCGCCTATCCCGACCTGCCCGGCAGCTTCGTCCCCGAGGGATGTGAGGTGCAGCTGCTGGCCGAGCCCGGGGAGGACGCCACCGAGGCGCTCTGCGCCCTCGCCGACCTGCTTGCCGACGAGCTCCCGAGCGAGCCGATCGCCGAGGTGAGCCTGGAGCGGCGGCCCGCCCCTCCGACGGGGGCCCTGACGACCCGAACGTTGGCCGGAGCCGTCGGCGCCCTGCTGCCCGAAGACGCGATCGTCGTCGACGAGGCCGTGACCTCCGGGGCCTACCTCGCCGCAGCGACGGCGGGCTGCCCACGGCACGACTGGCTGACGCTGACCGGCGGCGCCATCGGGCAGGGGCTGCCGGTCGCGACCGGCGCTGCCGTGGCCTGCCCGGACCGACCCGTCATCTCGATCCAGGCCGACGGCAGCGCGATGTACACGATCACCGCACTGTGGACCCAGGCCCGTGAGAGGCTCGACGTCACCACCGTCATCTGCGACAACGGCGCCTACGCCATCCTCGACGGTGAGCTCGAGCGGGTGGGCGCGGCCCGCGACGGCCTCCGCGCCCGGCGACTGCTCGACCTGACCGGGCCGGCTCTAAACTTCGTCGCCCTGGCCACCGGTTTGGGCGTGCCGGCCCGCCGGGCCGACAGCGCCGACGAGCTCGTCGACCACCTCCGGTGGGCCTTCGCCGAGCCGGGACCGCACCTCATCCAGGCCGTCCTGCAGTCGGTGCCACGCTGACCCGCAGGGCGTCCTGTCCTGCAGCGCCGGACGGGGGGCGACGGCCGATGATCCCCCACGCCACGACGGCGACGGCCCAGACGGTGTGCACGACAGCGACGGCGCCGGGGTGCTGGAACCACCAGAGCGCGAGGCCGGTGCTCGACCCGAAGCGGCGGGTGAAGTCCGGGACGAAGGGCTGCCAGAGGGCGACCGAGGTGAGGAGCGCGAGCCAGGGGATCCGGGAGCGGTGGCCGAACAGGTCGGCGACGACGGCGGCGAGGACCGCGCTCCCCGCGTAGTAGGCGATGTCCTGGGGATCGAGCAGGAGCCGGACCGCGATGCCGGCGAGAAGGGCCGCGGGCCACCGCCCGCGGAGGACGACGACGAGCGCGGCGAGGGGGCCGCCGAGCAGCTGGGCCGTCCGCACCCAGCCCGGGACGACCGCGTCCCGGATCCCCACGAGCCACAGGGTCGAGCTGTCGTTGATGCCGACGGCCGGGCGGAGTGCGCCGACCGTACCCGGGTCGGCCACGAGGAAGGGCAGCCAGGCGACGGCCATCCCGGTGGCCACCGCGACGCCGGCACGGAGGCGCCCGGTCGGCAGGACCAGCAGCAACGGCAGGCCGATCACCGCCCACGGCTTGGCAGCCACCGCGGCGGCGACGGCCAGGCCGGCCAGCACGGGTCGGCCGCGGGGAGACCGGACGGCAGCCACGGTGATGGTGAGAAGGAGGATGGCGAGGATGTCGTCGAGGTGGGCCCACCGGACGGCGAGAACCACCCAGGTCGGGGCGGCCAGGAGACCGGCGAGCAGCAGTCGTAGGCGTCGATGTCGTTGCGGGACAATGCTTCCCAGCAGGGCGAGACCTGCGGGCAGGGCGAGGGTCATCAGCACCTGGGCGCCGCCGAGGGCGTGTCCGACCGTGACGACGTCGAGGGCTCCGGCGACCAGCAGGCTGAGTGGGCCGATCTGGAGAAGGGGGTCGGCGGCATACAGGTGCAGGCCGGCCGTGCGGAGGAGCATCCTCGCGCCCTCGTCGAAGAAGTGCCACGAGATGCCGGACGGCCGGGCCACGACGACGGCACCGACCGCCGTCCACGCCACGACGACCACCCACAGGCCTGTCTCCGCAACACCGCCGGTATGCCGTCGGGCCGCGCGGGAGCCGCTGCTCGACGTCACGGGAGCGAGAGTAGGGCTGCGGGCGAGGGACTCCGTCACACCGCGGACAAGCGCTGCCCGCTGGTGCGGGTCGTGGTGGTCAGCAGGTAGACGGCGACGAGTGCCCCCGCCGTTCCGGAGACGATGAGCGGGAGGTGGCCATCGCTTCCCCAGGCCAGCCCGGCCCAGACGCCGGCGAGCAGGACGCCCAGACCGGTCAGGCCCTGGAACGTCCCCTGCGCGCCGGCCTGCTGCCCAGCAGGGACGAGGGTGGAGATCCAGGCTTTGCCGACGCCGTCGGTGAAGGCGCTGAACAGGCCGTAGAGGGCCAGGACCACCCAGGCGAGCAGCGGGCTCTGGGTCAGCCCGAGGCCGAGGTAGCCGACCGCGAAGAAGAGGAGACCGATCCCGAAGACCCGCTGGCGGGGCAGCCGGTCGGCCAGCAGCCCCGCGGGATAGCTGGCGGCGGCATACACGAGGTTGTAGCCGACATAGGCCAGGAAGAGTGCCGGCACGGAGAAGCCGATGTCGTGCAGGCGCAGCAGAAGCAGCGCGTCGGGGAAGTTCGCCAGGCTGAAGGCGACCAGGGGGGCCAACACCTGCCAGTACGGGCGCGGCAGCTCGCGGACGCCACGAAACACGTTGCTAGCAGGGCCGGCTCGCGGTGCGCGTGGTCGCTCCCGGACCGCGGCGACCAGCATCACGCTCAGTAGGGCGGGAATGATCGCGAGCACCAGCAGCGGACGGATCTGATGGTCGAGGAGCTGGTAGCCCAGCAGCCCCACCAACGGCCCCACGACGGCCCCCAGGGTGTCGGCGGCACGGTGGAAGCCGAACGCCCTGCCGCGCGCCTCGACGGGGATGCCCTCCACGAGGAGAGCATCGCGGGGCGGACCCCGCAGGCCCTTGCCGAACCGGTCGAGCACCCGCGCGAGCAGCACCAGCGGCCACCCGAACGCGACCGCGACCAAGACCTTGCCGACCGCCGCCAGGCCGTAGCCCACGCCGATCAACGGGCGCTTGTCGAATCGCTCCCCGAAGAATCCCGCGGCCAGCTTCGTGATGCTCGCCGCACCTTCGGCCAGCCCCTCGACCAGTCCGACCACCGCCACCGGCGCGCCCAGGGTGACGGTCAGGAAGATCGGCAGGATCGGGTAGAGGAGCTCGCTGGCCGCATCCTGCAGGAGGGACACCCCGGACAGGACGGTCAGGTTGTGTGTGCGCCAGCCGTGATCTGGCGCTGGCGAGTCCCCTGACGTCGAAGGCCCCGAGTTCATCCCGCACCTTCCCGGTGAGTGTTGTCCTGCTCTCGCAGGCCTCAAGGTAGCGCCGAGCCGCCGCCCCGTCGCCCAAGCTGCAGGCATGGCGCGAGGTCGTCGTGTCGTGGTCTTGGCTCCATCCTGTATGCCGGGTGCATCGGGCTGTATGCCGGGTGCATCGGGCGAGGAGGGCATCCGCCCGGGGTGAGGGACGGGTTCCCCAGCGGGGAGGGGGCCAGGCTGGTCAGCCGGTGATGGTGACGACCTTGTCCGCGGGGTGGGTGTCTCGGGCCTGTGCCAGCAGGAACGCCGCGACGGTGGCGCGAGAGATGGTGTGGCTCAGCCGCAGGGTCTCCTTGTCGGCAACAACGGTGGCCCCTCCGGTCGTCGGGTCGTTGGTCAGGCGTGTCGCGTAGACGAGGGTGTAGTTCAGATCGCTGTCACGCAGAAGCTGCTCAGCGTTGGTCTTGTCCGTGATGATCGCCCCCATGGCCATGCCGGTCATCAGCTTCGCGGGGGCGCTCAGGCGATCGCGGAGCACCGCGAACGAGGACAGCACGACGACGCGAATCGACGGGTGCTGAGCGGCACCAGCGAGCAGGGCGCGGGTCGCGTCCGTGATGCTGCCCTTGGTGGCGCCGAGAGTGACGATCACGGCGTCGATCCCGTCAAGGGTGCGGGTCACGTCGGCGGGCTCGGTGGCCTGGCCGGTCACGACCTCCAGATGCGGGTTCGACGCACCCACCTTTTCCGGGGAGCGCACCAACGCCCGGACGGTGTCGCCGGCGGTCAGGGCCTGGCCGATGACGAGGGCGCCGGTCGGGCCGGTGCCCCCCAGGACGAGAAGCTTCATGATGACCTCACTTGATAGATTGAATGTTCAAGCCAGACGGTACACCGTCTGCATTGAGCATTCAACCCCGAGTAGGGTGGGAGCCATGGCCCAGAGCACACCGCCCCCATGGCTGGACGACCAGGAGCGCCGGACGTGGCTGGCCCTCATCACGGTCGTGACGATGCTGCCCAGCGCACTGGACGCCCAGCTCGCTCCCGGATCCGACATCAACTACTTCGAGTACACCGTCATGGCCGGCCTGTCCGAGCAGCCGGACCGGACGCTGCAGATGAAGCACCTGGCGCTTTTCGCCAACGGATCGCTCTCACGGCTGTCCCACGCCATGACCCGGTTGGAGCAGCGGGGCTGGGTACGCCGCGGCAAGGACCCGACCAACGGACGGCTCACGGTCGCGACCCTGACCGACGAGGGCTACGACCACATCGTCAGCGCCGCACCGAGCCACGTCAGCGAAGTCCGCCGCATGGTGTTCGACCCGCTGACTCCTGCTCAGATCAGCGCTCTCGAAGAGATTGCCTCCCGGATCGCGGCCGCGCTCGGCGCTCCCGACGATCCCTTCGGGCCCATCCCCTGACCCGCGGTGCGATCGTCCAGGATCCGGCCTCACGAGCCGAGCTGGCCACGACGCCAGCTCGGGAATGGGCGACCGGGAACGCTCGGCTGGCATGGCCTTCATCGGCGCCGCCCTGAGTGAGCGGGCGACTCGTGTCAGCTGACCACGAGCCCTGGACCGGTAGCGTCGAGGGCGCGGTTGACTTCCTACACCAGCGGTCAGATCCGGGCGGTTGTCGAAATGTCTTCCTCGAAGGCCGTGACCATCTCCGCGGTGAGGGTGGGCCGGAGCGCAGCGATCACGTCGAGGTAGTCAGCGAGGTCGGCGCGGCACCTGTCGCCGGTGTCGACACTGGCCTCGAAGACCCGTTGGTTGACCGTGCGAGCGGCGTGGGCGATGTCGGCGGGAGTGAACCCTTCCGTGGCGGAGACGAGCACGGCCAGTGGGACGTCGTCACCGGTGGCTTGGAGGTGGCGCCGCCACATGGCATCGCGCGCTACCGCGTCGGGTGGACCGATGGGCAAGACGTAGTCGAAACGACCGTGCCGCAGGAATGCGGCGTCCAGGGCACGCACTGAGTTGGTGACACAGATCAGCAGACGTCCGGGACGTTCCCGGAAGGCCACCAGCGCTTTGAGCAGCTCGTTGACCACACCGACCGACGACGTCCCGGACTCCCGGTCCCCGGCGATCTCCTCGACCTCGTCGATGAACACCACGACGTGCTCCAACTCGGCGATCTGGGTGAAGGCGGCGCCGATCCCGGCGGGCAGGCCACCCTCGGAGGCAGCCAGCCGTGAGGGGAACAGCTCGACGAAGGGCCATCCCAGTCGGCTGGCAACGGCGCGGGCGAAGGTGGTTTTGCCGGTGCCGGGCGGGCCGAACAGGACAACGGCCCGTGGTGGTTCCACGGCGTGCTCCTCAGCCAGCTCAGGGCGAGCGAGCGGCAGGACCACCCGCCGTTCGATGAGGGACTTCTCCGCCGTCATCCCCGCGACCTGATCCCACAGCCCGGACGGCGGCATGGTCCCGCCGAGGGCGGCGAGCAACGCCGCGGAATGAGGGGTGACGGTCTCGGTCTTCTCGTAGAAGCTGATGCCCTCTCGTCGGGTGAATCCGCTGTTCGTGAACGCGGTGCCCCCGGTCTCGCCGTCGGGCAGAACCGCACTGATGCTGCGCACGCCGCCGGCGACCAGCCGTTGCTCCAGGGCGGCGAGCAGGGCACTGCCCAGCCCCTTGCCGCGCCAGGACGGGGCGAGGCCAAGTCGCAGTATCCACGCCCTGTCCCCCTCGATACGGGCGACCACCGTCCCCACGAGCTGCCCGTCAGCGACCGCCACGACGGCAGGCTGGCGCGCGCTCAAGGCAGCGACGACGTCCGCGAGGGAGAACAGCGGGGGCAGCGCCGTGGTGGAGGACTCCTCATCCAGCCTTACGGCGCGCTCGAGGTCTTCCGGCGCAAAGTCCCGTAGATGCCAACCCGTCACGACGGAGCTCCCTCTTGCGTACGTCCAACCCCGCAGGAACAGTCTGCGTCGCACCCCGACTGAGAGCAACCTCGCGTGGCGCTGCGCCGGTCGCCGCCTACCCTCAGCACCTTGTCCCGGGACCGGATGGACGGAAACGATCACCCGACGGGGAGTTGTGCAGGTCGACAACACGGAGCGCAGCCTGAGGCTGTCGGGTGCGTTTCACATGCTGACGACGACGGGAGAGCGAGCCGCTGGGAGCGCCGCCCACGAGGCACCAGGTCGCTTGGCTCCTGCACGGGTCCGCGGCATACTTCAGGCGTTTCCACCAAGGGAGTAGCCGTGAACGGGAGCGACACATCGCCGGTGGCCACCGGCGTCACCGAGCAACGTCTGGCCAATCTGCGGTCATGGAATCTTGGTCTCACCGTCCTGCATCTTGCCCAGGCGGCGGTGATCCTCGTGCTCGCCGGCGGCTTTGCGATCACCGTGACCTCGTCGCTTCCGGCAGGACCGCCCGGAACGGCCGTACCCGCCCCCACCCCGATCTTCGACGTCAGGATCGGCTGGGCCGTTGCCCTGTTTCTCGGGCTGGCCGCCCTGGACCACCTGCTGACGGCGACCGTTGCTCGCGGCACCTACGAGCACGACCTCAAGGCAGGAATCAACCGCTTCCGGTGGGTCGAGTACTCCGTGAGCGCCACGTTGATGATCATCCTGATCAGCTTCTACTCAGGTATCACGGGCATCAATACGGTCATCGGCATCGCTGGTGCCAACGTCGCGATGATTCTGTTCGGCTGGCTCCAGGAGGTGATGAACCCACCCGGGCGAACGACGACGACGATGCTCCCCTTCTGGTTCGGGACGCTGGTCGGACTGGCCCCCTGGCTCTCGATCGCCTACAACATCGCCAGGGCCCAGGACATACCGGGCTTCGTGTACGGGATCATCCTCTCCCAGGTGATCCTGTTCTTCAGCTTCGGGCTGAACCAGTGGCTCCAGTACCGCACCATCGGCAGGTGGGCCGACTATGCCTACGGTGAGAAGACCTACCTCGTGCTCAGCCTGGTCGCGAAGTCGTTGCTTGCCTGGCAGATCTTCGGGGGGTCATTGGCCGGCTGAGGCCGCCCCGCCGAGGTGCGGACCGGTGGTCCTCTCGGCTGGCCTGTGCGCCGGTCCAAGGCCCTTGTGTGGATGAGTCGGTCGATACGCCGGGTTCTGTCCCCCGCGGTGGTTGCCCACGGTGCGGGGTGACGGTCATCCATCTCGGCCGGCCATTGCTGACCGGCTCCAGCGCCCTACCCGCAGACTCGGGCGGGCCGCCCTCGAACGTCTGCTGTCTGAGCTTGCTCCAGGTGGGGTTTACCGAGCCGCCCCAGTCACCTGGGGCGCTGGTGGTCTCTTACACCACCGTTTCACCCTTACCCCGTCGCGCCGGCAGAGGCCGGACGACGTGGCGGTCTGTTTTCTGTGGCACTGTCCCGCGGATCACTCCGGGTGGGTGTTGGCCACCACCTTGCCCTGCGGAGCCCGGACGTTCCTCGGCAGGACCACCCGAGGGTGACCTGACGCGACCGCCTGACCGACTCATCCGGCATAGAGACTAGGCCCCAGCCGGTATGCCGCCCCACCGGCGGTCCCTTCGAGGTGACCCCCCGGTGCACCGGCACCGCAGGTCACCTCAACCCGAGAACGACTCAGACCAGCCCGGCGTCGTGGACGCACATCGCGATCTGCACGCGGTTCTCCACGGCGAGCTTGGCGAAGAGCCGCGTGACGTGGGCCTTGACGGTGGCGACGCTCATGAACAGCTCGGCCGCGATCTCGGCATTGGCCCACCCCCGCCCGATCGCGACGGCGACCTCGCGCTCCCGCTCCGTGAGGTGCGCCAGGTGGGCCAGCGCAACGTCGCGCCGCAGGGTGGGGACGCCGTCGGTGGCGGCGGCAATGAGCGTCGCCGTGACGCTCGGCGAGAGCATCGGCTCCCCCGCGAGCACCCGGTGGATGGCCTCGACGATCTTCGGCGGCGGGGTGTCCTTGAGGAGGAAGCCGCTGGCGCCGGCCCGCAGGGCGGCGAGGACCTGGTCGTCTGTCTCGAAGGTCGTCAGCACGATCACCCGCGGCGGTTTCGGCAGTCGCAGTAAGCCGCTCGTCGCGGAGATGCCGTCCCGACGCGGCATCCGGATGTCCATGAGGACGACGTCGGGGCGGGTGCGCGCGACGACCTCCTGCGCGTGCTCGCCGTCCTCCGCCTCCGCCACGACGAGCAGGTCGGGGCTGCCCCCGAGGATCATCGAGAGACCTGCTCGCACGAGGGGGTCGTCGTCGACGATCACCACGCGCGCCGGCGTCGGCGCACCGGAGCCCACCGGGGCCTCGCCGATCACGACGCCCACGGCAGCCAGGCCCGGAGGACGAACTCCCGCTCCTCCGTAGGCCCGTGCTCGAGCCCGCCGTCCGCGAGCGCCGCCCGCTCGGCGAGGCCGGTGAGCCCCATCCCGGCCCCGGGCACGACCTCTGCGGCCACCGGCATACGGACCGGTAGGCGGTTGCGCACCTCGAGCGCGAGCCGGTCCCCCGGCGACCCGGTCAGCCGCACGGAGACAGGGATCCCCGGGGCGTGCTTGCGCGCGTTGGTGAGGGCCTCCTGGACCATCCGGTAGATCGTGCGTCCTGTTGCCGCCGGGACGTCCGCCTCGGGCGGCAGCTCGTCGTCGAGCCGCACGCGCATTCCCCCCTCGACCGCCTCGGCCACCAGTGCCGGGACGTCACGCAGCGTCGGCTGCGGTCGCGGCGGCGATGCGTCGCCGTCACCGGTGGGGTCGCGGAGCACACCGAGCACCTCCCGCAGGTCGGTCAGCGCCTGGTGGGCACCGTCCTGGATGATGCCAGCGGCCACGCGGGTCTCGTCTCGCGTGAGGTCGTCGCGGTAGGTGAGCGCGCCGGCGTGCATGGCTACCAACGAGATTCGATGCGCGAGCACGTCGTGCATCTCGCGGGCGATCCGGGTGCGCTCCTGCTCCCGAGCCTGCGTGACGCGCAAGGACTGCTCGCGCTCGGCCGTCTCCGCGCGCAGCTGCAACCCGGCCAGGAGCTCGCGCCGCGCGCCGACGTAGAACCCGATCATCACCAGGATCCCGTAGGCCAGCAGGCCGAGAGCATAGGTCACCCACCACGGAGCCCCGTTCCCGCTCGCGGGGTTGACCCGCGCGTAGACGGCCGGGACGAGCAGCGAGAGGAGGCCGAGCGGCACCACCTCCCGCCAACGGCGACGGGTGGCCAGCGAGACCACGGCGACCGACCAGGGGGCCACGACGCTCGACGAGACGCACGTCAGCGCGGTGAGGGCCAGCACGACGGGGATGCGGAAACGGCGCCGCAGCAGCATCAGGCCGATGCCGAGCAGCCCGACCACGGCGTCCAGGGCGAGGATGACGACGGCCCGGTCCGGGGAGATGACCTCCGGTGCGGCATCGACCTCGAGGGCGATGACCCCCCAGACGATCGCGCCAACGACGAGGGCGACGAGGACCCGCCACGTCCTGCTCCACGCCGAGAGCGGCGGCGGGGGGACGAAGGGGGGTGGGAGCACTCCCCCACGATAGGGACCCCGGTATGCCGCGTGGGTCCGACCAAGGTCTCATCACCACCGACTTTGGTCGACTGTCGCGAGCCCGCGGGCCGATGTGCCGGGCCGCATGGCGACCACACGATGGACCACATGATCACCGTCCAGAACCTGACCAAGCGCTACGAATCCTTCACGGCCGTCGACGACATCTCCTTCACCCTCTCCCCCGGCACGGTCACCGGCTTCCTCGGCCCCAACGGCGCCGGCAAGTCCACGGCCATGCGGATCATGACCGGCCTCACCCCACCGACCTCGGGCACCGCGACCATCCTCGGCAAGCCCTACGCCGAGCTCCCCAACCCCGGCCGGCAGGTCGGCGTCCTGCTCGACGCGTCCGCCCAGCACGCCGGCCGCACGGGCCGCGAGGTGCTGGCCCTCGGCGCGATGGTGATGGGCCTCGGCAAGGCCCGGGTCGACGAGATGCTCGACCTCGTCGGACTGACCCCGGACGAGGCCCGCCGCCGGCTCGGCCACTACTCGCTCGGGATGCGCCAGCGGCTGGGCATCGCGCCCGCCCTCCTCGGTGACCCCGAGGTGCTGGTGCTCGACGAGCCGGCCAACGGCCTCGACCCGCAGGGCATCCACTGGATGCGAGGGCTGCTCAAGGGCTTCGCCGAGCAGGGCGGCACCGTGCTCCTCTCGTCGCACCTGCTCCATGAGGTGGAGGTCGTCGCCGACCAGCTCATCCTCATCGGTCGTGGCCGCATCGTGCGGCAGGGGTCGAAGGCCGAGCTCCTCGCCGGATCCGGCACCACGGCGAACGCCCTCGACCGGGACGCCCTCGTCATGGCCCTCCAGCACGCGGGTCTGGCCGCCGACGTCACCCCGTCCGGGTCCGTCCGGAGCAGCGCAACCACCGAGGAGGTCAGTCGGGCAGCGCTCGACGCGGGCCTCGTCCTCACCGAGCTGAGGGGCGCCGACGGCGCCGGGCTCGAGGAGATGTTCCTCCAGCTCACCTCGTCCGATTCCCGAGAAGGAGCCGTCGCATGACCACCACGACCGTCCACCCGCCCGACCAGCCCACGAACCCGCCCCTCGACCCCGTCTCGGATCGCGACCTGGCCAGGACGCCGGCCCCCTCGGCTCCTCATCCCCCGGGCATCCCCTTCGCTCGCCTCATCGCTGTCGAGCTGCGCAAGATGCTCGACACCCGTTCCGGCCGTTGGCTGCTCATCGCCATCGGCGTCGTCACCATCGTGGTCGTGGGCTTCGTCCTCTTCGCCTCGAGGCCGCAGGACCTCACGCTGTCGACGTTCGTCACCGGCACCGCGACCCCCCAGACCCTCCTGCTGCCCCTGCTCGGAGTGCTCGCCGTGACCTCGGAGTGGGGCCAGCGCAACGCGCTCGTCACCTTCACCCTCGAGCCACGACGGCTGCGCGTGATGCTCGCAAAGCTCGTGGGGTCAATGGTCCTCGGGACCGTGGCCATCGCGTTCGCTTTCTTGATCGCCACCATCGGCAACGGTCTCGGCATCCTGCTACGGAACGGCGACGGCAGCTGGGCCCTGGGCGCGGCCTCGATCGGCGGGGTCGTCCTCTCCCAGCTGCTCTGGGTCGCCCAGGGCATCGGGTTCGGTCTGCTCTTCGGCAGCACCGCGGTGGCGATCGTCTCCTACCTCACCCTGCCGACGGCGTGGGCGATCGTCGGGTCCATGGTCACGAGCCTCAGCACGGTCTCGCAGTGGCTCGACCTCTCGCGCGCCATCGAACCTCTCGTGGCCGGTCAGATGAGCGGCATCTCCTGGGCCCACCTCGGCGTGGCCGCCGGGCTGTGGGTGATCCTGCCGATCCTCGTGGGGAGCTGGCGGATGATGCGACGCGAGGTCAAGTAGCCACCAAGACCCACTGCGTCCGCACCGACGCGACACCGGTATGCCGTTGCCGCGGACGTTGTGAGGAGGTCCCCACTGCGTCCGCGCCGACGCGACACCGGTATGCCGTCCCCTTATCGGGTCATCCGATAGGGGGACGGTCCGATGGAGAACGGTTGTCCAGGGAAGCGCGCCCTTGTCCAGAGCCCGGTCCGGGGCATCGACAAAGGGACGCTCCGCTCGAGAACGGTTCTCCAGCACAGCGTCCCTTTATCGGGTCATCCGATAAGGGGACGGTCCGATGGAGAACGGTTCTCCAGCCCGGCCCAGCCCAGCCAGTCCAGCCCAGTCCAGCGCCGACGCGACACCGGTATGCCGTCGCCGCGGAGGTCGTGGGGCTCCGCTCAGACGGACGTGCCGACGACGGTGTGGTCCGTGTCGATGACCACTTGGGGCGGCATACCCCGGATGGTGGCCTCCCCTGCGGTGTCGAGCCCGATCGAGACGGGGTGCCCGGCATACCGCAGCCCGGTGACCTCGAGCGGGCCGAATGCGGGCCGTGGACCGGGACGCAGCGACAGTCGCTCCCCGGGGACGTGGACGGACAACCCGAGCCCCACGGTCACGAGGACGGCGGCCGAGGCGGCCGACCAGGCCTGGGGTCGGCACGAGGCGGGGTAGGGGCTCGGACGGTCGCCGAGCGGGAGGCCGGAGTAGAGCTCCGGCCAGCGGTAGTCGAACGCCTCGGCCGACGCCACCAGGGTGCGCGCCACCGCGCCGGCCTCGGCGGTGAATCCCTCCCGGAAGAGGTTCCACGCGCAGATGGCCGTGTCGTGGGTCCAGATCGAACCCGTGTGGTAACCAATGGGATTGAAGCCGCCGTTGCCGGTGCCGAGGGTGCGGACGCCGAACTCGTCGAGCAGCTCCGGCCCGGTCACGGTCGCCGCCACCTCGGCGGCCTCCCCCGGACCGAGGACGCCCGTGCCGAGGACGTGGCCCATGTTGGACGCGAGCCCGTCCACGGCTCGGCCGGCGCCGTCGAGCGCGATCGCGAGATGGCGCCCGGCGTCGGTCTCGACCCAGAACCGCTCGCGGATGCGCGTCGTCAATGCGTCGGCGGCGACGTCTAGCTCGTCCGCGCCCACGACACCGAGGGAACGGTAGAGGCGGGCCGCACCGCGCAGCGCCTCGACGGCGTAGGCCTGCGCCTCGACCAGGGCGATGGGGCCGTCGGCAACGCGGCCGTCCCGCCACCGGATGGAGTCCCCGGAATCCTTCCAGCCCTGGTTCGCCAGGCCGTGCCCCGTGAGGTCGAGATACTTGAGCAGCCCGTCCTGGTCGGGCTGCCCGGCGTGGAGGATCCAACCGACGGCCGCCTCCAGCTGCGGCAGCAGCTCGGCGACCCGGTCCTCCGACAGCCCCCACTCCCACGCCTCGACGAGCAGGGTGACCCACAACGGTGTGGCGTCGACCGTGCCGTAGTAGACCTGCGGAAGCGTCATTCCGGAGACGGGGTCGCGGTAGACGTCTCGGCGCAGCTCGTGCGGGATCTTGCCCGGAGCCTCACCCGTGGCCGGGTCGAACCCGCGGCCCTGACGACGGGCGAGGGTGCGCAGCGTGCCGTGCGCGAGCTCGACCCCGAACGGAAGCAGCATCCGCGCCGCCCACAACGAGTCGCGGCCGAATAGCGTGAGATACCAGGGGGATCCGGCCGCGGCAAAGAGGTCGGACGGCTCTACCGGATCTCGCAGCAGGAGGTGGTGCAGGTCGTCGAGACCATGGGCGAACGCCTTGGCGAGTCGGGGGTCGCCCGCGGTGAGCGCGATGTCGCTCCAGCCGATGGCGGACGACCCGCTGTCGGCATCGAAGGCCGACCGCTGCCGGCGCTCGACCTCGACGCCGACCACGACCGAGGTCGATGCTCCGGGCGCGAGCTCGACCCCGACCGAGAAGACGGCGCGCCCGTCCGGCGTCAGCTGGATCTGCTCGCCCGCAGGATCGACGTGCACCCGGGTGCGGTGCCACTCGTCGGCGAAGGACACGGCACCTCCTGTCTCGTCCACCTCCGGCATCGTGGGCACCCCGGACACCACCCCCGCCTTGACGGCCGCGATGTCGAGCCCGTCGCTCGAGACGGCGACCCGGAGGGTCGCGTGGACCGGGTCGGCCGCCCGCGAGGTGAGGGTGAGCAGCTCGCGCAGGCCCCCGTCGAGCAGGCGGGTCCGCAGCAGTTCGACGGTCGGGTCGGGCCCGGTATCGCCGAGGCCGCGGGCCGAACCGAGGTAGTGACCGCGCGAGCCCCGCGCGCGGTCGGCCACGGGAGTCGGCCGCTCGAAGCCGTTGGTCGCGCCGAGGTCGACGACGAGACCGTCCAGCACCCGGCGGTCATCGACGTAGAGCCCCTGCGCCGTGCCCCGGTCGATGTCGCCGGATCGCGACGACAGGGCCGTGACGTTGCCGTCGACGGTGATGCTCAGCTCGTGCAGCCACGGCTGTCGCGTGGCCGACGCGGCAGGCTCTGACACGAGGGGGTCCCTTTCGATTCGGGTGGACCGGGGTTCGGGTGGGCGGGTCCACAGGCGCCTGCCGAGCAGGCTCGCGGCGCCGAGCGGTGACAACGATGTCGGTGGAGAATCTGGTCGTTGCCGCTTGACCACGTCCGCAGACTAGAGCATGCTCGCCCAAGTATGAACGTTCAAATCGCCATCGATCTGGACGGGACCGGAGCCGGCCGAGCGCGAAGGAGCGTGTCGTGACAGTGAGACCCATGCGGTCGCCGCGGGCCACCATCGTCGACGTCGCCGACGCCGCGCAGGTCTCTCGCCAGACGGTGAGCAACGTGCTCAACCGGCCGGACAAGGTCGCTCCCGCCACGCTGGAGCGGGTCCAGCGGGAGATCCTCCGCCTCGGCTTCACCCCCCACGCCTCCGCCCAGCAGCTGCGTCGCAAGCGCTCGTCGGCGGTGGGCTTCGAGGTGAACCCGTTGGGGCACCGCCGAATGGGCCACATCCTCGACGAGTTCCTCGTCGAGCTCACCGTCGTCGCCCCCCGGCACGCGAGCCATGTCGTGGCGTTCGCCCCCGACCCGGACGACGTCATCGCGGCATACCGGCAGATCCTCGCCAGCGGGCTCGTCGACGGCTTCGTCCTCGCCGACACCCGGCACACCGACCCTCGACCGGGATGGCTCATGGAGCACGAAGTGCCCTTCGTCTCCTTCGGCCGGCTCTGGGACCTGCCCGAGCTGCAGTGCTGGGTCGACGTCGACGGCCGCGCCGGGGTCCGCGCCGCCGTCGCCCACCTCGTGGAGGCGGGCTACGAGCAGGTCGGGTTCCTGGGCTGGCCAGCGGGATCGCCCGTCGGCGACGACCGTCGCGCCGGCTGGGCCGAGGGGCTGCACGAGGCCGGGCTCACGTCGCCGGGGTCCGACGAGGAGTCGTCCAACCAGGACCTCGACGAGGCGACCGCCGCCGCCGAGCGGCTGCTCGGAAGGCTCGGGCAGGGGGCCGCGATCGTGTGCGCCTCCGACCTGCTCGCCCTCGGTGCGCTGCGCGCCGTCCGCAACCTCGACCTCGAGCCCGGGCGGGACGTCGGCGTCGTCGGCTTTGACGACACCGAGGTCGCCGCCGCGATGCAGCTGTCCAGCGTCCGTCAACCCGTGGCCGAGGCGGCGCGTGTCGCCTGGGACATGCTGCTCGCCCCCACCTCCCCCGAGCCGCAGGCGCAGCTGCTCACCCCGACCCTCACGGTCCGCCGCACGAGCATCCGGCGGGCGCCGTGACGCCCCCCTCACCCGCCCCGACTCCCCCCTCACCAACCCCAACTACGCACCACCAGAACAGGAGACACCCGATGTCGTCAACGAGGACACGTCGCACAAGAGCCGTCGCCATGGCGGCCATCACCGGAGCCCTTGCCCTGAGCGCCTGCTCGAGCGGTGGCGGCTTCAACACTCCGGCGGCGACCCAGGCTCCGGCCGGTGGCCCGGTCGCCCTCAAGATGCTCATCGCGAGCTCGGGCGACGCCGAGACGAACGCGCTCAAGGCCGCCACGGCGGCATGGGGCAAGAAGACGGGTAACTCTGTCGAGGTCACGGCCGCAGACAACATGGACCAACAACTGGGCCAGGCCTTCGCCGGTGGTGCGCCGCCGGACGTCTTCTACGGCGCCGACACCCGGATCGGCGACTTCGCCAAGGCGGGCAACCTCTACGCCTACGGCGATCAGGTCGCCAACGAGAAGTTCCTGCCGAGCCTCGTCCAGACCTTCACCTACAACGGCAAGCTCCAGTGCGCACCGAAGGACTACTCGACGCTGGCTCTCGAGATCAACACCGACCTGTGGACCAAGGCCGGGCTGACGGACGCTGACATCCCCAAGGACTGGGCCGCCCTCGAGACGGTGGCCACGAAGCTGACGCAGGGCACCGTCACCGGACTCGTCATCGGCAACGACATCAACCGCGGCGGCGCCTTCATGAAGCAGGCCGGCGGCTGGGTCATCTCGGCGGACGGCAAGACGATGACCGCCGACACCCCGCAGAACCTTGCTGGTCTCCAGGAGATCAAGAAGATGATGGACGCGGGCGCTTTGAAGTTCAACACCGACACGACACCGGCCGCAGGCTGGGGTGGTGAGGCCTTCGGCAAGGGCATCGCGGCGATGACGATCGAGGGCAACTGGATCAAGGGCGGGATGCAGAAGGACTACCCCAACCTCAAGTACAAGGTCGTCGAGCTGCCCACCGGCCCGGCAGGCAAGGGCACCCTGAGCTTCAGCAACTGCTGGGCCATCGCCGCCAAGAGCCAGCACCAGGCCGCCTCGGTCGACCTCGTCAAGTTCCTCACCAGCACGGACCAGCAGCTCGCCTTCACGAAGGCGTTCGGCCCGATGCCGTCCACCGAGGACGGCATCGCCAAGTTCAAGACCGACTACCCCGCCGACGCACCCTTCGCCGCCGGGGGCGACTACGGCCAAGGCGCGGTCAACGCGCCCGGCATGGACCCGGTGATGAAGGCCTTCAACTCCAAGATGGCCACCCTCAGCAAGGGCGGGGACCCCAAGGCCATGCTCGCCGACCTCCAGAAGAACGGCACCGCAGCCCTCGCCGGCTGACCCACCACCACACCGCGAGCGGGCGACAGACGGACCACACCGGTCCGGCTGTCGTCCGCGGAGAAGGCAGCCATGGCCCGCAGAAAGAGCTCCATCCACGGTCGAGAGGGCATTGCCGGGTGGGTCTTCACCGCCCCGATGATCATCGTGCTCGGCCTGTTCCTCTTCGTTCCCGTCCTCATGGCCTTCTGGGTGAGCCTCACCAACTGGGCTGGCAACGGAAACCCGTTCGGAGGCGGTGAGACCGCCAAGTTCGTCGGCGCCTCGAACTACACCGACCTGTTCCTGAAGGACGGGCTCACGCGCTCCACCTTCATGCAGTCGATCGGCAACACCTTCTACTACGTGCTGCTCGTCGTCCCCCTGCAGACGCTCACCTCGCTGTTCCTGGCGCTGGTCGTCAACAACAAGCTGCTGCGCGGCAAGAGCTTCTTCCGGACCGCGTTCTACTTCCCGTCGGTGACGTCCTCGATCGCGATCTCCACCGTCTTCCTGTTCCTCTTCTCCAACTCCGGCGCGGTCAACGGGTTCCTCAAGCTGTTCGGCATCACCGGACCCCAGTGGTTCGCCGACTCGCGCGGCCTCCTGCACCTGATCCTCGGGCTGTTCGGCGCCGACAACCCGTCGTGGGCCCAGGGCCAGATCTTCGGGCGGACCCTCTGGGACTGGCTCGCCGGCCCCTCCGTCGCCATGTGCGTCATCATCATCCTCGCGATCTGGACCACCACCGGCACCTTCATGCTGATGTTCCTCGCCGCGTTGCAGGACCTCCCCGTCGAGGTCGACGAGGCGGCCGCGCTGGACGGTGTCTCCGCGTGGCAGAAGTTCCGCCTCGTGACGGTCCCGATGCTGCGACCGGCGATCTTCCTCGTCGTCACCCTCGGCCTGATCGGGACCTGGCAGGTCTTCGACCAGATCTACGTCATGGGCAAGGGTGCCCCCGACAACACCACCTTGACCCCGGCGTTCCTGTCCTACAGCCAGAGCTTCACGTCGTTGAAGTACGGGTCCGGGGCAGCGATGGCCTTTGTCGTGTTCCTCATCATCGTCCTCCTCACCTGGTTCCAGCGCCGGATCATGCGTGAGGACAAGAAACCCGGCTGGTGGCGTCGGCGCAGCACCCTGGTCGGCGCGGCATCCTCCGGCGCCGCAGCCGCGGCAACGCCGGCTGACTCCACGAGCGCTGCGGGAGCTCACCGATGACGACCATCACGAAGCAGAACACGACACCCGCGGTGCACGAGGCGGACCTCCGACGGGTGCGGAACTCGGGCATCAAGAAGGTCCTGGGCTACGCCGTCCTGCTCATCTTCGCGGTCATCTACCTCTACCCCTTCGCGATCCAGATCGCCACGTCGTTCAAGGACGACCCGCAGGCAGCGGCCCACCCGCTGTCGATCATCCCCAACCCGTTCGACCTCTCCGCGTGGAAACGGATGTTCGGGCTCACCTCGGACAGCTCGGTGCCGATCATGACGTGGCTGGGCAACTCGGTCCTCGTCACCGTCATCGTGACCGCCGCCAGGGTCTTCTTCGACAGCCTCGCGGGATATGCGTTGTCGCGGCTCCATTTTCGCGGTCGGGGCTTCCTCTTCGCCGCAGTGCTCGCCGTGATGAGTGTGCCCGGTGTCGCCCTGCTCGTGCCGAAGTTCCTCATCGTGACCTACCTCGGCATCTACGACACCTATGCCGCGATGATCTTCCCGCTGCTCATCGACGCCGCAGGCGTGTTCATCATGAAGCAGTTCTTCGACTCCGTCTCCGTCTCCATCGAGGAAGCAGCGAGGATGGATGGTGCCGGAGTGTTCCGGACCTTCTGGTCGGTCGTCCTGCCGATGGCCCGGCCGGCGCTGATCACGTTGACCATCCTCGCGTTCCAGGGGTCGTGGAACGAGTTCAGCCACTTCCTCGTCGTCACCCAGAGCGCCAACCACAAGACGCTCATCACCGGGCTCGCCGGTTTGACGAGCGGGTCGCTCGGCGCCGGGACCCAGTTCCCCCTGAAGATGGGTGCTGCGCTGCTCACCACGATTCCCGTCGCGATCCTCTTCTTCACCTTCCAGCGCTACTTCGTCAGAGGCGCCAACGAGGGCGGCGAGAAGGGCTGAAGCGCCGCCGCCCGTGAGGGGGTGCTCCTCGAGAGCTCTCGATCGAAACCGGATGTCGCCCCGGCATCGGCTCGGCTTACACTGGTCGAGCCGACGTCGTGACGACGGGACAAGTAGTCGCGGGAACCCACTGCTCAGAGAGCCACCGTTGCTGTGATGGTGGACAGTGATCCCGTGGCGAAGACACCCGTCCAGCGTCGGTCGCTGGCCCCGTCGGGCTTTTCGAGGTCGTGGCACCCGCCGCGGCGAAGGTGTGGTGGCACCGCGATCTAGCCCCCGCCCACACCTCCAGGGCCACGTATCGTCCCGGAGGTGTTGCTCATGAGTTCTGTTGCCCCTGCTGCCCGCCCACGTATCCTGGCGTCCCGGCTCGACCGTTGTCGCCCGGGTGAGCCCGTCGTCGTCGCCGGGTGGCTGCACCGCCGGCGCACCCTGGCGTCGGTCACGTTCCTCGTCGTCCGCGACCGCTCCGGCCTCATCCAGGTGGTCGTGAAGGACCACGAGACCCTCGCTGGCCTGGCTGGCGTCGGGGAGGAGACGGTCCTCGAAGTAACCGGCACGCTCACCCAGAACCCCTCTGCGCCGGGTGGTTTCGAGATCACCGACCCGACGGTCGTCCTCCTCACGGAACCCGCCCGGACACCGCCGGTGGAGCTATGGCGCCCGCGCCTGCAGGCCTCCCTACCCGTGCAGCTGGACCACGCCGCGGTGACGTGGCGGCATCCGGCGCAACGGGCGAGGTGGGAGCTGGCGGCGGCCACGCTGCACGGCTTCCGCACCACCCTCGACGAGCTCGGGTTCACCGAGATCCAGACCCCGAAGCTGGTCCCGACGGCGACCGAGTCGGGAGCCGGCGTCTTCGAGGTCGACTACTTCGGCCGGCCGGCCTATCTCGCTCAGTCGCCGCAGTTCTACAAGCAGCAGCTGGTGGGGGTCTTCGAGCGGGTCTACGAGACCGGCCCGGTCTTCCGGGCCGAGCCGCACGACACCGTGCGGCACCTCGCGGAATACGTCTCGATGGACGCCGAGCTCGGCTTCATCCGCGACCACCACGACGTCATCGACCTGCTCGGGCAGGTCCTGCACGGCATGGTGGCGAGCGTCCGGGAGCGCGCCGGCGCCGCGGTCACGCGGCTCGATGTCGAGCTGCCGCGGCTGCCCGACGCAATCCCCGTCATCCACTTCTCGGACGCCCTGCGGCTCGTCGGCGCCCCCGACGACGAGCCCGACCTCGCGCCGGCGCACGAGCGCGCGCTCGGTGAGTGGGCGCTCGAGAAGCACGGGTCCGACGTGCTCGCTGTCGAGGGCTACCCGATGACGAAGCGGCCGTTCTACACCCACCCCCAGCCCGACGACCCGCGGTGGTCGAACTCCTTCGACCTCCTCTTCCGGGGGCTGGAGCTGGTCACGGGCGGGCAACGCCTGCACCGCTACTCGGACTACCTTGGCGCCCTCGAGGCGCGTGGGGAGAGTCCCGAGCCCTACGCCGACTACCTGTCGACGTTCGCGCACGGTATGCCGCCCCACGGCGGGTTCGCGATCGGGCTCGAGCGCTGGACCGCCCGGCTGGTGCAGGCTGAGAACGTCCGTGAGGTCACCCTCTTCCCGAGGGACCTGCACCGGCTCACGCCCTGACGCGTCCCCACACGGGCGTGAACCGCTGCGGTACCAGCGGACATACAGGATCATGAGGCGGATCGGAGGGGAGACCGGACTGGGCCCGGGCCGAGGACCTCTGCTCGAGCGTGTTCCTGGAGGCGTGGCGGCACCGCGCCCGCTTCGTCGTCCACGAGGGTTCGGCCCTGCCGTGGCTCTACGGCGTCGCCACCAACGTGTGCCGCAACGAGGCCCGCTCGCACCGCCGCCACGACCGGGCCCTCGCCCGCGTCCCCCTCGAGTCCTCCTTCCCGGACCATGCGGAGGATGTCGCCCACCGCCTCGACGACGAGGCGACGATGCGCGGGCTGCCGGACCGGGTGGCCGACCTCGCCACCCGTGACCGCGACGTGCTCGCTCTCGTCGTGTGGGAGGGCCTCGACTATCCCGCCGTCGCCCTCGCGCTCGGCATCCCCGCCGGCACGGTGAAGTCCCGGATGTCGCGGATCCGATGCCTGCTCGCCCTGCCCGACCCGGTCCTTCCCGGCCACCCGAACCCCGCGCAGGAGCTGACATGACCGACCTCACGCCTCCGCCGGCACGGGACCTGCCACCGCATCGACGGGCGGCCCTCCGCCGCGCCCTCGAGGAGGAGATCCGGGACGCCACGCCCCATCACGGCGTGCGCCGACGCTTCCCCGCGCTCCCGGTCCTCGCCGCCGCCGTGGCCGCCGCCCTCGTCGTCGGTGTCGTGTGGAGCGCGCGCCGGGCCGACCCCGTCGCCGTGCCCGAGGCGGTCGAGAGCACCACGAGCACGCCGGGGACGCGCGCCACCAGCACACCCGCCGCACCTGTCGCCTCCGCCAAGACCACCACCACCTCGGCCGTCCCCGGACCGTTCACCTTGCACGGAGCGCCGCTGAGCGCCGCCCAGATCCAGCAGGCCTATACCCCCCCTACGGTGATGAACGACCCCGCGAAGGCCTATGCCGCGTGCATCGCCCTCGTCCATGACCAGGCCGACGTCCAGGCCTTCGCGATCCCCGGCACCCTCACCGGCCGGGTGGCGGCGACGAACGGCATCGTGACCACGGTCGTCGTCGCCGACGACCGGCATACGTGGACCTGCAACATCGCCCCCGACTCCGCGGTCTCCTACCCGGCCTCCACCACCCCGCCGTCAGCGACGTCCGCGAAGGCCTTTGCTTTCGCCCTCAACTCCAGCAAGGGCTACGGCGAAGGCCCGCCGCCGAACTGCCCCACCGGCCGCAGCGCCACGACGGCGACGCTCAACGACCCGCGGGATCCCTGCGGGCCGATGGCCGCCCCGCCGTCCGGACCGTGGAACGGGGAGCTGCTGTGGGTCGGCGGACGTCTCCCGGCCGGTGTCAACGGTCTCACCTTCACCCTGCCCGACGGTCGGTCCGTCCCGGCCGTGGTCCGCGACGGCTACTGGGTCGTGCAGGACTTCTCCGTGATGGACTGGGGGGGTGACCGCATCGACGGCAGACGGGTGACCGTCCGCCTGTCCGACGGACGGACGGTCCCGCTGACCCTGGGCCAGGACGCGATGTGCAACCAGACCAGCCACGGCTGCTGAGCTCCGCGTCATTGAACGCTCAGACCGCTGAGGTCAGTCGCCCTTGACGTTGACGATCTGCCGCAGCGTGTGCCGCACCTCGACGAGGTCCGCCGCGTCCGCCATGACGAGGTCGATGTCCTTGTAGGCCATCGGGATCTCGTCGATGAAGGCGTCTGTGTCGCGGTACTCGATGCCCACCATCGCCGCTCGCAGCTGCTCGTGCGTGAAGGTGTGGCGGGCCCTGGTCCGGGAGTACTCCCGACCCGCTCCGTGCGGAGCAGAGTTGAGCGACAACGGGTTTCCCTTACCGACCACGACGTAGGACGCCGTGCCCATCGAGCCGGGGATCAGCCCGGGCCGACCGGCCTCGGCCGAGATCGCGCCCTTCCGCGACAGCCACACCTGCTTGCCGAAGTGCTTCTCCGACTCGGTGTAGTTGTGGTGACAGCCGATCTCCTCCTGCCGCTCCACGTCCGCGCCGACCCACTCCGCGACGCACGTGACGACCCGGTCCATCATCTCCTCACGGTTGGCCAGGGCGTAGTCCTGGGCCCACCGCATCTGCCGGATGTAGGCCCAGAACTCGTCCGTTCCCTCGACGAGGTAGGCGAGGTCGCGGTCGGGCAGGCTGATCCACCACCGCTCGCACAGCTGGCGGGCCACCGCGATGTGGTGCTGGGCGATCTTGTTGCCCACGCCGCGGGAGCCGGAGTGGAGGAACAGCCAGACCCGACCCTCCTCGTCGACGGTCACCTCGATGAAGTGGTTGCCGGACCCGAGCGTGCCGAGCTGCACCTTCCAGCGACCGGCGTAGGAGCTCGGGTCGAAGCCGGCCTTCTCCGCCTTCGACTCGAGGCTCGTCAGTCGCTCCACGGTGTGGTCACGGTCGATGTGCTGGTTCGCGGCGCCGGCACTCAGCGGGATCGAGCGCTCGATCGCCTCGCGCACGACGCGCCGGTCCTGGGGCAGCTCGTCGACGTGCCACTGGGTGCGGACGGCGATCATGCCGCACCCGATGTCGACGCCGACGGCGGCCGGCATGATCGCCCCGAGGGTCGGGATGACCGACCCCACGGTGGCGCCCAGACCGAGGTGGGCGTCCGGCATCAGGGCGAGGTGCGGGTAGATGAACGCCATGGTCGCCGTCCTCTCCGCCTGCTCCCTCGTCCCGTCCTCGAGGCTCGAGGCCCAGTTCATGAGCCTCGGGCTGAGCTGCTTCATCGTCCTTCCGTCCTGTCGGTGTGGCTGCCTCAATTGGCTTGCGAACACTACGGTTCACCCCGTCGATGCGCACCTCCATTTACTGCCACTACGCTCAGCCGTATGCCGCCCCGCACCTTCCGGAAGGTCGGTCCGGCTGCGCCCGTCGGGTACTTCCCGTGGGAGGCGGCCGGGCTGCGCTGGCTGGCTGCCGCCGCCGGGGCGATGGGCACCGGAGGGGTCGCCGTCGTTCCCGTCGTGCACGTCACCGACGACCACCTCGACCTCGTGCGGCTGCCGGACCTCGTGCCGACGCAGGCGATGGCGGAGGCCTTCGGCGCGGACCTGGCGGCGACCCACGCCGCCGGCAGCGCGGCATACGGGGCTCCGCCGGACGGCTGGCTCGGGGACGGCTGGCTGGGCCCGATGACCGAGCTGTTGCCGCTCGCCCTGCACCCGGTCGACACCTGGGGCGAGCTGTGGGCCCACCAGCGGATCATCCCCATGCTCGAGGAGGGTCGGCGCCGGGGGGTCTACGACGCCGCTGACACCGTGCTCTTCGAGCGGGTCGCGGCCCGCGTCGCGTCCGGGGAGCTCGACACGGGTGAGCCGCCGGCGCGCCTGCACGGCGACCTCTGGGGCGGCAACATCATGTGGGGGCCGCAGGGCGCCGTGCTGATCGACCCTGCGGCCCACGGCGGCCACCGCGAGACCGACCTCGGCATGCTGTCGCTGATGGGTGCGCCGCGGCTGGCGACGATCCTCGCGGCCTACGACGAGGCCGCCCCGCTCGTCGACGGTTGGCAGGAACGCCAGTCCCTCCACCAGCTGCACCCGCTGATGATCCACGCTGTCGTCTACGGCGGTGGCTACGTCGAGCAGAGCCGCGCCGCCGCCCGACCCTGGGCCTGACCCGCCTCTCACCCACCCCGCCGAGGTCGCCGAGGTCGCCCCCCCTGTGCTGAGGTCGTGGTCTGGCGCTGAGGTCGTGGTGTGC
>NZ_JANXRJ010000153.1 GCF_025353065.1 Lapillicoccus sp.
TACCGCGGTCAGCTCCACGACGCCCTCGGCCACGCGGACAAGCGCAGCTACCGCACCGTCGCTGCCACCCTGCAGACCATGCGCAGGCTGTATGCCGCCGGCACCGGTGCTGTCGATGCGCTCGACGCGCTCGACGTGGAGATCCGCGAGATCAGGACGACCTACAAGCGCAGGCCCGGGCTGATGGCCGAGCTGGACCGGGCCAAGCTGCCGCACTGAAAGGCCCCCCTGGCTCCGTCGTCTCGTCTCAGTCGTCCCTGCCTCAGTCGTCCTGAGGCATCGACCCGCTCGTCCCCTGCCGGTCGGGGCGAACCTTGAGCGCTCCGGACGCAGCAAAGCCGAGCACGAGCAGTGCGACGACGAGCCAGAGCGCGTGCAGCAGTCCGATCGCCTGGGACATGAACCCGATGACGGGCGGGCCGGCGAGGTTGGCCAGGTAGCCGATCGAGGCGACCACACTGACCCGGGCCGCCGGGTTGGGGCCGCTGTCGGCAGCGGCGGACATGCCCAGCGGGAAGCCCATCGACACCCCGACCGCCCACAGCAGCGTCCCGAGCAGGATGGCCCATGCCGGCCCACCGAGGATGAAGATCACCATCCCGACCACACCGACCGCGGTGGTCATCCGGACCGCGGCCACCCGCCCGACACGGTCGACCAGCGGGCCACCGGCGATGCGGGCGATCGTCTCGCTGACGGCGAAGGCCACGAAGAACAGGGGGGCCACGGACTCGGGTTGATGATGGCCGTCGTGGACGGCCAGGGTGAGCCAGTTGTTCGCCGTCCCCTCACCCAGCTCGACGCCCAGCATGACCATCCCGATCAGCAGCAGCCGCCAGTCGCCCCAGCCGCGCAGCCAGTCACGCACCCGCTGAGCCCGCGGCACCCGCGACACTTGAGGAGTCGGGGAGGACACCGGGATGTCGGGTGCCCCGTGTGCGGGGATGAACGAGGCGGCGACTCCGGCCGCCACGACGATCAGGACCGCCTCCCCGAGGAACTGCCACTGCACGCCGACGCTCAGGGCCGCGCAGCCGGCGCCGATCCCCGCCCCGACGATCGCGCCCGCCGACCACGCCGCGTGCATCAGCGGCAGCAGCGTCCTCCCGGCGGCGCGTTCCACCGCGGCACCCTCGACGTTGATCATCACGTCGACGGCGCCGATCCCGAAGCCCACCATGACGAACCCGACGGTGGTGACCGCGACCGAGCCGGCCGAACCGGCGCCGAGGCCGATGACCGCGATCGCGACACCCGTCCACCACAGGCCGGCACAGATCGCGCGTCGGGACCCGAGCCAGGACAGCACGGCCGCCGACGCGCCCAGACCGGCCACCGAACCGACCGTCAGCCCGGCCAGGACCACCCCGAGCGCCGCGTTGTCGAGGCCCAGCTCGGCGCGGAGCTCGGGCAGCCGCGGCCCCCAGCTCGAGACCGTGACCCCACCCAGGGCGAACGCGGTCATCACCGCGTTCCGCCAGCCTCGGACCGGCGGCGTGCTTGTCGGCCGCGCAGCCGTTTGAGGATTCTCCACGAGGGGAGCCTAGAAGCGCCTGGCACATCGGCGGGCACGCGGCACATCGGTGGGCACGCGGCATACCGGCGCGGCGGGAGTCGACCGGCGAGCGGCAGATCACAGTCCGATGGCTTGCGGCGCAACTAAGGTAAGGCTTACGTTACCTATGGCTCGGTTTGCGCGAGCCGACCTCCCGAACTCGACCGGAAAAGATCTCATGTCCGTCCTCTCTGCGTTCCTCAGCGACCGGGTGATCGCGCCCACCGGCGTGGCCGGCGAGCGGACCAGCTGCGCACTCTCCGAGCTGAAGCCGGGCGCTCGAGCCCGCATCATCGACGTACGCGACGAGGTCGACCAGGCCGTCGCCCGCAGGCTGTTCGACCTCGGCTTCCGGCCGGGTGTGCAGGTCGACGTCGTCCGCCGGGCGCCGATGGCCGACCCGGTGATCTTCCGGGTCGCGGGCTGCGAGCTGGCGTTGCGCCGCGCGCAGGCCCGGTGCATCCGCGTGTCGCTCGAGGCATGACCTCGGCGACAGGCCAGACCGCCGGGCACGCTCGCCAGTCCGAGGCCCGGGTGGCGTTGGTCGGGAGCCCGAACTCGGGCAAGACGACTCTCTTCAACGCCCTGACGGGACTGCGCGCCAAGACCGGCAACTACCCCGGGGTGACGGTCTCGCGCTACGAGGGGGCGGCCGAGGT
The DNA here is from genome assembly GCF_025353065.1 of Lapillicoccus sp. Classification (GTDB taxonomy): domain Bacteria; phylum Actinomycetota; class Actinomycetes; order Actinomycetales; family Dermatophilaceae; genus Lapillicoccus. Next base: position 2,215 of record NZ_JANXRJ010000153.1, read on the forward strand.
CGCCGGGCGCCGGGTGGTCATCGAGGACCTGCCCGGCAGCTACAGCCTCGACCCGATCAGTCCCGACGAGCGGGTCCTCACCGACGTCCTCGACCCGCTGAACGCGGGCGTCCAGAGCCCCGACGCCCTGCTCGTCACCCTCGACGCGACGACGATGCCGCGCTCCCTCGGGCTCCTCGCGCAGGTGATGCAGACCGACTTCCCCGTATGCGTCGTGCTCACCTTCACCGACGAGCTCACCCGCCGGCAGGGCGCTCTCGACGTCGCCGCGCTCAGCCGTGCCGTCGGTGTCCCCGTCCTCGCGGTCACCGGCGGGCGACGCAGCGACCTCGTCGCGCTGCGGGAGCTGCTCAGCCGGCCGCAGGAGTGGGCGCGACCGGTGGTGCCACCACCGCACGCGCCGATGGAGGTCGCCGCGTGGATCACCTCGGTCCTCAGCTCTGCCCGCTACGAGCTCCCCGAGGGCGATGCCCGCACCCGCCGCGTCGACGCCGTGCTGCTGCACCCCGTCTGGGGCACCCTCGTCTTCTTCGTGACGATGTTCGCCTTCTTCCAGGTCATCTTCACCGCGGCCGCCCCGCTGCAGGACGCGATCGGGAGCCTCTTCGCGTGGCTGGGGGGACTGGCCAACAGCCGGATCTCCAACGGCCTGCTCAGCAGCTTCGTCTCGGAAGCCCTGCTCGGCGGGGTGGGCGGGGTGCTGGTCTTCCTCCCGCAGATCGTGCTCCTCTTCCTGATGATCAACCTGCTCGAGGGGGTCGGCTACATGGCGCGGGCGGCCTTCCTGATGGACCGGGTGATGTCCAAGGCGGGTCTCGAGGGGCGCGCGTTCGTCGCCCTGCTGTCGTCCGTCGCGTGCGCGGTCCCCGGCATCATGGCCACCCGCACGCTGCCCTCGGCGCGCGACCGGATCGCGACCATGATGGGTGCGCCGCTCATGACGTGCTCGGCGCGGCTCCCGGTCTATGTCCTGCTGATCGGTCTCGTCGTGCCGAGCGGCGCGGGTTGGGGCCCGATCAGCGCGCAGGGGGCGACGATGTTCGGCCTCTACCTCGTGGGGGCCCTGTCGGCCATGGTGGCGGCCTGGGTCTTCTCCCGCCTCGGTCGCAGCAGCGGTCCGCTGCTGCCCTTCTCCATGGAGATCCCGCCCTACCGCATCCCGTCGGCCCGCTCGGTCGCGCTGTCGACGCTCGACGCCGCGCGCACCTTCCTGCGCAAGGTCGGCAAGATCATCCTCGTCACCACGATCGTGCTGTGGCTGCTGCTCAACCTGCCTGCGCGCAGCACCGCCGACCTGCAGGCGGCGGGGGTGAACCCGGCGAACCACACTGCCGTGTCGGCCTACGTCATCGACCACAGCTTCGGCGCGGCGGTGGGGCACGCGGTCGAACCGGTCTTCCAGCCGCTGGGCTTCGACTGGCGGATCAACATCGGGGTGCTCGCCTCGCTGTCGGCCCGGGAGGTCTTCGTCGCGACCCTGGGCCAGGTCGCCGCGGCCGAGACCCCCGACACCCCGACCATCGCGCTGCGCACGATGCGGGTCGAGGAGGGGCCCCGGGCCGGTGAGCTGCTCTTCACACCGCCCGTCGTGGCGGCCCTGCTCCTCTTCTTCCTCTATGCGCTGCAGTGCATGTCGACGATCGCGGTGATGCGCCGGGAGTCGGGGACCTGGCGGTGGCCGGCGATCGCGTTCGGCTACATGTTCGTCCTCGCCTGGGTGATGGGGCTGGCCGCGCGGCTGGTCGTCGGGGCGGTGACCTGAGGTGGCCGGCGATCTGGCCGTCGTCCCCGTGCACCCCGAGTCGTTGCCCGACGACCCCAGGACCCTGCGGTGGGTCATCCCGGCGGGGACTCTCGGCTTCGTCGGTATGCCGGTCGAGGTGCCTGCGCCGCTGCGGCAGCTGCTCGACGACGCGACCCTGGCGGGGTTGACGGTCGAGCCTGCGGCGGTGCGCCTCACCTTGGCGGCGGGGCTGGAGTGGCGGGAGCAGGGTGTCCGCGTCCGGGACGCGCTCCAGGCCGCGCTCGCCGTTCCCGAGCAGTGGCAGGCGCCGGATCTGGCAGACGCGACGGACGCGATGGCCGCGATGGCCGCGCCGGGCGACGACGTCCTGCGGGCAGCCGTCCACCAGGTGCTCGACGGCGAGGTCGGGGACTACATCCGCTCCCACGGCGGTCAGGTCATCTTGCTGAGCGCCCACGAGTCCGAGGTGGAGGTCCAGCTGAGCGGAGCCTGCCGGCACTGCCCCGCCTCGGACGTCACGCTCACGGAGCGTCTCGAGGGCGGGGTGCGGGCGCTCTATCCCGGGTTGCTCCGCCTCACCGCCCGGGACGAGCCCGGCCCCGGTGCCGGCCGGCGGATGCTGCGCCTGATCCCGACCCGCGGTCGCTGATTCGGCCCCCTACGCTTCGTGCGCCCAGGGGTCATGGAGTGCGTGGTCCACCAGGGCGCGATCGTGTTCCCACTCGGCGTCAGGTGGTCCCACGAAGACTGCGGCGATCTCGTCCCAGGTCAGCCACGTGCGAGGGGTAGAGAGGGCCAGCCGCTCGCTACCGGATGTCACCGACCAAAGGTAGCAACGGCAGCTCATCCTTGACCTCGCTGCGTCGGCGCTGGGGGCTCCGCAATCATCGGTCACCGGCCGTCGGTGCGACCCGATAGCCTACGGGGACGGTGTCGGGCGCACGTCGCGTGCCCGCAGGGACGAGCTGTGAAGGATGGGCCCGACGTGGGTGCTGGGGACGGGATCGAAGGGGCGCTGGCGGCGACCGAGGACCAGGTGGATGCGGCGATCAAGGCTGCCGCTGCCGTCACTCGCGAGCTGCGCAAGGCCAAGGTCGGGGCGGCGCGAGGTCAGGTCCGCGACCTGCGCAAGGCGCTCGCGGCCGCCGCGGGGTATGCCGCGGAGTCGGCCCAGGCGGCCAAGGCCGCCGAGGCGTCCTTCGACTTCGACGACCAGGGGCACCTGGCCTCCGGGGCCTTCGCCGAGGAGCTCGTCGAGGCCGCCGACGCGGCTGGCGTGACCATGGTCGAGAGCGACCAGCGGCTGCTGTGCTACCCCTCGCTCATCAAGATCCTGCCCGGCGACGCCGCCGTCGAGATCGATCGCCGCCGCGAGCGACGGCTGCGGCCCTCGGTCCTCGTCGCCCTGCTCGCGGCCGCCCAGAAGCGGCCGCCCCGCTTCCGGGCGGAGACCTTCCTCGAGAGTCTCGAGGCGGCATACGACCTGGTGCGGGCGAAGCAGGACAAGCGCGCCGGCGTCGTCCTCCCGCTCGTCGACCTCTGGTCGGTCCTCACCCTCCTGCCCGGCCAGCAGCGCGAATACTCCAAGCCCGAGTTCGCCCGCGATATCTACCTGCTCGACGCCAGTGGGGTCTCGACGGCGAAGTCCGGCCGGGGGCTGCGACTGCCCGCCAGCACCGGCACCAAGGGCACCGGCACCCTGGTCACGGTCGCCCGGAGCGGCCATCCGCAGACCTACTGGGGCGTCTCCTTCACGGAGGCGTCGTGAGCAGCGGGCTCGACACCGGCGCCGGCACCGGCACGGCGGTGCTCGGCGGGGGAGTGATGAAGGCCGACGACTACGCGCGGTTCCTCGCCGATGAATACCTCGCCGGATACCTCCCGGCCGGCGGCGGCTCGGTCAAGCTCGTCGTCGCCGGTGACGCCGACGTCGCCGACCGGTTCGAGCGAGCCCTGCGTGACGCGGCGGCCGGAGTCGAGTGTCCCGTGGTGTCGGTGTCCGCCGAGTCGACCAAGATCCACCTCATCGACCAGGTCTTCTTCGCCCTAGCCCGCCAGATCGACTGGGACGAGGTGGCGGCGGCCGTCGTCGTCGCGGCCTACGACGCCATCAACTTCCCGGCGACCGAGGGTCGACTGACCGTCGCTGAGGTCGCCCTGGACCACGACGTCGACGCGCGCGAGCTCCATCGCGATGTCCGACGACGACTCCAGCGCAGCCTGCTGCACGACAACACGCTGCCCCGCGAGCTGCGCCGGGCCCTGCTGAGGCTGGCCCAGGCGCATCTCGGCGAGAGGGACGCGAGCCCGGCCGAGGCGCAGGTCGTGCGCGACTGGCTCGTCGGCGAACCCGTCGCTCTGCGCGACCTGCGCGAAGTCCTGATCTACGGGCGGATCGGGCGGCACAACGCGCGCGACCTGCTCACCAGCGTGGGCGGGCTCCTGCTGCGCGCCGGGCACCGCGGGCTCGTGCTCCATCTCGACCTCACTCGGCTCGCCGAGGCCCGGCGACCTGCGGTGCCGGAACGGACCGGCATCTACTACTCCAAGATGGCCGTGCTCGACGCCTACGAGCTCCTGCGTCAGCTGATCGACGCGACGGACGACCTCGTCGGCCTCCTCGTCGTCGCCGTCGTCCCGCCCGAGCTGGTCACCGACGAGAACCGCGGACTGCCCTCGTATGCCGCGCTTCAGCTCCGCGTCGCCGACGAGGTGCGCGACCGGCGCCGGGCGAATCCGTATGCGTCGTTGGTCCGACTCGAGGTCCGTCTGGAGGCCGTCCGATGAGTGCTCACGTCCGACCGACTGGCGAGGTCTGGGACGCCGAGCGGCTGAGCCGGCGGCGTGCTGTTGAAGCGCTGCGGAGCGGGGTGCCCAACGCTGACGCCGTCATCGCGCTCGGGTCCGGGCAGAGCGACGTCGAGGACCAGTTCGCGGAGTTGCTCGAGCGGGTGGCTGGGCCGCGGGCCGGCGGCGATCGCGGCGGCGCGGGCGAGCGCGGTCACGCGAGCGAGCGGGCCTCGCTGCTGCTGGGGGCCGGGTTCGGGGAGGGCAAGAGCCACCTCCTCACGCACCTGGGCCACCTCGCCACCTCGGCGGGGTTCGTCGTCTCCACGGTGGTCATCAGCAAGGAGACGCCGCTGCACGATCCGGCGAAGGTGCTGCGGGCCACGGTCGCGTCGGCCGTGGCTCCCGACGGGTCGCGGGACGTCGTCAAGGAGGCGGCGGACGCGCTCGACCCCGACAACTCGGCCTACGCCGACCTGCTGCGCTGGCTGCGGGGGCCGGGTCGCGACCTCAACGAGCGATTCGAGGCGACCCTGCTGCTGCACCAGCGGCTCGGCGCCGAGGCCTTTGGAGGCGACGAGGAGTTCATCGACACGATCGTGCGGTTCTGGTCCGGCGATCCCCTGCCCGTGCCCGACCTGCGGCGCCAGCTCAAGGCGATCGGTGAGGCGAAGACCTTCACCTTCTCCCCGGTCAAGGTCCGCGACCTGGCGCGGCAGCGGCTGCGGTTCCTGCCCCGGCTGCTGCACGCGGCGGGTCGCCCCGGCTGGGTGATCCTCCTGGACGAGGTCGAGCTGATCGGGCGCTACTCGCTGCTGCAGCGTGGCCGCGCCTACGCCGAGCTCGCCCGCTGGCTCGACGGCGAAACCGGCGACACGGGCGACCCGGTGGTCGTCGTAGGGGCGATGACGGACGACTTCGAGGCGGCCGTGCTGCACGGGAAGAGCGACCTCGAGGTGCTGCCAGGACGCCTGCGGGACAAGCAGACTGACGAGTATGCCGAGATGGCGACGCTCGCCGAGACGGGCATGCGCCACATCGAGCGCGACCTCGTGCATCTCGTGCCGCCGGACGCCGTGGAGCTCGACCGCGCTTACACCACCCTGCGCACGCTGCACGGCGACGCCTACGGCTGGCAGCCGCCGCACGTGCCGGGGCTCGAGCGGCTCGGTGCGACCCGGATGCGGCAGTACGTCCGGGCGTGGATCAACGAGTGGGACCTCGTGCGGATGGACCCGGCATACCAGCCGAGCACCGAGGTCGTGGAGCTGGCGTCGGACTACGACGAGCTGGCTGAGGACGACGACGCGGGGACCTGACGGGGGGGCCCGCGCAAGGCCCGGCCCGGCCAGGCTCAGGGGAGTGAGGCCGGCGCGAGGAGGACGCCGGCGGCGGCTGCGCCCTCTCGTTGTCGGCGATCCCACGAGGCGAAGAGCGCCGACGGGGCTCCCATCGAGAGATAACCGGCGACGTGCACGGCGTCGGCTCCCCGCAGGCCGTACTCGACGGCCAGCGCTCCGGCCCGCTCCGAGACGTCATCGGTGAGATCGATGGTGCGGACAGCCGCCCACAGCCCCGTCCACCGAGAGAGCGCGAGAGAGACCTCGGCAGCCGTGAGGCGACGGTCTCGCTGTGCCGCGCCGAGGGCAGCGCAGACCTCGGGATAGGCGAGTTGGCTCGCCACCGGTCCGTCGGCAGCCAACCAGAGATCGATGGCGAGGTCGCTGTCCGCCTCTCTCAGCAGGAGCTTGGTCAACGCCGAGGAGTCGAAGACGACCGTGGTCATCGCTGCGGACTCACGGTGCAGAAGTCAGGGCGCACAGCTCACGACGGAGCATCTCCCCCTTCAGTTCAGGGCTCACGGCGCTGCTCGGCCACGAGGTCGGACACCGACCCCCGAGGGGTCGGTCGGTCCACGTCGCGAGGGTCAGGCCGAGTTGCGGACCGCGGCGGATTGATGACGCCGCGCCGAGTCAGGTCCTCGAGAAGGGTTGCCGACGCAACTCCTACCATCCGCACGACGGGTACGCCGCGGTCCGTGACGACGACCTCTTCGCCGTCCCGGGCCCGCTGTATCCAGGCCGCGAGATCACCCCGCAACGCTGTCACCGAGACCTCCATCGGATCAGTGTACGTAGACAACGTCACTTTCTGTACGTTCACGGCACAAGACGAAGGGATTGATTCCTCGACGACCTTTGCAGGGCGGGCGTGAAGCCGGAGCGCCGATCGCTGGTGCCGGTCCAGCCGTGTTCGGTCAGCACCTAGACGTCGCCGTCGAAGGCGTCGGTGAGATGGTTGGAGTAGCGCCAGGCGAGGGACCAGAAGAGCTCGGTCCGGCCGGGCAAGACGCGACCGGCACGGCACACGACGGTGATGAACACGTGCTCCACCGTCCTCGATCTGCCGTGCTCCCACGGCACGCGCGGTCCGGTGGTCTGCCCGTGACGTCGGATCAGGTCTCTTCGGGATCGGCCACGTCCCAGCGATGCTTCGGTCTGCTCATCCCGTAAGCGTTGCACGCTGGGTTTGTCGAATCTCGTTCATCCACAGTTAATTTCGCCTGTGGATTGTTTTCGGGGCCGACAGGCGCGGTGTGTCACGTCGGCCCCCGACACAGAAGGACGCCATGGGGCTACAGCACCACCTACATCGGACACCTCGACATCACCCCGCCGCTCAACGCCGCGGAGGTGGAGTGGCTCACCGCCTTAGCGGAGTGGCAGGGCGGGCCGCAGGGCGATGTCTTCACGGTGCCGATGAACCCGCGGGCCGTGTGGTCGCTGGCGATGGCGAAGGCGGGCGGCTCGATCGCGTCGTCGGCCCCGGAGGGCATGCCCCGCGGAACCACGGACTGGCGACCCTGCCTCGACGGGTGCCGGCTCGAATGGGACAGGATCGAGAAGTCGAACGACGCGATCCCGTCGATCCGCTTCCTCGTCGACCACTTCCTCGGACCGCAGGCGCTGGCCCGCGATGCCGGCGGTGACGACTTTGCCGCCTTCAGCTTCGATCACGCGCTCGACGGCGTCATCGCCGCCTACCGGGACGACACCGAAGAGCTCTTCCTCATCCGTGCCGAGGACAGTCGGTTGTCACAGGAGACGGTGGTCGCCGGTAGCGACCCGTGTGCCGGGCTGGGCTGGTAGGGAAGAGGAGTGGATGACGTCAGGGGTCATCCGTGGCAGCGTCACTCGGGCCAGGGGGAGCCGAGGATGATCTCGACGAAGTCGGAGCGGGTGAATCCGGGGACGAAGTGGGCGAGCACGTCGTCGTTCATCGTCCCGAAGGTCGTCTCGGGTCGCCCCTTCATGCCGTCGGTGAAGGCCTCGAGGATCTGGTTCTTGAAGTCGGGGCGCTCATGGGCGGCGATGACGGCGGCGCGGTCCTGAGCGCTGATCTCATCGAGGCCGAAGCCCAGCACGTCCGTCTCGACTCCGGCGGTGACCAGGGACGTCTCGGGATCCAGGTGGTCGACGATGCCCGGGGTGGTGTGCAGGGCGATACCGAGCCACACCGCCCGGGCCTCGTCGGTGGTTCGGCCGTGGTCGAGCAGGAAGTCGAAGGCCAGGTCCGCGCCGTCGATCTCGAATCGCTGGTCGGTTCGCCTGTAGCGCTCGGTCAGGCCGAGGTCGTGGAACATGGCGCCGACGTAGAGCAGTTCGGGGTCGACGCGCAGCCCGCGGTGACGCCCCTTGAGGCTGCCGAACAGGAACACGCGTCGCGAATGGTGGAACAGCAGCGGCGGGGCCGCGTCGCGGACCAGGTGGGTGGCGTCGCGGACGAGTTGCGTGTCGGGGACGGCGATCCCCGCGATGGTTTCCGTCATGGTCTCTCCTGATAAGGGGTATCGGCTCGGGGTGGTTCGCGCGCACCTGGCCGCGCGCGGCGTCTGAGGTCAGCCGCCGCGCGCGGCGTCTGAGGTCAGCGGCTGGACTCGGCAGAGATCTGCCAGGCGCGCTTCTCGAGGTTCTCGATGATCACGTGCAGCAGATCGGCACTCGTGGGGTCTGCCGCGTCGACGTCGTCGTGAACCTCGCGCACCGTGTGGACGGTCTGCTCGAGCAACCGCGTCACCCGGCTCACGACGTCCTGCACGGGGACTTCGCCCAAGGGGAACTCTGCGAGGGTGCTGGTGTCGGCCGTGGTCGCGATGCGCCCGTCGGGGACAGCCCGCACCGCACGGAGGCGTTCGGCTACGGCGTCGGAGTGGTCCCTGGCGTCATCCACGATCTCGTCCAGGGCCAGGTGCAGGTTGCGGAACCCGGGCCCGGACACCGTCCAGTGGGCCTGCTTGAGCGTGATGTGCAGCGCCACCAGGTCGACCAGCACTCTCTGCAGGTTGTCGGCGAGGGCGGCGGTGGCGATGAATCCGCCGGTTGGTGCGGGGCTGGTCGGAACCGCGCTGGAGGGTGAACGGTCGGTGTGGATGGCGCTGGTCATGGCTGGGCTCTCCTGGTCTTCGTCGTCGTGCCCGGAGTCGTCCCCGGGCCTGAACCCAGCCTGCTGCCCGTCGGCCGTCGGGGCCCCCCTTCCCCGGCCAGGCTTCGCACTGATTCGGCCAGGCCGGAACGGGCTAGCATCCACAAGATGCCGGTGACCAAGGGAAGTGGACCGCGTGTCGCGCACCGGGTGGGCATCGTGGTGTTCGAGCAGGTCAAGATGCTCGACGTCGCCGGTCCCAGCGAGGTCTTCGCCGAGGCGAACCGACAGGGGGCGAGCTACCAGCTCACCATCTGCTCGGTCGGGGGGGCCCGATCACGTCGTCCACCGGTATGCGCTTGCTCGCCGACAGCGACGCAGCGCTTCCGGGGCTCGGCTTCGACACCCTGCTGGTGATGGGTGGCGACGAGCTGCCCCTGCGCGCCATCGACGCCGGGCTCGTCGCCGCCGCAACGGCGCTCGCCGCGAACTCTCGACGGGTCTGCTCGATCTGCACGGGTGCTTTCATCTTGGCCAGGGCCGGCCTGCTGGACGGCCACCGGGCAACCACACACTGGCAGCACGCCGGGCTGCTGGCGCGCGCCTACCCAGGGGTATCGGTGGAACCGGACGCCATCTTCGTCAAGGACGGTCGCCTGTTCACCTCCGCCGGGGTGACGGCCGGGATCGACCTGGCACTGGCCCTGCTCGAGGACGACCACGGCGAGGAGATGGCCCGGACCGTCGCACAGTCGTTGCTGGTCTTTCTCCAGCGCCCCGGTGGCCAATCCCAGTTCTCGCCGACGTTGCAGGCCGCGCGGCCCAGGACGGCCATGCTGCGCGGCGTGCACGACGCCATCGCCGCCGACCCGGCCGGAGACCACTCGATGCCGGCCATGTCCGCGCGCTTCGCTGTCAGCCCGCGTCACCTCACCCGACTTTTCACCAACGAACTGGGCACGACCCCGGCCCAGTTCGTCGCCACTGTCCGCTTCGACGCCGCAAAGACAGCGCTGGACGCTGGCCACTCCGTGAGCACGACGGCCGGACTGGCCGGTTACGGCAACCCGGAGTCGATGCGTCGCGCCTTCGTCACCCGTCTCGGGATCCCCCCGCGCGCCTACCAGCAACGCTTCCGCTCAGCGCAACGACCGAACGCCACCCCGGCGTCGCCGTCTCACGAACGTGCGAGGCAAGCCGCCGCGGCCGACTGACGTCACCGGCGGCGCCGCTCATGCTGTCCTGCACCCAGCACCAAGGGGAGCATCCGACGTGTCGAATGCACTGGGCGCGTCAGCGAAGCTACGGGACCTCTCCCGGACAGGTCCATCAGACGGGGTCAACGCTCGGGTCAGTCGGGCCGAGGTCAGCGCAGGTGGGTCAGGCCGTACTGGGCGACCTTGCGGTAGAGGGTCGCCCGGCTCATGCCGAGCGCCTTGGCGGCCTCGACGACGGTGACGTCGGGGCGGGTGAGGCAGCGGATGATCTCCTCGCGTTCGAAGGTCTCGATGCGGGTGAGGTGGCCGGCGCTCGGGCGGACGAGGTCGGGCGGGAGGTGCCTGGTGTCGATGGTGTCGGTGCGCAGGGCGGCGTCGTGGACGACCTGGAAGAGCTCGTCGACGTTGCCGGGCCAGCCGTGGCCGGTGAGGGCGTGTTCGGCCGCGGCGCTGAAGGCGACCTCGCGGGCGCGGGTGTTGTGGGCGGCATACCGGGCGAGGGGCATGACGTCGGCGGTGCGCTCGCGCAGGGGGGCGACCTCGATGACGGTGTCCACGAGCGCCCGCAGCGGTTCGGGGACGTCATCGAGGTGCTCGGCGGTGATGGCCCAGGGCAGATCCGGTATGCCGCCGTCGGGGCTGCGCGGCATACCCGTGCGGACGGCGACGACCCGGTCGTAGAGCGCCTGCGCGCCCCAGGCGGGAAGTGCGTCGACGTCGGAGACGATGACCGCGGTGTGGTCCTTGCCGAGCTCGGGTGTCCAGAGGGCCAGCCAGCCGTCGACGTCCTGCGGGTCGGGGGAGGCGGCGCTGAGGATACGGTCGCGGGGGCGGCTTCGGCGAAGAGCCTGTGCCAGCAACGTCGCTCGGCCAGAGCCGACCTCACCGACGGCGGCGACGACGTTGCCCTGCTCCATCGCCCTGGCCGCCTCGGCCAGCGCGCCCGTCCACACCGACGACATCTCGCGCAGGGTGCCGGCACCGGGTTCGAGCTTCGCGTTCTGGACCCGGAAGATGCCACCCTTGGGCTGCGGTCTCGCCGTCCGACCCTCGCCGCGGGCGAGCATCAGCGCGGAGGTGTTGCCGGCCGCGGACTGCGCCAGCGCCAGCAGCAGGTCGGTGGAGGACTTCGCCCACGTGGTGATGTTGACGGCGCCCTCGAGCCGACCGCTCACGGGGTCGAGGACGGGGACGGCGGCGCACGTGTAGGTGCGGAGGCTGGCGCTGTAGTGCTCCTCGGCCCGCACGATCGTCGGGATCCGGTCGGCCAGCGCGAGCCCGAGGCCGTTGGTGCCGGCATCGCGCTCGGAGTAGGCGAAGCCGGGTGCGAGGCGGACCTTGTCGAGTGCCCGCAGCAGTGAGGTGTCGCCGCTGAAGCGGTTGAGGACCAGGCCCTCGGCGTCGGTGAGCATCAGGCTGATCGGCTCGTTGGCGAGGGTCTGGTGGAGGCTGGTCAGGACCTCGAGGCCGCACTCGAAGAAGAGGGAGTCCCCGGCGTAGGTGCCCGCCCAGACCGGGTCGATCTCGTCGAGGGAGACGCCGTAGTCCTCGCTGCGGCGCCACGACGCGAGGAGGCGGCTGGAGACGCGGGGTGACGTGCCGGCATACGGCGCGGTCGCGCGAAGGGGGAGTCGTCCGTCTGCCGTCGGCGTCATTGCCGTCTCCTTTCCGGTGACCTGACGCTACCCCCGCCAGCTGGGACGAAGCCGGGCACGGTGTCTCAAATTGAGACAGCGAACCTCTGTCGGCGGTCGCCCCGCCTGCCTAGGTTCGGCACTGGACCTACGGCAGGTCACGACCGACAAGGAGACAACGGTGTACTCGAAAGACGGCAACGACTACTTCGTCGTGGACTCCCACATCGCACTGTGGGACGCCCGCGAAGAGAACCAGCGCAACATCCACGGCAAGCAGTTCATCGACTGCTTCTACGACTACCACCGCAACCTCAGCCCCGAGACCGAGGTCTGGACCTACGAGGACTACCTCTACCAGGGCGGCGCACGGCTGATGAAGGACCTCTTCCAGGACGGCTACGTCGACCACGCGATCTTCCAGCCCGCCTACCTCAACGAGTTCTACAACACCGGTTTCGGGCAGTCCGAGGAAGCCTTCGCCCTCGCCGAGGCCCACCCGGACAAGCTCACCTACAACCACAACTTCGACCCGCGCAACGGCGAGCAGGGCCTCGACCAGCTGCGTGCGGACGCCGAGAAGTACCACCTCAAGGGCGTCAAGCTCTACACCGCCGAGTGGCACGGGGAGTCGCGCGGCTACAAGCTGACCGACCCGTGGGCCTACCGCTACCTCGAGGCCTGCCGCGAGCTCGGGATCAAGAACATCCACGTCCACAAGGGCCCCACCATCCGCCCGCTGGACCGCGACGCCTTCGACGTCGCCGACATCGACAACGTCGCCACCGACTTCACCGACCTCAACTTCGTCGTCGAGCACGTCGGCCTGCCGCGGCTCGAGGACTTCTGCTGGATCGCCACACAGGAGCCGAACGTCTACGGCGGCCTCGCGGTCGCGATGCCGTTCATCCACAGCCGTCCTCGCTATTTCGCGCAGATCATGGGCGAGCTCCTCTACTGGATCGGCGAGGACCGGATCCTGTTCTCCAGCGACTACGCGATCTGGACGCCGAAGTGGCTGGTCGAGAAGTTCGTCGACTTCCAGATCCCCGCCGACATGACGGAGTACACGCAGCTCACCACCGACATCAAGCGCAAGGTGCTGGGGCTCAACGCCGCGAAGCTCTACGACATCGAGGTCCCCGCAGCGCTGCGGCTCCCCGTCGCCGACGAGACGGCCACCGGACCGCGCGGCGCCGACGAGACGGTCGCGGCCGAGCTGCAGAACGCCTGAGCCATGTCGGTCATCACGCGATCCGCACGTATGCCGGTGGGCCGGGTGGGGGAGGACGAGGTCCAGCGGGCGCTGGGCACCGTCCTCGACCCCGAGCTCGACGAGCCGATCACCGACCTGGGCTTCGTCCGGTCGGTGGCCCTCAGGAGGCTCGAGCACCCAGCAGGGACAGACTTCCCCGGGACAGAGGTCGTCGTGCACCTGCGACTGCCGACCTCGTTCTGCTCGCCCAACTTCGCCTACCTGATGGCCTCCGACGCGAAGGACGCGATCTCGGTCCTCGACGGGGTGGGGCGGGTGGTCGTCCAGCTCGACGACCACCACGACTCCGACCTCATCAACGCGGGGCTCGCGGCCGACGCCGGCTATCGCGGCACCTTCAAGCACGAGGCCGAGCAGGATCTCGACGAGCTGCGAGCGACGTTCCAGCGCAAGGCCCACACAGCCGCGATGGAGCGCTGCCTCACCGCCCTGCTGCGTGCCGAGCCCGATCGCTCGGAGCTCAGCGTCGGGTCGGTGCGGCTGCACGAGCTTTCGGCAGGGCGGCATACGGACGCGTTGGTGCGACGGCGGGCCGCCCTCGGGCTGCCCTCCGACGCAGACTCGCTCGTGCTCGTCGACCACGAGGGGACGGGCTATCCGCCCGACGACGTGCCGATGGCCCTGCGCCGGGCTCGCTCGACCCGCATCTCGATCGATGGCAACGCGCACTTCTGTCGCGGGCTGCTGGCCACCCGCTACCCCGGCTCGGACTCCGACCAGGTCGCCCGACCCGATGGCGCCGAACCTCTGAATGCCGAGCCATCGAACCACCACACGCTGCTTCCGTTGACCGTCAAGGAGATTGGCTCATGAGCACCATGCGCGCCGTCCAGGTCGTCGGCTACCACAAGAACCTCGAGATGACCGAGGTCGTCATGCCGGAGGCGAAAGACCCCTGGGACGTGGTCGTCAGGATCGGTGGTGCGGGGGTCTGCCGGACCGACCTCCACATCCTCGAGGGGCAGTGGGCCGAGAAGTCGCAGGTCCAGCTGCCCTACACGATCGGGCACGAGAACGCCGGTTGGGTGCACTCCGTCGGCAGCGCCGTCACCAACGTCACGGAGGGCGACAAGGTCATCCTCCACCCGCTCATCACCTGCGGCCTCTGCCGAGCGTGCCGGTCGGGCGACGACGTGCACTGCGAGAACAATCAGTTCCCGGGAATCAGTCACAACGGTGGGTACGCCGAGTACATCCTCACGTCCGCCCGCTCGGTCGTGAAGATCGACGACGCCCTCGAGCCGTCGGACATCGCGGCGCTCGCGGACGCCGGCCTCACGGCATACCACGCGGCGGCGAAGGCGGCCAAGCGCCTGACCCCGCGCGACAAGTGTGTCGTCATCGGCGCAGGAGGACTGGGACACATCGGTATTCAGGTGCTCAAGGCCCTCAGTCCGGCCGAGATCATCGTCGTCGACCGCAACCCCGACGCGATCAAGCTGGCCCTGACGATCGGCGCCGACCACGGCGTCGTCGCCGACGGCACGCAGGTCGCCCAGGTGCAGGAGCTCACGCACGGCTTCGGCGCCGAGGTGCTCGTCGACTTCGTCGGCGAGGGCGGCGCGACGCGTGAGGGCGTGCAGATGCTGCGCCAGGCCGGCGACTACCACGTCGTCGGTTACGGCGAGAACATCGACGTCCCGACGATCGACATCGTCTCGGCCGAGATCAACTTCATCGGCAACCTCGTCGGGTCGTACAACGACCTGTGCGACCTCATGGCCCTCGCTGCACGAGGCGCCGTCACGCTGCACACCCAGAAATACGGACTCGACGACTTCCAGTCCGCCATCAGCGACCTCGACGCCGGTCGCGTCCGCGGCCGGGCCATCCTCATTCCCTGACCTTGCTGCATCCGTCGGGTGATCTGTTCAAAGGAGAGCACATGCACTGTTCAAAGGAGAGCACATGAAACGTTTGGTAGCAGTAGGGATCTCGATCGGGGTGCTCGCGGGCCTGTTCACCTGGTTCGCGTTCGGCGTCCTGACCCAGATGGGTGACTGGAAGACACCGCTGGTGGTCTGGGTGGGCTTCGCGGCCTGGGCCTGTTTCTACGCCGTCGGCGGCGGCACCAAGGGGCTGGTCACGAACCTGGGCTCAGTGGGTAGCGGGGTCGTCTGGGGCTTCCTGATCGTGCTCGTCTGGAAGAACGTGTCGGTGACCTCGATGCCGCTGCTCGGTCTGTGCGTCGGCATCGGAGCGTTCTTGATGTGCGTCCAGGCACGTGTGCCGCTGCTGTCGTTTATCCCCGGCGCGTTCGTCGGCGCCGCGGCCTACTTCGGCTTCGGCGGGGCGTCCGGGTTCGCGAACGAAGGCTACATCTTCGCCTCGGTCCTCGCTTCGGTCATCGGCGGATCGCTGCTGGCCTTCCTCTCCGAACGGGGCGCGGACGTGATCGAGAAGCGGTTCGGCCTGGCCGCCGGTGACCCCGCCGAGCTCGGGGGTTCGCACGCCACCCCCGCGCACTGAACGAGCGTCCCGGTCTGGCCGGGGCCTGCCCCCTGCCAAGATGTGGGCACGCCGTCCTGTGGGGGACGGCGTGCCCTTCACCTGCCTCGAGTCTCGTAGGAGAAACCCTTGATCTTCATCACCGCCAAGTTCCTCGTGAAGCCCGAGCACGCTGACGCGTGGCCGGAGATCTCGCGGGAGTTCACGCAGGCCTGCAACGCCGAGGAGGGCTGCCTGTGGTTCCAGTGGGCGCGCTCCGTGGCCGACCCCGACGAGTACGTGCTCGTCGAAGCCTTCCGCGACGAGGCAGCCGGCGGCGCGCACGTGCAGTCGGACCACTTCAAGCAGGCGACGTCGGAGCTGCCGGCCTACCTGCAGGCGACGCCGAAGATCGTCAACGCGACCGTCGAGGGGACGGAGTGGTCGGAGCTCGGGGAGATGGCCGTCTGACAACGGACAACGGGTATGCAGTCTGTATGGCAGAACATCGACGGTGGATGCCATGGGCTCCCTCGTGCAGATCCGCAACGTTCCTGACGACTCCCACCGTGTTCTGAAGGCCCGCGCCGCGGCCCGGGGTGAGTCGCTGAACCGCTACTTGCTGGGACTCACCGCCAAGGAGGTCGATCGGACCCCATGATCGTGATCGACTGCTCGGCGGTGGTCGACGCCCTCTCGTTGTTCGATGGCACGACAGAGTTGCGCTCTCCTTGAGGCCGAAGACCTGCACGCAACTGGGCTGATCGACATAGAGGTCGTGTCAGCGGTTCGGGGTCTCACCGAGGGCAGGCATCTCACGGTTCCGCGGGCGCACGACCTCGTCACGGACTATGACGACCTCACGCTCGAGCGCTGGTCCACCGGGGACGCTCTGCGGCGTCGGGCGTTCGCGTTGCGGGACGACCTCACGGCGGACGACGCGACCTACGTGGCTCTGGCCGAGGCCCTTGGCTGCCCCCTGATCACTCGCGACGAGAGGCTGGCTCGCACTCGCGGGCACCACGCGAGGATCGATGTCGTCTGAGGAGACAGCGGCGAGGAGGACCGCCGTGAGCGGAGGGGGTCGGCGTCATTGACGCCGGCGGTGCGCCGCCAAACAGGCAAGGCGTCACCAGTGTCGCGGCATACAGGGTCAAACCCGGACATGCTCCGGCCCCCTGCAGGTCTGGCTGACCGGTCGCGCCGGTAGGGGGTTGCCGACCCGTGGGTCACGGGTGGGTGACGAACCGCTGCATGAGGGTGAGGAGTCGGCGTCGGCGGGCGGGCGTGAGCGGCGCCAGCACGGAGTCGGAGACGTCGTCGGCGAGGGCGTGCGCCCGGGTCACCAGCCCGGCGGTGTCGCCGTGCAGGTGCAGCACCTGCGCCCGCCGGTCGGTGGCGTGACGGCGCCGTTCGACCAGCCCACCCTGCTCGAGCTCGTCCACGACCAGCACCATGCTCGGGGCGCTGACCCCGAGAGCGCGAGTGGCCTCGGACTGCGTCACCGGGCCCATCTCGTCGAGGCCGAACAGGACACCGACGTGCGCCGGCATGAGGTCCAGGGGATGCAGAGCCGTCGCGAACTCGCGGTGCATCCGGGCGTGGACGTGCGTGACGAGGTAGGCGACGCTCTCGCGCAGCGGCTCGGGCACGTCGATGGAGAGGTCGGGCTCGGCCACGAGCTGGAGCAGCGCCCGCAGCTGTTCCCGCTCCGTCGTCGTGAAGCCGGTGGTGACGACGTCGTCGACCTCCTCGGCGTGCCGGCGCCACCGGCGAGCCGCCGCAACGCCTTCGGGGGTGCGGGTGAGCGCATACGACCGGCGGTCGTCGGCCCGGCGGACCCGGCGGACCAGGCCCTGGCCGGACAGGTCGGCGCCGACCTTGACCATCGTCGTCCGACTGACACCGATGGTGTCCGCGAGCTCCTGCTGCGACCGGGTGACTCCACCGCTCAGGGCCAGCAACGCGGCATACGCATGGAGGTCGACGTCGGCGGGCAGGACCGTGGCGAGGGCAGCGGAGACGCGTGACTGAGCCCGCCAGAACAGGTGTCCCGGCCGAAGCGCCATCCCGGGCAGCAGTGCCCGGCTGTCGCTCGCAGTCCCCATGGATGTCCTCAACCTCTGAACGCGGAGTCGCTTGCCGAATCCGACCCGACAGGTCATCGTAGACCAGGGTCGTTCAGACCTTGATGATTCAGAGACTGACGAACGGGCACGCCATGACGACCGACCAAACCTCCACGACCGCGGCGGGAAAGACGCCGACCGACACGCAGCCCGGGCGTCACGCGGCCGCCGGGCGTCACGAGGCACCCGGGCGGGACCCGAAGTGGTGGACCCTCGTCGCCGTCTGCACGGGCGTCTTCATGCTCCTGCTGGACGTGACCATCGTCAACGTCGCCCTGCCCGACATCCAGGCCGAGCTCAACGCCTCGCTGTCCGACCTGCAGTGGGTCATCGACGCCTACGCCCTCAGCCTGGCGGCCCTGCTCCTCACGGCGGGCTCGCTGGCCGACCTCGTCGGCCGCAGGCGCGTGTTCGCCATCGGGACAGTGGTGTTCACCGTCGGGTCGATCGCGTGCGGTTCGGCGCAGAGCATCCTGCAGCTCACCCTGGCGCGCGCCTTCCAGGGCATCGGCGGCGCGGCGATGTTCGCCACGGCCCTCGCGCTGCTCGCCGGCGCCTTCCGCGGCAAGGACCGCGGCACGGCCTTCGGCGTCTTCGGCGCGGTGACGGGCATCGCCGTCGCGATCGGCCCGGTGCTGGGCGGCGTGCTGACGAGCGGCCTGTCCTGGCGGTGGATCTTCTTCGTGAACATCCCGATCTGCCTGGTCGCGATCGGGGTCACCCTCACCAAGGTCCAGGAGTCGAAGGACCCGAAGGCGGGGCGCCCCGACTGGATCGGCTTCCTCACCTTCTCGCTCGGTCTGGGAGCGCTGGTCTACGCCCTCATCGAGGCCGGGCAGCTCAGCTGGGGTGACGGCAAGGTCGTCGGCCTGCTCGTGGCCTCCGCGGTCCTGCTCGCGCTCTTCGTCCTGAGCCAGGCGCGCCAGCGCCAGCCGATGTTCGACCTCTCGCTGCTGCGCAAGCCGACCTTCGACGGCGGGCTGATCGCGGCATTCGGGATCTCGGCGTCGATCTTCTCGCTCCTGGCCTTCCTCGTGATCTACGTGCAGAACGTGCTCGGCTACTCGGCCGTCGGCGCCGGCGTGCGGTTCCTCTTCCTGTCCGGCGCCTCGTTCTTCACCGCGGCCCTCGCGGGCCGGCTGACCGAGAAGGTGCCGGTGAAGTGGCTCATCGGCCCGGGTTTCCTCCTGCTGGGCGTGGGCCTCGTCCTGCTGACCGGCATCCGGCAGGACTCGTCCTGGACCCACCTCATCGCCGGCCTCACGGTCTGCGGTCTGGCCATCGGCTTCATCAACCCGCCGCTGGCCTCGACCGCCGTCGGCGTCGTCCGCGTCGAGCGCTCCGGCATGGCGAGCGGCGTCAACTCGACCTTCCGTCAGGTCGGGGTCGCCACCGGCATCGCGGCCCTCGGCTCGATCTTCAGCCACCAGGTCGCCGACGCCTCCCGGGCCGGTCTCGCCGGCAGGGTGCCCGCGCAGGCGCTCGACGGCCTCACCGCGGCACTGTCGGGAGGGCAGGTCAAGGCCGCGTCGGAGGGGGCCCGGGTGGCCGCGACCAAGCAGGGTGGCGCCTCGGCCGGGCAGCAGGCCCACGACCTCGTGCAGAGCGTGGGGACCTCGGCCGTCGTCGATGCGCTCAACCACATCATCACCATCTCCGCGGTCCTGGCGTTCGTCGTCGGCGTCATCTGCCTCGTCCTCATCCGACAGCGCGACTTCGTCCAGCGCGGCGCCCCGTCGGGGGAGTAGGTAGCAGCCGGTCGCAGCCGGTCTGAACCCGGAGCCTTATCGTTGTCTCCGGTGGTGGCCTGACCCTGGCCCTCCAGCCTTCGGGCCGGCCGCCGACCGGGCACCTGCCCGCGGGGGACCCGGCCACCGAACAAGGGGAGAGCGCGTGACGAGTGGCGCACCTCAGGACTCACCCAGCTTCATGTCCGCGCCCGGCGCGCTCCCGGTCGGTGTCGAGGCCCCGGAGACGATCGCCTACAACCTCAAGTGCCGGCTGCTGGGACCGCCGCTCACCACGGACCAGCTGCAGCACGAGCGGCTGAGCAAGCGGCTCGCCCTCGGCGTCCTGTCCAGCGACTGCATCTCGTCCTCGGCCTACGGGTCCGAGGAGATCCTGATCATCCTGCTGCCTCTCTTCGGCCTCACGGCATACTCGCTGCTGCTGCCGTTGACCGGGGTCGTCCTGGCCGTCCTGATCCTGGTGACCCTCACCTACCGCTGGGTCGTCACGACCTACAGTCAGGCCGGCGGGTCGTATGTCGTGGCCCGCGAGAACTTCGGACCGTTGGTCGCCCAGGTCGGCGCGGTGGCCCTGATGCTCGACTACATCGTGACCGTCGCCGTGCAGGCGGCTGCGGGGACCGCTGCCGTGACGTCGGCGATCCCGGCGCTGAGCTCCTACCAGCTGGAGATGACGGTGGCCGTGGTGGTCCTGCTCTTCTACGGCAACCTGCGCGGGCTGCGTGAGGCGGGAAGGCTGTTCGCGTTCCCCACGTACTTCTTCGTCGCCTCCCTGGCGCTGGTCATCGGCCTCGGCATCTACCGGGAGCTGACCGGCGACCTGCCCCAGTACGACCCGGCGCACGCGGTCGGCGCCGTCCCGCTCGGGCAGGGCAGTGCCCTGCTCAGCGTCGGCGCGGTCTACATCCTGCTGAAGTCCTTCGCCAACGGCGGGTCCTCGCTGACCGGCCTGGAGGCGATCTCCAACAGCGTCAGCGCGTTCAGGGCGCCGCAGGGGGCCAACGCCCGCCGCACCCTCGTCATCATGAGCGTCCTGCTGGGGTCGCTCGTCGGCGGCGTCTCCTGGCTCGCGCACCAGACGCACGCCATCGCCTACGAGAGCGGCTCGCCGACCGTCATCTCGCAGGTGGCCCGCGCCACGCTCGGCGACTCGACCCTCGGGCACGTCATGTACTTCGTCGTCCAGTTCGCGACGATGCTCATCCTCTGGACCGGCGCCAACACGCCGTTCAACGGGTTCCCCTACCTCGCCAACTTCGTCGCGGGTGACGGCTACCTGCCTCGCTGGCTGACCAAGCGGGGCCACCGGCTCGCCTTCTCCAACGGCATCATCGTCCTCGCCGTCCTGGCGCTCGCCCTCATCCTCGGCACCGGAGCCCACGTCGACAAGCTCGTGGCGTTCTACGCCATCGGTGTCTTCACCGGCTTCACGCTGGCCGGCTTCGGGATGGCGAAGTACTTCCGGACCCACCGCACGGGCCGCTGGCGGGTCAAGTCCGTGATCAACGACGTGGTCGGCGCCACCTCGGCCCTGATCGTGGTGATCTTCGCCGTCACGAAGTTCACCGAGGGCGCGTGGCTGGTCGTCATCGTCTTCCCCGTCCTCGTCGTCGTCCTGCTGCGTCTGCGACGCGCCTACAAGCGCGAAGAGGCCCTGCTGGCAGCGCTGCCCGCCGGTGACACCCGCCGGCTCCCCGTCAAGAGCGTCATCGTCGTCCTGATCGACAACGTCGACCTGGCGGTCCTGCGGGCCCTGGCCTATGCGCGGAGCCTGCGTCCCGACCAGCTGCGGGTCGTCCACTTCGTCGTCGACACGACCCGCGCCGAACAGCTGAGCCGGACCTGGGACGAGCACCACGCCCTGTCGCTGCCGCTGGAGATGATCGAGTGCCCCGACCGGCGCCTTCCCCGGGCCGCGCTGGAGCTCGCCGAGCACATCCTCAGTGCGGACGAGGGCACCCAGGTGACGATGCTGCTGCCCCGCCGGCAGTACGGCGTCCTCCTCGGTCGGCTGCTGCACGACCGCACCGCCGACCAGATCGCGGCCACCGTCTCGCAGGTGCGTGGGGTCGCCGCGACGATCATCCCGTTCGACGCCACGCGGACCTCGCGGGTCCTGCGCCGACGCGGAAACGGCGCGGAGGGGGCGACCGACGTGGCGGCTGCGGCGGGTGGTAGCAGCGGGCGCGCCAGGGCGCACAAGAGCGTGGTCGACGTCGGTCCGGTGCCGGCCGACCGAGTCGTCATCGCCGCCGCCACGCCACGGCGAACGGCGGTGCTGCAAGGCCGGATCCGGTCCGTCGAGACGTCCTCGGTCGGCAGCGCCCCGACCTTTCACTGCGAGCTGGTCGACGAGTCCGGCGGCGTCACCCTGATGTTCTACGGCCGCCGCAGGATCCTCGGCCTCGAGCCCGGTGCGCTCGTCCGGGTCGAGGGCCGGATGGGTGACCACAACGGCTTCCTGGCGATGGCCAACCCCACCTACGAGCTGCTGCCGGGAGACGGTCGGAAGCAGTAGCCGCGCCGGGACCTGGGGTCGGGTCGGGGCGGTGCTACGGTCCGGTGGTGACCCCGCAGGAGCTCGAGAACCTGGCTCACCTGCGCCGCGCCCGGGACCTGATCGACAGGGAGTATGCCGCGCCGCTCGACGTCCCGACCATGGCGCGGCGGGCGCTCATGTCGCCCGCGCACTTCTCGCGGCGGTTCCACGCGGCCTACGGTGAGACGCCCTACAGTTACCTGATGACGCGCAGGATCGAGCGGGCGATGGCGTTGCTGCGAGCGGGCGCCGGCGTCACGGACGCTTGCATGGCCGTGGGCTGCACCTCCCTCGGCTCGTTCAGCTCGCGGTTCGCCGAGGTCGTCGGCGAGTCCCCCACGGCATACCGCAGCCATGGGCACGACGCGGTGAAGGCCATGCCGGCCTGTGTGGCCATGACCCGGACGCGCCCGGCCCGGAAGGCACCGAGCAGGATCGGAGAAGCGACCGCAGCGGCCCCGTCCTAGAGTCGCGGCCATGACCATCGCCCTCCAGTACTGCCACATCACCGTCAACGACGTCGACGAGTCGGTCGCCTTCTACGGGGCGGCGCTCGGGCTCCAGGTGAGCAACGACGTCGCCTCGGGCGGGTTCCGCTGGGTCACGCTCGGCACCGACGCGCAGCCCGGGCTCGGGATCGTGCTCTCGGTGCCGCATGCCGGCCGCTCGCAGGCCGACGGCGACGCGTTGCAGGACCTCCTCACCAAGGGCGTCCTGCCGATCATCGTGTTCCGCTCCGACGACGTCGACGCGACGTTCGAGACGGTGCGCGCATCCGGGGCGGAGGTCCTCCAGGAGCCCATCGACGAGGCCTGGGGGCCGCGCGACTGCGCGTTTCGCGACCCGTCGGGCAACCTGGTCCGGATCGCGCAGGCGCCCCCGGCCTGAGAGGGTGCGGCACCCGTCACCGGCTGAGGGCCGCCCTGTGCCTGGGATCGTGCACATAACGAGATCCTTTGCTGTTGGCTCTTGACACGCGACCCTTCGGCCCGTTGACTGTGAACGTGCACAGTCGCACCAGGCCCAGCGGAGGGTATGCCGGGTGGCTGCGGCTCAGGCACGCACGACATCCTGCGTCCCCCCTCGATCGGAGCCCCCCGTGCCGACCCCGCCCCTGCCTCTTGCCCGCCGGACCCTCCTCGCGACCGCGCTCGCCGCGCCCGCCGCCCTGTTGCTGGCGCCCTCAGCGCTGGCCTCTCCTGTCGCCACCGCGGTAGCCGCGTCCGCGACGCCGCTCGGCGTCGACTGTGTCGGCCCGCGCGTCCGAGGAGCCGACCTCTCGTTCACCCTGCAGCTGGAGGCGGCCGGTGCGCGGTGGAGCGCCGACGGGCGGACCGCGCCGGTCGAGCGCCTCATGCACGACGCCGGTGCGAACTGGATGCGCCTCCGCGTCTGGGTCGACCCGCCGGCCGGCTACAGCACCCTCCACTCGGCGGTCGTCCTCGCCCGCCGCGCGAAGCGGACCGGGATGAAGGTGCTGCTGGACCTGCACTACTCCGACTTCTGGGCCGACCCGGCGCACCAGGCCATCCCCGCAGCCTGGGTGGGCCAGTCGCTCCCGCAGCTGGCCGACACCGTCCGCCGCTACACGCGCCACGCGTTGGAGACGCTGTCCGAGGCCGGAGCTCCCGCCGACATGGTGCAGATCGGCAACGAGATCACCAGCGGCATGCTGTGGCCGTCGGGCCAGCTCTACGACGGGTCGGCCGACCAGAACTGGCCCGGGTTCACGACACTCCTGGGCGCCGGGATCGAGGGCGCCCGGACGGCCGAGGTCAGCGGTAGGCGGCCCGAGGTCATGGTCCACATCGACCGCGGCGGCGACAACGGCGGCTCCCGCTACTTCTTCGACCACGTCCTGGCCGCGGGTCTGGACTTCGACGTCATCGGCCAGTCCTACTACCCCTTCTGGCACGGGCCGCTCGCCGATCTCCAGAGCAACCTCGTCGACCTGGCCGGCCGATACGGCAAGGACCTCGTCGTCGCCGAGACCGCCTACCCCTGGACGCTCGCCAACGGCGACGACCTCACCAACATCCTCAACTTGCTCAGCCAGCTGCCCGACGCCACGATCTGGCCCCCTACCCCGAAGGGGCAGCTGGCCTACTTCACTGCCCTACGAGGCGTATTCGGCCACGTCCCCGGTGGGCACGGGCTCGGGTTCATGAGCTGGGAGCCCGAGTGGATCCCCGGCGTCGGCTGGACACCGGGGCAGGGCAACCCCAACGACAACCTCACGCTCTTCGACTTCCACGGGCGTGCGCTGCCAGGACTTCGCGCCTTCGCGGCGGGGCGGGTCGGCCACGACGACTGACGGCCACCGCGCCTGCCGATCACAGATCCCGTATGCCGGCTACAACCTGTGTGTGTATCCCCGCCACCCGCGGTGGACGGGGTCGGCGCGACCCGACAGAATTGGGCTGCGACACCACCAGCATGCCACCCTCAGGAGGACACCATGGAGTACCGCAGGCTGGGCCGACTGGGCCACGAGAGCTCGGTCCTGGTCTACGGGGCGGCGGCCCTGTCGACCGTCGACCAGGACACCGCGGACCGCTCGGTCCAGGAAGCGCTGGATGCGGGCATCAACCACTTCGACGTCGCCGCCAGCTACGGCGACGCTGAGCTGCGGCTGGGGCCCTGGATCCCGCGGATCCGCGACCGGATCTTCCTCGCGTCCAAGACCGGTGACCGCACCGCCGACGAGGCCTGGGCCTCGATCAACCGTTCCCTCGAGCGGCTCCAGACCGACCGGCTCGACCTCATCCAGCTGCACGCGGTCGGCGACCTCGAGGAGCTCGACAAGGTCACCGGTCCGGGCGGGGCGCTCGAGGCCGCGGTCCGGGCGGAGGAGGAGGGACTGGTCGGAGCGGTCGGCATCACCGGTCACGGCACCGAGGCTGCGGCGACGCACCTCGAGGGGTTGCGCCGGTATCCCTTCGCCACCGTCCTCACCCCGCTCAACCCCGTGCTGTGGCGCGACCCGGCATACCGCGCCGGTTGGGACGCCCTCGTCGACGAGGTCCGCCGCCAGGACGCCGGGCTGCTGACCATCAAGACCGTCTCGAGACGCAACTGGCCGGAGGGCGACGACGGCCGCTACAACACGTGGTACGAGCCCTACGACGATGCCGTCCGGATCCGAGCAGCGGTGTCCTGGGTGCTCGCTCACGACGAGATCACCGGTCTCGCGACCGCGGGCGACGTCCGGCTGCTGGGGATGATGGTGGCCGCCGAGGCCGACCGTCAGGACGTCGGCGAGGCGGAGCAGGCGTTGAGCAGGGACGCGGACTACTCGTCGCCGTTCCTGAACATGACGATCTGACACCGCGCTGCCAGGGTTCTCCGTCGGGTGGGGCGCTCGACGAAACCCCCTGGAGGTCAAGGGGCGCTGCGTCATCCGTTCGGGCGGGATCCGTTCTCCGATCGGATGGTTCGGGGTCGTGGGAGGTGACGTGAGCCGCAACGGATGGCACCCTTCGAGCAGGTCGAGCCGCAGCCATGCCGCTGCGGTCGCTCCACCGAAGGAGTCGTCCGGTCATGAAGGTTCGCGTCCACCGCGGGAGCCACGAGGTCGGTGGCTGCTGCGTCGAGGTCGAACACCGCGGTGACCGGCTGGTCCTCGACGTCGGCGCACCATGGCCGGCCAATGGCGACGAGCACGTCGTGCTGCCAACGGTTCCCGGGCTGGCTGATGGGTCGGACCCGCGGTTGCGAGGTGTCCTGGTCGCCCACCCCCACCTGGACCACCGGGGGCTCGCCGGCCGGGTGTCTCCGCGGGTGCCGGTGTTCATCGAGCGCCAGGCCGCGGCGATCCTCGCGGCGTCACGGCCCTTCACCCCGTCAGGTGCGCCGATCGTGCCGACGGCGTACCTCGAGGACCGGCAGCCCCTGCACCTGGGCCAGTTCACGATCACTCCGCAGCTGGTCGACCACTGCGGCGTCGATGCCTACGCCCTCGCCGTCGATGCCGGGGACGAGCGGCTGTTCTACGCCGGCCGTCTCCGGGCCCGTGGTCGCCAGTCCTCGCTCTTCGAGGGCCTGGTCGCCCACCCACCGTCGGGCGTCGACACCCTGCTCCTCGAGGGCGCCCAGGTCACTGCACGTGCGGCGTCGCCAGACGTCACGGCGACGACGACGGATGAGGCCGCGGGTCCGGGCGCCGCGAGCGAGTCGCAGCTCGAGGTCGAGCTGGCCCGGACCTTCCTGGCGACCGACGGCCTCGTCGTGGTCGTGTCCGCCGCCCAGCACCTCGACCGGCTGGTCACGGCATACCGGGCCTGCTTGCGTTCTGGCCGAACGCTGCTCGTCGACCTGTATGCCGCGACCGTCGCCCAGGCGACCGGCCGCCCGACCCTGCCGCAGCCGGGTTTCCCGCAGCTCGGGGTCTATGTCGCCGACGGCCAGCGCCGTGCCGTCGAGACCTCCGGGGAATCCCGACGCACCGACGACGTCGCGGCACACCGCGTGGAGCTGGACGAGCTGGCGGCCCACCCCGACGAGTACGTCGTCCTCACCGGCGGCTCCACCATCCCCGAGCTGCTCCGCTGCGGCGCACTCGCCCAGGACGGCGTCGTGGTGTGGTCCAGGGCGCCCCGCGACCTCCGGGACCGATCGGGAAGGCTCTTGGCCGCCCAACTGGCCGCTGCCGCAGTTCCGTTGGTGGAACACCACGTCTGCGACCGCCCCTCTGGCGCCGACCTCTCCCGACTCGTTGCGGCGATCGGTCCGCGGCAGGTCGTGCCGATCGGGACCGAGGCAGCCGGGCTTCCCGACGGTCTCTGGTGGGAGGTGGCGCCGACCTTCACGACAGGATCGACGCGCCAGTCGATCCAGTCGAAGATGAGTGCGTGAACCGGTGGGGTCGGTGCGGGAGGGATCGTTGTGGGCGTCCTGGGCAGCGTCCCGGTATCGCGCCCTCGTCCGTTCGGTGGAGATCGTCCCGCGAACGGACATATGGGACGGCGACATGGTGGTCATGACGACCCTCGATGTCACTCTGTCGGTGTCGTCGATCGCGACGCCACACGTGTGACCCTCATCCGTCGGGAGACCTCCGGTGACCAACGCGCATGTCGAGGTGACGCCCGGCGAGCCCCGGGGCTCGCGGCCCGCGGCCGCCCATCGAGGCGTCCGGCTGCGGGTCGCCGACGGGTCTCCGACCGTGGCGGCCTGATCCCGGTGGGATACGTCGAGGCGGAGGGCGACCTGCTCCAGATGCGGTTCTCCGCGATCGGTCACGGCTGCAACATCGGGGGATCCATGTCCGGCGGGATCGCGCGGACGGTGCAGCTGCGCTATCCGGAGATGCACACGGCATACGTGGACCGTTGCGCCAGGGGCGAGTTCGCCCTCGGTGACCTCCTCGTCTGGGACACCGGTGACGTCGTCTTCTACAACCTCGCGACGCAGGTCGCTCCCGGCCGGGAGGCCCGGCTCAGCGCGGTGTGCGACACCGTCCGCGCGGCCCTCGCCGATGCGGAGAGCCGGTGGATCGACCGGCTCGGCATCCCGCGCCTCGGCACGGGCCGCGGCGGGCTCGAGTGGTGCGACGTGCGGAAGGCGCTGCAGGAGATCAGTGGGGCGAGCCCCGTCGAGCTCGTGGTGGTCTGCCTCCCGCCCTCGAAGGGTGCCCTCGCCCTGGCGGGGTGACCGAGGCCTTCTGTTGTGGCGACACGCCGCTCGTCCCTGAGGGCGCGGCATACGCGATGGGTGTCGGTGGCCCGTGCCATGCTCCGAGACACGCCACAGGGAGGGACACCATGACGGCCCGCACGATCCCCGAGGACCCGCTGTTCGTCAACGACGCCGAGCGCGAGGTCTGGGAGGCCCTGCGCACGCAGCTGAGCGGGGACGCCGTGCTGCTCGCCAACCTGCGCTTCACCGACGAGAAGAAGGACTACGAGGCCGATCTCGTGGTCCTGCTGCCGGGCGCCGGCATCGTGGTGCTCGAGGTCAAGGGGGGAAGCGTCTGGGTCGATCCCCAAGACGGCCGCTGGCGCATGCGTCGGCGGGGTCGGGAGGTGGTCGTCGACCCGGTCGACCAGGTGCGGACGAACCACTACGCGATCCGGAAGTACGTCGAGTCCGACCCGCGCTGGCGGGACTCCTCGCGCACCCGGATCCGCTGGGCGCACGGCGTCGTGCTGCCCAACACCCACCTGGACGCCGACTTCGCGAAGCCGGACTGCCCCCGCTGGATGATCAGCGGCAAGGGCGACCTCCCCGATCTCGCCGACCGGGTGCGCAACGTGCCCGTGCAGCAGGAGACGCACCTGCGGGTTCCGGACGACAGTGACGTCGAGCTGATCGTGCTGATCCTCAACGGGAGGATGCTGCCCCGCTTCGACCTCGCCGCCGACGCGGACGAGCGCGAGGCGATCGCCGATCGGCTGACCATGGAGCAGGCCGCGCTCCTCCGGGTCACGCGACTCCTGCATCGGGTCGAGGTCCGGGGTGGTGCCGGCAGCGGCAAGACGGTGCTGGCCCTCACCCAGGCCAAGGAGCTCACCCGTGGGCACGAGGGGGCGCCGCCCCAACGGGTCGCACTGATCTGCTACTCGCTGGGGCTGTCGGAGTACTTCAAGCGATCGATCGCGAGCTGCCCGCGACGGCACCGCCCGGCCTACGTGGGTCCGTTCGAGGACCTGGCCCGTCTGTGGGGCGTCACGCAGTTCGCGGACCGGGACGACAGCGACTTCTGGGAGCGGCGGCTCCCGGAGCAGATGGTCGAGCTGGCGCGAGAGCTGCCGGACAAGGATCGTTTCGACGCGATCATCGTCGACGAGGCGCAGGACTTCGCCGACCTCTGGTGGCGACCGCTGATGGCCGCGCTGCGCGACGAGGAGTCGGGTGGGCTCTTCATCTACTCCGACGAGAACCAGCGGATCTTCCCCCGCTTCGGTCAGCCACCGGTGCCGTTGATCCCCTTGGTGCTCGACCACAACCTGCGCAACACCCGGCAGATCGCCGACTCCTTCGCCTCCCTCACCCCCATGCGGATGCGGCCACGTGGGGGAGACGGCGCCGAGGTGCGGTTCGTGGCCTGCGGCGAGAGGGAGGCGGTGGCGGCGGCGAACGACGAGGTGGACACACTCCTCGCGGCCGGATGGCGACCCGAGCACGTCGCCCTGCTGACGACCGGGTCGCGTCACCCGGTGCAGGTCGAACGGCAGGCGGCGCTCGGACAGGTCGGCTACTGGCAGTCCTTCTGGGAGGACGACGACGTGTTCTACGGGCACGTGCTCGGGAGCAAGGGACTGGAGCGACGCGCGGTCGTGCTCTGCGTCAACTCCACGGCCACCGCGGACCGGGCGCGCGAGAAGCTCTACGTCGGGATGTCCCGGGCGACCGACGAGCTCGTGGTGGTCGGGGACCCGGAGGTGATCCGCGCCATCGGTGGTCCCGACGTCGCCCGGCGGCTCGGCCTCGCCGCCGGGTGAGGCGCCGCGTGAGGCGCCGCACGGGAGGTGGGCGGCCTGTGGACAAGTTCAGGGCGACGTCGGCGCCAGATGGCAGGGTGGGTCTCGACACAGCGAGGGGAAGGATCGGCTCGTGGGGCGCAACAACCAGCAACGTCGGGCGGCCGGGGCCGAGCCGTCGGCCGAGGACCAGATGACCCTGAACTGGCTCTACCGGGCGCTTCGGCTGACCAATGATGGCCGTGCCGAGGAGGCGGACCAGGCGTTTGTCGAGGTGGAGCGAGTCCTCGCCCATCCGCCGGGACGGCGGACGCTGCTGATCCACCTCAACACCCTGCTCCGAGAAGGAGTGTCGGCCGCCTGGCAGATCGGCTGGCAGCCTGCTGACGTGCTCCGCCTCGCCACCCGGGATCTCGGTGCCGTCGGCTCCAGCCTGATCGGTGACGCCATCGCCAAGCAGCTCGACGAGTTTGCCGCGGCCACCGTCACCCCGAGCTGGCACGACCAGCTGGCGCTGGCGAGCGCGAGCGTGTGGTGGGAGCGGAGCACGGACCCGTTGACCGCCCGCGCGGCGAAGACCACCGGCGGGCTGACGGCGCTGCTGCCCGAGGTCCTGCGGGGGGTCGACCTCCTCGGTGGGCTGCCGCAGCTCCAGCAGCTGGACCCGCTGCCGGGGCAGTGGCGACCGCCGCGGCATACCGGCGCCGGGTCGTCCACGACGGTCGATGCGCGCCTGCTCGACCGGGTCCGGGCCCTGCTCGCGAAGGCGGAGTCGACGCCCTACGAGGCCGAGGCTGAGACCTTCACCGCGGGAGCACAGGCCCTGATGGCGCGCCACAGCATCGACCGGGCCATGCTCGCCGCCTCGGGGCCGCGCCGGTCCGGCGACGTCCCGACGGCGCGACGGGGCGGGGTGGAGCGACCCTACGAGGCACCCAAGGTGCTGCTGCTCGACGTCGTCGCCCGGGCGAACCGGTGTCGGACGGTGTGGTCGGAGGGGTTGGGCTTCGTCACCGTCATCGGGTTCGCCGGCGACCTGGACGCGACGGAGACGATCTTCACCTCGTTGCTCCTGCAGTCCTCCCAGGCGCTGATGCGCCACGGAAGTCGTCCGATGCGCGGCGGTGGATCGCGGACCCGCTCGTTCCGCCGGTCGTTCCTCCAGGCGTTCGCGCATCGCATCGGACAGCGGCTCGAGGAGGTGACCGCCGGGGCGACCGCGGAGGCGGCTGCGGCGGCCACGGAAGTCGAGACGGAAGTCGAGGCGGAAGTCGCGGCGGGAGTCGCGGCGGGAGTCGAGGCGGGAGCGGCCGACGCGGGTGAGAGCCGGCGGTCGGGTCCCACCCGCGACCTGGTCCACGTCCTGGAGAGCCGAGCCGCCGAGGTGGACGAGACCGTGACCGAGCTCTTCCCCGGTCTGGTGACGCGCTCGGCGGGAGCGGCCTCGAACCACGAGGGCTGGTGGGCGGGGGTGCAGGCCGCCGATGCCGCCTCGCTGTTCGAAGCGCAGGAGATCGAGGCGTCGTCGTGACGTCGAACCAGGCTCAGGGCGCGAGCGCGTCGCGCAGGTCGGTGTGGGTGAAGTCGTTGCCCACGTAGAGCAGCGGCTCACCGGTGACCCGGGCGAGCGCATAGGCGAAGCAGTCACCGAAGTTCAGCTGGGCCGGGTGCTGCGACCCCTTGCCGTAGTCGCGATAAGCCGCTCGGCCGATGGCGGCCTGCTCGGCGGTCACGTCGCGCACCTCGATCGCGAAGGAGGCGATGAGGTCGTCGAGGCGGCGGGACAGGGTCGCGTCACCGCGACGGTCGACCACGATGCCGATCTCGAGCAGGGTGCCTGCGGAGATGGTGGTGCTCGGCGCAGCGATGAGGGCCGCGAGCAGGCTGGCCCGCGTCGGTTCCTTCGTCAGGATCGCCACGAGAGCCGAGCTGTCGACGATCACGCGGGGAGCCCGTTCTCGTCGTAGAGGTCGTCGGCCAGCAGCGCGGCCCGCATCTCGTCGGTCATCTCGGCGTCCACGGCCGCGAGGATCGCGTCGACCTTGGCGCGCATGACCTCCGGATCCGGCTTGTCGAGCTCGGCAAGCAGCCGCTCGAGCGCCGTCTCGATGACACTCGTCTGGGTCTGTCCGGTGCGGGCGGCGGCTTCGCGGGCCAGCGCGTGGACACGCTCGTTCTTGATGTTGAGTCCCATGGAACCAATCTACCCTGCGTGTCTACCCTTCTACCAGCTTGCCAGGGAGCTGCGGGGACGACGCCTGCGCCGGCGCGGCATACGGGTGTCCCGTCGACGCCTAGGGTGTCCCGCATGACCCGCCATCCGTCCACTGACGCTGTTGCGGGAGAGACCGCTGCGGTCGCGGCAGAGACCAGGACCAGCACGTGACGGACCCGCTCGACCTCCCGTCCGAGTGGTCACCCGTGGTGCTCGAGAGGGTGTGGGCCCTGATCGCCCACCGGTTGGAGCGCAACGGGGTCCGGGCGTCGGGGCGGCTGGTGGTCACTCGTCTGGACCTGGCCGAACGCCGGTGCGTCGGTGAGCTGCTCGGCCGCGCGGCCCCGGCCGACCGGGTCTCGATCGACCTCGAGGTGCTGGACCGGCTGATGTCCGAGCGGGACGGCGCAGGTCTGGTTGCCGCGGTCGAGGAGGTGCGCGGGGAGCCGCTCGTCGCCCGACCTCGAGGTCGCGCTCTGGCGTTGAGGAGCCGGGAGGAAGCCTTCGAGGCGGCACGGGACTGGTTGGCGGCCCACCCGGACGCGGACTGGCCCTGGGTCGGCGCCTGGTTAGACGGACTGCGGCGCGACGACGCTCTGCTGCTCGACCCCGACCCGACCGCGTTGCTGCGCACGGCCCTCGAGGTCCTCTGGGAACGGCGGGGGTCACTGGTGGAGCCCCCGGCCGAGCCGGCCACGACGACCTCGGGCGGGTCACCTCGACTGGTCGCCCTGACCCGGCTGGCCGAACGCACCGCTCACGACGCGCACGCGCTGGACTCCGACCGCCGGTTGTCGGCGGTGGTCCTGCGGGCCCTGGCCGCGCGGGCCGTCGTCGCCCGGCCCCTCTCCGCCCGGGGCGGTACCGAGCTCTGGGGGCGCGCGGCCGATCAGCGGGCGCTCTGGGAGACGGTCGGGGTCGTGACCGACCTCGTCTCGTCCACCTGTCTCACGTGGGGTCTCATCGGCCCGGGCCTGCCCGGCGCGTCTCACGAGGGGTTTCGACCCGTGCACCTGACGTGGTGGGACCTCGAGGCAGGTGTGCGGGTCACGGCCCCGCGGGACATCCTCGTCTGTCAAAGCCCCCGGGTCCTGGAGGCGATCGCGCGGGCGAGCATCGAGATCGGCGCGATCTGCACCAGCGGCCGGCCGAACCTCGTGGTGACCGAGGTGATCATGCGGGCGCGAGCGGGTGGAGCGCGGCTGCGATATCACGGCAACCTCGACTGGCTCGGCGTGTCCCTCGCCAACGACGCGCTCGCGCGGCACGGCGCCGCGCCATGGCTGATGAGCGCCGCCGACTACCTCGACGCGCCGGGGTCGATGCCCGTCGACGGCTCGCCGGTCGAGCCGGCCTGGGATGCCGAGCTCGGCGCGGCGATGCGGCGGCGTGGTGTCTCCGTCCACGAGGAGGCGACGCTCGACCACCTCGTCGACGAGCTGTCGATGTGGTGATCCGGCCCCGACGCTCGTGGGCCTGCTGGCTCGCGGTCGGGTGCTGTCGGGCGCGGTGCTGCAAGAATCTTGGGTATGGCCCGTTTCTCCTCGACGACGACCACCGACGCGATCGTCGCGGCCGAGCGCTCGGCGATCTGGGCGGCGCTGACCGACCCCGTGATCCTCGCGAGGCTGACGCCGCTGCTCAAGCGGGTGGTCGCCAATGGTGACCTCTGGCGGTGGGAGCTCGGCAACCTCTCCATCCTCGGGACGAGTGTGACCCCCGTCTTCACCGAACGGATGGTCTTCACCGAAGGCAGCCGGATCGACTTCCACCACGAGCCGCCGGCCAACGCGAAGGAGCGGGCCGGCGCCGACGGATGGTACGCGCTCGACGACCGCGACACCGGCACCCACCTCGCGATCAGCCTCACGCTGCACGTCGACCTCCCGCTGTCGCGGCTGGCCGCGCCGGCCGTGCAGGTGGTGATGAAGGGCGCGATGCAGGCCACGGGCGACCGGTTCGGCAGCAACCTCGAACACCATCTCGGGCTCGGCTGAGCCGGCGCTCGCAGTGCCCTGACCGGTGCGAGGGGAGCTGTTGCCGTCGACCGGATCGGTCTAGGCGTGCGCGTCCTGCCACGCCCCCCAGACCTCCGGCCGAAGCCGGCCACGGTCCGGCACGGGTATGCCGGCCGCTCGCGCCCAGGCGCGGACCTGCGCCGTCGGCGGTGGCGCCGGGTCGGTCGTCCCCGTCGCATCCGCCAGCTCGAGGTCGGCTGCGATGCGCGTCTCCAGGGCCGACCCGCCATCCGCCTCGACCCCGATGCGGGTCACGGCCGCCTGCTCGACCTGGGCCCACGCATACGCGGCGGCCAGCAGTCGGTAGGTCCACTCCTCCGCAAGAGCACGGTTCTCGCAGAACACGATCGGCACGTTGGGGTAGCGGACCTGCAGCTCGGCGAGACCGTCAGCGACCATGGCGGGCCGGGCGAACGACTGCTTGAAGAGGGCCGAGTAACGGTCCTCGACCACGACGGCGGCCCGGGGGAGCGCGGCGAGCTCGGTCATCGCGAAACGCAGCCGACCGTTGCTGACGCTCGAGACGAGGTCGCTCAGCGACTTGCGCTCGACCGAGGCCACCAGGCGCCCGTCGACGCGCACGGCGTAGTCCCCGCAGGGGAGGCTCTCCTTGACGGTGGTGACCTGCTGGCGGGTGAAGCGGTAGGCATAGCGTTCGCGGCTGTCGACGAGGATCTCGAGGTCGACGAGTCCGGCGGCCCGGGCGGTCGGCAGGGTGACGTCGGGACGGGCCTGCTTCCGGGTGCGCGACGACTGCCAGAAGACCATGTCGCGCCCACGGCCCTTGGTGAAGACGATCTGCGACCGGTGCTCGCGTGCTCGGTCCAGGACGAGATCGATTGCTGCGCCTCGCCGCTCGCAGGACCGGACGGCGACCCGTTCGATGATATCGGGCTCGGCCGGCCATTCCCGCAGGTGGACCGGATAGCAGAAGAGCGCCCTGGTGCGCGGCCAGGTGCCCGAGGTCCGGAACAAGAGTCCGGCGCCCAACGGCACGAGCAGCAGGTGGGACAGCGACGAGTCCGGGTCGGGGTTGCGGGCGATGAGCAGCTCCGTCACGGGGACAACTCTCCCGCATACACCTGGTCGGCGGTAGCTGGTGCCGCCTCCTGCCGCTGTGTCTCGCGAGGTGGGCGATTCGTCAGACGAGCGGCATACCAGCACCGCTCGACTCGGGGTCGAGCCACCTGACTCGGTGTCCACGGGGAGTCAGGTGCCTCGACTCGGAGTCAGGCAACTCCGACTTGCAGTCAGGCGACCGCAGCGATACCGAGGTGGCGACAGGATCCGTGTTGGAGCGAGCAACATTGGCTACGAGCCGCTTTCGCGAGCTCGCGATGGAACGACGAGTGACGGACCGCGCGGCGGCACCGGCCGATCGGTGGAGCGGGGCGCCTGCGGCAGGGCCTGTTCATCGATCCTCCCGGGGAGTGGGTGGTGGGGGAAATGGTTCTCGTCCACGTCGACATCGGGTCCGTGACGGGTCCGTGACGGTGGGTGCTGGGCACCACCGTAGGTCGGTCGTCCGGCGAGGGCATCGGCCGATCGGCCCATCCAGGCGACCGAACGGGCGGGGGAACGCGCGAGCCGTGGCGCTCTCTCGGGGCGCTCTGCCGTGGCGCCTGTGGCAGACGATCTTGGCCCGCGGCATACGGTGGGGAGATGGCGACCATCACGATCATCGGCGGGCACGGCAAGGTGGCGCTGCGCCTCGCGCGGCTGCTGTCCGATCGCGGTGACGAGGTGTCCTCGTGGGTCCGCAACCCGGACCACGTCCCCGACGTCGAGGCGACCGGCGCGGCCGCGGTCCTCGCCGACGTCGAGTCGATGAACCTCGATACTTTGACCCAGCAGCTCGTCGGCGCCTCGGCTGTCGTGTGGGCCGCGGGCGCCGGGGGCGGGACCGCTGACCGCACGTATGCCGTCGACCGCGACGCCGCGATCCGCTCCATGGACGCGGCGGAGACGGCCGAGGTGGGCCGGTACGTGATGGTGTCGTACTTCTACGACAAGCCG
This sequence comes from Lapillicoccus sp., assembly GCF_025353065.1. Lineage (GTDB taxonomy): Bacteria > Actinomycetota > Actinomycetes > Actinomycetales > Dermatophilaceae > Lapillicoccus. Next base: position 37,808 of record NZ_JANXRJ010000153.1, read on the forward strand.
GACCACGGTGTGTCGCCAGACAGCGCGTTCTTTCCCTACGCGCAGGCCAAGGCGGCCGCGGACGCGGCGCTGCGCCTCAGCCCGCTCGACTGGGTGATCCTCGGTCCGAGCCGGCTCACGGACGACCCGGGCACGGGGGCCATCGAGACCGGCGCCGGGGTGAGCGCGAGCCAGGTCAGCCGGGACGACGTCGCAGCCGTCGTGGCCCACGTCCTGAGCGACCCGTCGATCAGCCGGGTGACCATCGACTTCAACGGCGGGCCGACGCCGATCGCCGACGCGATCTGAGCCCGGTCCCGACGCGGTCCGAGTCCGGTGCCCGGGGGGGTTGACGCTGCGTCAAGGGGG
>NZ_JANXRJ010000162.1 GCF_025353065.1 Lapillicoccus sp.
CCCGTTCGACGAGCGGATGCTCGCGGTCGGCACCGACCACGCCGTCCCGCCCGTCGAGGAGGCTCGGGAGCTCCAGCCCACCCGCTGACCGGGCGCGCCCAGCCGCCTCAGTCGGCCGTCGCCGCGCGCGGGAGGTGGCAGCCGTCGAGGAATTCGAGCAACGGGAGGAGCAGGCCCGGCGGCACCCCCTGCTGGCTGCTCCGACTCTCCTCGACGATGCTGAGCCGGGAGCCCGGGACAGCGGCGTGGAGGAGTTCGGCGGTCGCGAGGTAGTGGCCGTGGCTGGTGCTTCCGACCGCGAGGAGGAGCGGCGCGTGGATGGCGGCATACGTCTCGGGTCTGCGGTCGTGAGCAATGACCTGGAGCAGCTCGGACGTGCCGGCATCGAGCTGGGTGCGAAACATCCGGCCGCGACCGGACTGCAGGAAGACCCGCACCAGGGCGAGCCGGACCCACAGCGGCAGCGGCGCCATCCAGGCCGGTCGTCCGAAGCCGCGGGAGATGATCGCCATCGCGCGGGCGTCGTCACGGGCCTTGACGGCGGCCAGCAGCTCCGGCACCCAGTCGTAGGGGATGGACCCGTCCAGGGAGACCCCGGGATCGTAGAGGGCGAGACCGGCGAGCTCCTGCCGGCGGGCCAGCTCCAGGGCGGCGAGGGCGCCGCTGCTGTGCGCGAGAACCGCCGCGGAACCGGTCTCCCGGAGGACGGCCTGCAGGTCGTCGACCTCCTGGCGGAGGCTGAGGTAGGCCCCGCGCGGGGTGGAGTCGCCGTGTCCACGGCGGTCGTAGACGTGCAGGGTGTAACGGCCCGCGAGAGCCGCTCCGAGGGGCGCATAGTCGGCCCGGACCGACAGGCTCCGTTGCACCAGGACGAGGCCCGGGCCGGACCCCCACGACTCCCCGATGACCCGACCACCGTCGCGAAGTGTGACCTCGAACAACGACGCGCCTCTCTGAGCTCTCGAGGCCCTCACCTCTCCCGGACCATCATGTCCCATTTCACCCCTCGTGAGGCCCATGCGACCACACCATTGCGGTCGGGCTCACCGACCGCGCTCGCCGGCCCTCCCCTACCGGGGGAGGCGCTCGAGGCAGGCCGCCGAGGCGCTGCTCACGCGTTCCGCACCAGCGTCGCCTCCGGATCGTGGAACTCCCCACGGGGGTAAGGGTGCTGGTCCCGCCCGTCCTGGCGGCAGGATCCACGGGCCGGGGTCAGCGGCCCCCCGCGCCGCCCGCCGGTGCGCCACCACCGCCATTGGCACCCCCACCAGCTCCGCCGCCGAAGGTCCCGGCACCACCGCCGAAAGTGCCGGCGCCACCGCCGAAAGTGCCGCCGCCGCCGAGACCTCCGGCAGCAGCGCCCAAGCCGGTTGCTGCCGTGCCTCCCGTCAGCCCACGGATGGGGGTCGTGGTCGTCGGCAGGGCCGCGGTGGTGTCGGCGACGACGACCTCCTGCCCGGCGGTCAGACCCTTGGTCACCTGGACGAGCCCCCCGCCGACGGCGCCGGTCGTGACCGCAGTCGAGGTGACGACCCCCTTGCTGAGGACTCCCACGACGCCGGTACCCGTCGGAAGCATCGTCACCGCCGAGGCCGGCACGGTGAGGACGTCGGTGACGCTGGACACGACGATGGCGACGTCCGCCCGTGACCCGGTGCTCAGGGCCTGGCCGGCGGTGGGGACGAGCACCGTGACCGGGTAGGTCGGTGTCGACCCGGTCGTGGTCGCGGGGAGCAGTCCGATGGTCGACACCGTGGCCGCGACCGCCTGCGTGGCGCCAGCGGGCGTGACCTGGACCGGCTGGCCCTTCTCGACGCGGGGCAGGTTGGTGAGCGGGACGTCGACGAGCACCGACGCTGCCCCGGTGCCCACGACGACGATGCCGGAGCTCGTCCCCGCGGACCCACCCGCCGCGAAGGCGATCGACCCGACGGTGCCGGCGATCGGCGCTCTGAGGGTGGCCCCTGCGCGGTTGGTGGTCGCGGTAGCGAGGGCGTGCTGGTCGGTCGTCACGGCGATCTCGTCCTGGAGGACTCGCGACGCGGCGGTCTGACCGCTCGTGCTGGCGCCCGCGCCGGTCTTGCTGGTCCCTGACGCGCCGCTGCTGCCGGAGGCCGAGGCGCCCGAGGTGGTGGTGTGGGAGGTCGAGCCGGTGGATCCCGCGGTCGAGCCGGTCGAGCCGGTCGAGCCGGTCGAGCCGGTCGAGCCGGTGGGTGCCGGCGTCGCCGAACGCGGCGTCGAACCACCGGTCGAGCCGCCGGTCGGACCACCGGTGTGCGTGGCCTTGACGAGTCGCTGGGTCTCGGCCGAGACCTTCGCCTGCGCGGTGGCGACGGCCTGCATCGCGGAGACGCAGAGCTGGACCTGCGCGGTGGTCGGGGGGGTCGGCGGTGCGGTCGGTGTGCCCGTCGTGGTCGGCGTGCCTGACGGAGGACCGGAGGTATCGGTGGGCTGCGGGGTGCCGCCCGCCCCGGGACGGGCCGCCACGAGGTATGCCGCCTGCTCGGCGAGGATGGCGGTCGTCGAGAGCGGCGTCGGCAGGAGGGCCTGGGTCACGGCCGCGGTCGCCGCGGTGGTCGGGGTGTCGGTCGGCACCGTCGACGCAGCCGAGCTGGCAAGCGTTGGCACGGTGGTCGCCGAGGTCGATGTGCCCAACGGGGTGCCCGACGGGGTGCCCGACGTGGTGCCCGACGTGGTGGAGGGTGACGTCGTCGGCGTCGTCGACGTGCCGGTCGGCGTCGTCGCCGTGCCCGTCGGGCTCGGGGTGCCGGTCGGGGTGCCGGTCGGCGTGCCCGTCGGTGTGCCGGTCGGCGTCGTCCCGATCGCCCCGAGGACCGGGAGGCAGGCGCGCTGCTGGGCGGCGATGGCCTGGGTCACGGCCATGGTGAGCGCCGAGAGCGGGGCGAGATCGACTGTGCCGGCCGTGGTACCAGGGCTGCCCGTGCTTCCGGTCGTGCCCCCGGTCGTGCCCCCGGTCGTCGATCCCGAACCGCTCGACCCGGTCCCGCTGGACGAGGATGAGCCCGTTCGGGAGGACCCCGACCCGGCCGAGCTGCCGGTCCCGGCCGAGCTGGTCCCGCTCGTGCTGCCGGTCCCGCTCGTGCTGCCGGTGGTGCCGGTGGTGCCGGTGGTGCCGGTGGTCGTCGATGCCGTGGAGTCGGACTCCAGCTGTGCCTGGGCCTGGGCCAGGGCCGCCTTGGCGTCGAGGACGGCCTGGTCGAGCGCCGTCGTGTCGAGCGTGGCGAGGGTCTGGCCGGCCGTGACGCTGTCACCGAGGGCGACATCGACCGAGGCGACGGTGCCACTGACCGGGAACGCGGCGGTGACCTGGCTCAGCCGGGTGACCGTGCCGGTGAACGGCAGGCGCTGGTCGATCGACCCACTCGTGACCGCAGTGGTGCGGTAGCGGGATGAGCTGGGGGTCGATGCGATGGCGGCGTGTGCGGCATACGCCCCACCGGCGACGACGGCGACGACCACGCCGACGGTCGTGCGCCGGAGCCACGTGCGGCGCCACAGGGAGGCCCGTCGATCAGCCATTGGTTGTCGCCGTCCCCGCCGCGCCGGTCGCGCGACGTCCCGTGGTGCACTGGCCGTTCGTGGCCGCCCTCAGCGCGAGCGCGGTCGCGGCGACGGTGCCGGTGTCGTCGGCCTTGCCGGTGGCGGTCACGCACTCGCCGACCTTGACGTCGGCGGTGCTGCCCTTCTGCGTGACCGTGTAGGTGGTCGACGCGGTCGTCGTGACCGCGACGTCAGCCACCGTGGCCGGGCTGGTGGCCGAGGCGCCCGCCGCCTGGCGGCGCTGCTGGGGATGCACCGTCAGCACGGCGCCGTTGACCGCGGTGACCGTCCCCACGACACCGAACCCCGCGGCTCCGGCCCGCGCGCCCGCGCCGGTGGGGGCGCCCGTCGGCGGCCCACCCTGGGGCTGCGTGCCCCCGGCTCCCGGCCCGCCACCGAGACCGGCCCCGAAACCCGCCCCGGTGCAGGCACCGCTCTTGGCCGGCTGGCTGACCTCGATCGTCGTCGCCGTGACGGCCGTCGCCGGGGTTGCCGACGCCGTGGCGCCGGTCGCACCGGCCCGGTTCGCGCCGTCCCGCACCACCACGCACGACCCGACCGTGACGCTGCTCGCCGTCCCGGCCACCGTCTTGGTCACCTTCGTCGCGGTCGTGAAGGTCACGGCGATCTGCTCCGTCGGGCCCTGCACCTGCATCGTCGTGCCCTGCACGTCGGCAATGAGTCCGCTCGTGCCGGGCACGCGACCTGCGCGCTGACCCGGGGCCTGGCCGCCGTTGGCGCCGGCGGCACTGGTCGCGGAGGAGCCCGACGAGGTGTTCGTCGACCCCCCGCACGCGGACAGGGCGAGGGCGGCAGCGATCGTGGCGACGGCGACGACGGTGCTCTTCGTGCTGGTCATGTGGTTCGTGCGGATCATGCGATCTACTCGTTTCTCAAGGCATCGATGGGAGCTAGGCGGGCGGCGCGGTTGGCGGGGTAGACCCCGGCTGCGACGCCGATGACGAGGGCGACCGCGAGCGCACCCACGGCGGCGATGGGGGAGATGGTCACCGGCTGATCGAGGAAGCGCGGGAGCAGAGCTCCCCCGAGGAGACCCAGTCCGATCCCGAGGAGGCCACCGACGAGACCGAGCAGGCTGGCCTCGACGAGGAACTGGCGCTGGATCACCCGCGGGGTCGCGCCGAGCGCCTTGCGCAGGCCGATCTCGCGGATCCGTTCCGTGACAGAGACGAGCATGATGTTGATGACCCCGATTCCCCCGACCAGCAACGAGATTCCCGCGATCCCGGCGAGCAGCACGGTCAGGGTCTGGGCGGTGCTCGTCGCCGTGGCGACCAGCGACTGCTGGCTGTTGACGGTGAAGTCCGCTGCCGTGGCGGTGACCCCGTGACTGGTGAGCAGTGCGGCATCCGCCTCCTGGTATGCCGCGGAGAGACTGTTCTGGTCAGCAGCCTGCAGGTAGATGGTCGAGACGCTGCGGCTGTTCGCCGTCGTGGAGACGCGGGTGGCGAAGGTCGTGCGCGGGACGATGGCCTGGTCGTCCTCGTCGCTCGTCGTGCTCGAGCCGACCGAGGCGAGCACGCCGATGACGGTGAACGTCTGGTTGTTGATCGTCACGCTCTGGCCCACGGGGTCGCGTCCCCCGTAGAGCTGGGTCGCCGTGGTCCCGCCGATGACGGTGACGAGCGTCCCGCTGTCGAGGTCCCCCTGGGTGATGAAGCGGCCCGACGACATGGTGCGGGCGCGGACCGACAGCCAGTCGGGGGTGGTCCCGACCACGCTCGTCGTCCAGTTCGTCGTGCCGACCGTGAGTGACTGCGACGACGTGGAGACCGGGGCGACCGCGGCGACGTCGGGCGCGACCCGCTTGTCCGCGAGCATGGCCGCGTCGTCCGAGGTCAGCGTCGTGGCACTGCCCCGGCCGCCGCGGACACCGGTCGAGGAGGTCGTGCTCCCCGGAGAGACGATGAGCAGGTTGGACCCGAGCTGGTTGATCTGGGCGGCGACCTTGGCCTGGGCGCCCTGCCCGAGGCCGACGGTGAGCATCACGGCCGCGATGCCGATGAGGATCCCGAGCACCGTCAGACCAGACCGGAGCCTGCGGGTGCGGATCGCCTCGTAGGCCGTCCGGACCGTCTCGCTCCAGTTCATCGGAGAGCTCCGGCGGCCTGGGTCAGGGCGGCGTCGTGGCCCTCGGCCAGGTGACCGTCACGGATGGTGACGACCCGGTGGGCCCGTTCGGCGACCTCCCGCTCGTGGGTGATCAGGACGATCGTGCGGCCCTGGTCGTGGAGCTCGTCGAAGAGGGTGAGCAGGTCGGCGGTGGAGACCGAGTCGAGGGCGCCGGTGGGCTCGTCGGCGAGGATGAGGTCGGGGTCGGTCACGAGGGCGCGGGCGACCGAAACCCGTTGCTGCTGACCGCCGGAGAGCTCTCCGGGCCGGTGGTCGAAGCGGTCGGCGAGGCCGACCCTGGTCAGCGCCTCCTCCGCCCGCTGTCGACGCTCGGCCCGAGGGACGCCGCCGTAGACGAGCGGGAGCTCGACGTTGCGCCAGGCGTTGAGTGCGGGGAGGAGGTTGAACTGCTGGAAGACGAAGCCGATCCGGCGGTTGCGCACCTCGGCGAGCTCGGCCTCGTCCATCTCGCTCACGGCCACGCCGGCGAGCTCGTAACGCCCCGCCGAGGGGACGTCGAGACACCCGAGGATGTGCATGAGCGTCGACTTGCCCGACCCCGAGGGGCCCATGATCGCGACGTACTCGCCCTGCTCGATCGTGAGGGTGACCTCGTCCAGCGCAGCGACCTCGAGCGACCCGGTGGCGTAGGTCTTGGAGACGTCCTCGAGGAGGATGATCGGCTGGGCCTCGCCGTCGCCCTCCCCCTCGGCCGGGTCGAGGGGGAAGGGGTTCTCCGCCTCGTCGGTCGTCCCGGACAGGTCCGCCGAGCCCGCCTCGTGGGCCCACAGGTGCGCGGTCACTGGCCGGCCCCCGGTGCGCCCTGGCCGCCGCCGCCGCCGCCGGCACCGCCGGCACCGCCGGCACCCGCGCCGCCACCGCCGCCCGCGCCACCCGTCCCGGT
>NZ_JANXRJ010000193.1 GCF_025353065.1 Lapillicoccus sp.
GGGGTTGACGCCCGCTATAACGTGCGTCAACCCCCTTGACGCAGCGTCAACCCCCCACCGGGGAGGGGCAGGAGTGGCGGTCCCGGGCGGAAGTTCCCTCCGTTCACCGGGATCCGCGACACTGTTGGCTGTGACGCCCGAATGCCTGTGACGCCCCGAGCCGCGGACCTCGCCCGAGCAGCGGGCCACCACCGGTGACCCTGCTGCGCGCCGACCGCGCCGTTCCACCACGGACGCTCGTCGACATCGTCCGCCAGACCGCCGCCGAGCTACCCGATGCGCCGGCACTGGACAACGGCGCCGAGGTGCTCACGTATGCCGAGTTCCTCGACGCCGCAGGGACGGTCTCCGTCGCGCTGCGCGAGGTCGGGGTCGGGGTCGGCGACCGGGTCGGGGTGCGGATCCCCTCGGGCACCACCGACCTCTACGTCGCCATCCTCGGGATCCTGCTCGCCGGTGCGGCCTACGTGCCGGTGGACGCCGACGACCCCGACGAGCGCGCCCGACTGGTGTTCACCGAAGCCGATGTGGCCGCCGTCATCGGCGCGGAGCTCGTCATCGCGCCACGGCTGCGGAGCACTGTCGGTGAGGCGGACACCGATGCCGGAGCCACCGACGGCGCTGCCGACCACGAGGCGTTCGACGACCCCACACTCGAGGACGACGCCTGGGTCATCTTCACCAGCGGGTCGACCGGGAAGCCGAAAGGCGTTGCGGTGAGCCACCGCTCGGCCGCCGGCTTCGTCGACGCCGAGTCCCGCCTCTTCCTCCAGGACCACCCCATCGGCCCGGGAGACCGCGTCATGGCCGGCCTGTCGGTGGCCTTCGACGCCTCCTGCGAGGAGATGTGGCTGGCCTGGCGCTACGGCGGCTGCCTGGTGCCCGCCCCCCGCTCCCTCGTCCGCAGCGGCATGGACCTCGGGCCCTGGCTGATCGCCAACGGCATCACCGTCGTCTCCACGGTCCCGACCCTCGTCACGCTCTGGCCCCCGGCGGCCCTCGGCGCCGTGCGACTGCTCGTGCTCGGGGGCGAGGCGTGCCCCCCGGAGCTCGGTGCCCGGCTCGCGACCGACACCCGGGAGGTCTGGAACACCTACGGCCCGACCGAGGCCACCGTCGTCGCCTGCGCGGCCCGCCTCACCGGTGAGCCCCCGGTGCGGATCGGCCTCCCGCTCGACGGCTGGGACCTCGCCGTCGTCGACGCCGCGGGGCACCACGTCGGCGAGGGCGAGAGCGGCGAGCTCATCATCGGCGGCATCGGTCTCGCCCGCTACCTCGATCCCGACAAGGACGCCGAGAAGTATGCCGCGATGCCCACCCTCGGGTGGGAGCGGGCGTACCGCAGTGGGGATCTCGTCCGCAACGACCCCGAGGGTCTGCTCTTCCTCGGCCGCGCGGACGACCAGGTCAAGCTCGGTGGTCGGCGCATCGAGCTCGGCGAGGTCGACAGCGCTCTGCTGTCCCTCCCCGGCGTCACCGGCGCCGCCGCGGCCGTCCGGAAGACGAGCTCCGGCAACAGCCTCCTCATCGGCTATGTCGCGACGGACGGCACGTTCGACCCGGCCCGGGCGATCGAGCACCTCCGCGCGACGATGCCCGCGGCGATGGTGCCGCGCCTCGCTCAGGTCGACACTCTGCCGACCCGCACGTCGGGCAAGATCGACCGCGACGCGCTGCCCTGGCCGCTGGCCACGGCCGAGACGGCGGGGGCCACGCGGCCTCTCGTCCTCGACGGCACCGCCGGCTGGGTGCAGGAGCTGTGGCTCGAGATCCTCGGCGCCGCCGTCACTGCCCCGACAGACGACTTCTTCGACGCCGGGGGAGGCAGCCTGAGTGCGGCCCAGCTCGTCTCGCGGCTGCGCGAACGCTTCCCCGAGCTCACCGTCGCCGACGTGTATGCCGAGCCGACCCTCGGTGGTCTCGCAGCGGCCCTCGACGCGATGCACTCTCCGGCCGCCCAGACCAACCATCCCGTCGGCGCCGTCCCTCGCAAAACGCAGGCAGGACAGGTGATCTCGACGATCCCCCTGCGACTCATCAGCGGCCTGCGCTGGCTGACGTGGATCCTCGCGGGCAACAACGTGGCCGTGGATCTGGCGGGGTTCACCTGGCTCCCCACCGTCTCGTGGTGGCTGGTCGGACTCGGCTGGCTGCTCCTGCTCAGCGCGCCCGGGCGGATGTTCCTCACCGTCCTCGCGGCGCGGATCATCCTGCGGGGTGTCACGCCCGGCGACCATCCCCGCGGCGGCAAGATCCACCTCCGAGTCTGGCTCGCCGAGCGGGTCGCCGACGAGCTGGGGGCCGCCAACCTCGCGGGCGCCCTCTGGATGCGCCAGTACGCGCGGGCCCTCGGTGCCGAGGTCGGCCCGGACGTCGACCTCCACAGCATCCCGCCGATCACGGGCCTCCTCCACCTCGGCGCCGAGTGCTCGATCGAGCAGGAGGTGGATCTCGCCGGCCACTGGCTCGACGGCGACGTCTTCCACCTCGGCGCGATCCGGGTCGGCGCGGGCGCTCGGGTCGGCGCCCGCTCGACGCTGATCCCGGGCGCCGACGTCGGGGACCGGGCCGAGATCACCCCGGGCTCAGCGGTGTTCGGCCCGGTGCCGTCGGGGGAGTGGTGGGCGGGTGCACCTGCTCGCTGCGGAGGGATGGCCCGGGGTCCGTGGACGGACGTGCGGCCGGACAACCGGCCGGTCTGGCTCGCGGCATACGGGCTGTCCTCGGTGCTCGTCTCCCTGCTCCCGCCGTTCGCAGTCGTCGCCGGGGTGGCCTCGGTGGCGCCGGGGCTCCGCAACGCGACCTCGCTCGGCAACGCGGCCGTCCTCTCGCTGGCCTGGCTGCCGCTGGCCACCGTCGTGGCCCTGGTCGTCCTCGCCGTCCTCATCTGGGGGGCGACCCGCCTGCTCGGTCTCGGGCTGACCGGGGGGCACCATCCCATCCACGGCTTGCGGGCCTGGCAGGCGTGGACGACGGTCCGGCTGCTCGACGAGGCCCGCACCTGGCTCTTCCCGCTCTACTCCAGCACGGCGACACCAATGTGGCTGCGGGCGTTGGGTGCTCGGATCGGACCCGACGTCGAGGCCTCGACCGTCCTGCTCATCCCGCGACTCACCACGGTCGGCGAGGGGGCGTTCCTCGCCGACGACACCCTGCTCGGCGGCTACGAGCTCGGCGGCGGGTGGTTGCGCATCGGCGAGGTGAAGATCGGCAA
>NZ_JANXRJ010000227.1 GCF_025353065.1 Lapillicoccus sp.
CTACCGCGAGGGCGACACGGCCGCCGCGATCCGCGCCGTCGCGCACGCGGGTGTCGACATCATCGTCGAGGTCGCGCCCGCTGCCAACCTGCCGCTCGACCTCGCGGTCATCAGGCCCAGGGGGACCATCGCCATCTACGCCAACAACGGTGGCGACGAGGTGACCCTGCGGGTGCGCGACACCTTCTCGACCAACGCACGCTTCCAGTGGGTGCTGCTCTACACCGTCGGCGACGAGGCGCTGCAGGCCGCGGCCGAGGACATCGCGGCCGCCATCACCGACGGCGCGTTCGGCGTCGGCGAGGAGCACGGTCTCCCCCTGCACCACTTCCCCCTCGAGCAGACGGCGGCCGCCCACGCCGCCGTCGAGTCGGGCGTCGTCGGCAAGGTCCTGATCGACGTGGGCGAGGCCTGACGCCGCTGGGGCTCGGGTGCGGCCGGGCTCGGCCGGGGAGTGTGTCCGGTCCCGGCCGTGGCCGCTTCCGGGCAACCGCGCGGAGAGTTCGCCCGAACGGTCGCGAGTGTTGCGTTCAGGCCCTAGGGTGGCAACAACGCGCCTCCGTCCCACGCAGACGGAGGCCCTCCAGCCTGATACCCGGAGATCGAGTTCCCGGTTCCCTCCGGCTGGCCCTGATCGCGGCGCCCATGGCGAGACCCCCCGAGCCGTCGTGGGCGCCGCTCCACCCCGGCCAGACCGTCGGCCCACGGTCCGTCGAACGGGACGAACTCGAGTCACGTGCGGGGCGGTGCGCGGGTCAGGCGGCTTGTGCCCGTTTGACGGAGATGCGCCGACGCTTGGCCGGGCGCGACTTGCGCACCTGGACGAGACCCTCGAGCATCCGCGTCACCCATGGCTGCTCGAACATCACGTGCTCCCAGGCGAAACGGTGCAGCAACCAGTCCTGGATGACGATCTCGTCGTAACGCTTGGCGTCGACGGCCAGCTGCCGACGTGCCCCGTGGGACTCGAAGCTGTCGGCCTCGAGCGCGATCCGCGGCTCCTCGTCGCCGAGGTCGACCCGAGCGAAGAAGCCGTCGCCCTCGATCTCGACCTGGGGACGCACCCGGAGGCCGGTGACCCCGAGGGCGATCGCGCGGAGCACCGACTCGAAGGGGTTGGCCGCCTCCTGCGAGGCCTCGCGCGCCACGCGACGCGCGGCGGGGCCTCCCCGAGACATGGCGGCCGCGGCGTCCTCGAGCTCGGTCCTGGTCACGGTGCCGCTACGCAGGGCCGAGTCGGCGACAGCGAGGGCCTCGTCGAACGGCAGCATCACGGCGCAGTCGAGGACCGTCTGCACCGGGCCGGTCACGCACCCGTCGACCACGTCGTCCGGAGGAAGGGTCCGCCAGCTGATCTGGCTGGCCTTCTGGTCGGCCGGCGGGACGTTGCGGTTGCGAGGAACGGTGATCATCGGACGCGCTGGCGCCGTCTTCATGGACCACCCCCAGTGCGCGGCGGCCGTGAGGTGCGAGGCGACCCCGGTCATCCGGTTGGCGGCGGCGCGACCGTCCTCGGCCACGGGCAAGGAGTATCGACCCCGGCCATCCTGGCGGATGGCGCCCTCACGCAGCGCGACGCGCAGGGCGTGCCTCGAGGACGCGTCGACGAGGACCGCGGAGGAGGCGGCTCCTCCGTGCTGCCGCAGGGCCACCAGCACTCGCTCATCGGTCATGAGGACCAGCCTGTCGGAGTCCGGGGTCCCCTCCGAGTTCTCCACAGGTCATTCGGACGGGACGAAGTCACTCTTGAGGGCCCGGTCAGGGGTCAGACAGGGGGATCGTCCCGTCCGACTGGTGCGGCCTGCACGCGGACCGGGCCCGCGGCGGCCGTCTCGAGGTCGAGAAGGGTCCGTTTGGCCTCGGAACCGCCGCGGTAACGGCCCATCGTCCCGTCCGAGCGGACGACCCGGTGACAGGGGACGACAACCGGGATGGGGTTCGTGGCGCAGGCCGTCCCGACCGCGCGGACGGCTCGCGGGCTGCCGGCGAGGGTGGCCAGGGCGGCATACGTCGCGGTGTGGCCGTAGTCGACGCCGGTCGCCAGGTGGGTGAGGACGCTGCGCCGGAAGCCCGAGGACAGCTGCCAGTCGAGCGGCACGTCGAAGGTGCGCCGGCGCCCCGCGAAGTACTCGTCGAGCTGGCGCGCCACGGCGTCGAGGCGTGCCGGGGCGTGCAGCACCCGCGGGCTGATCCGGTCGGACAGCTCCTGGAGCACGCGGTCCTCTCCCTCGCCGTCGAAGGCGACGCGCACCAGGCCGCCGTCGGTCGCGGCGAGCAGCAACCGGCCGACGGGGGTGTCGAGGTCGCGGTAGGCGACGTCGAGCAGGTCCTCGGTGGACGCGCGGGCAGCGAGGCTGGCCCGCAGCCGGGTCAGGTCGTCGGTCGACGCGGGGACCGCGTCACGCAAGGAGACCCGAGCCGGGTCGACGGCGTGGGTCATGGTGTGGCCCCGTCCTCGTCGGCGAGCCCGGGGTAGGTGCGGCGCAGGGTGGCCATCCCGTCGGCGGCCGCTCGCCGCACGGCATCCGGACGGCGCCCGACGAGCTCCGCGACCTCGGCGTGAGTGAGGCCGGCGAGGTAGCGGTAGGCGACGGCCTCGCGTTGGCGCGGTGGGAGGGCGGCGACCGCGGCAACGAGGTCGAGGTCGCGGTCGTTCGCGGAAGCAGCCGTGTGCCGTCTCTCCGGGATCTCGGCGACGGGGATGGCGCGCCGGGCGGTGGCCCGCGTGACGTCGATGGCCTTGCGGTGGGCGATGGTCACGAGCCACGCCTCGAGGTTGGCGTCGGCCGGGAGCGCGGGGTAGGCGCGCAGAGCCGAGAGGAAGGTCTCCGACCAGGCGTCGTCCGCGTCGACCGGGCCGAGGACCGCGCGGCATACCCGCAGGACCGTCGCCCCGTGGGTGGCGACGACGGTCTCGAAGGGGAGCTTGACGGGCGGGGGGTCGGGCACGGGTGGGCGTCCTCGGGTCGTGCGTCTGGCGGCGTCATCCGACGGGTTGCTGTCTACCAGAGGGTCGGGTCGACCGAGCGGCTCACCGACGTGGCACCCGGCACGAGGACACCCTCGAGCGTGAGCAGCGCGGTCTTCCGCTCGAGCCCACCGGCATACCCGGTCAGGGTGCCTTTCTCGCCGACGACCCGGTGGCAGGGCACGAGGATCGAGACGGGGTTGTGGCCGACGCAGTGGCCGACCGCCCGGGCGTGCGCGGCGGTGGTGCCGATCTCTGCGGCGATCCAGCCGTAGGTCCGTGTTGCGCCGAAGGGGATCTGGCGCAGGAGGCTCCACACCTGCTGCTGGAACGGCGTGCCGACGAGGTGGAGGGGCACGTCGAAGTCGCGCCGCTCGCCGGCGAAGTAGCCGGCCAGCTGGG
>NZ_JANXRJ010000236.1 GCF_025353065.1 Lapillicoccus sp.
CACCCTCTTCGGCCTGCGTCCGGTCGGCAGCGACGGCTTCGACTCGGCCCGCACCGGCCTCGACCACGTGAGCTTCACGGTCGACTCCCGGGACGCCCTCACCCGGGCCCACGCCGCACTCGGCGACGCCGGCATCCCGCACGGCGAGATCATCGACCTGGCCGACGCCGGCCTCGCGATCCTGTCCTTCCAGGACCCGGACGACATCAACATCGAGCTCACCGCCCCCCTCGCCTGACCAACTCGCACCCCCTGCCTCGTCCGGAACGGCGAGGGAGCGCTCGTCGGCCCGGGATCGGACGAGGCGGACCTGCCCGAACGGAGAGGTCGATTGCGCCCCTTCCCTGCTTAGGCTTCGGAGAAGCACGACCGATCATCCACGGCACCGACGTCCACCGTAGAACGTCACGCTCGACCTCGCCGGACGCGACGCCGCGGCCCTGGAAATGCCCCTGGACGCCCGGGACCCCCCCGGACCCCGACCGCACCGACCACACGAGGAGAGCCCGCCTGTGAAGACCAAAGCCGCAGTCGTCTACGAAGCCGGCAAGCCGATCGAGATCGAGGAGCTCGACCTCGACGGCCCCCGTGAGGGCGAGGTCCTCATCCGCTACACCCATGCCGGGCTCTGCCACTCCGACGTTCACGTCGCCCACGGTGATCTCGAGGCGCGCCTGCCGATGGTGCTCGGCCACGAGGGTGCCGGGATCATCGAGGAGGTTGGGCCGGGCGTGACGCGCGTCAAGGTCGGCGACCACGTGGTCTGCTCGTTCATCCCCAACTGCGGGTCCTGCCGCTACTGCGCCACCGGCCGCCAGTCGATCTGCGACATGGGCGCGACGATCCTCGAGGGCTACCTGCCCGGTGAGCGCTTCCCGATCACCGGCCCGCGGGGCCAGTACGGCGCCATGTGCATGCTCGGCACCTTCAGCCAGTACGGCGTCATCCACCAGAACTCCGCGGTCAAGGTCGACGACGACCTGCCGCTCGAGAAGGCCGTCCTCGTCGGGTGCGGCGTGCCGACCGGCTGGGGAGCGGCGGTCAACACGGCCAACGTCCGCGCCGGGGACACCGTCCTCGTCGTCGGCATCGGGGGCATCGGCATCAACGCCGTGCAGGGCGCCCGGTATGCCGGGGCCAAGAACGTCATCGCCATCGACCCGCTGGAGAACAAGCGGGAGAAGGCGATGGAGCTGGGCGCGACGCACGCGTTCGCCAGCACCGACGAGGCGATGGCGGCCCTCACCGACATGACACGGGGCCAGATGGCCGACTCCGCGATCCTCACCCCGGGCCTGATGACCTCCGAGATCGTGGCCGGCGGCTTCCACGCCGTGGGCAAGGGCGGCACCGTGGTGCTCACCGGCCTCAACAAGCTGATGGAGCAGAACATCGAGCTGCCGGGCACGATCCTCACCCTCTACCGGAAGACCATCAAGGGCAGCCTCTTCGGCGACTGCAACCCCACCGTGGACATCCCGCGGATCCTCTCGCTCTACCAGAGCGGAGACCTCAAGCTCGACGAGATCATCACTCGCACCTACACGCTCGACCAGGTGCAGGAGGGCTATGACGACCTTCTCGCCGGCAAGAACGTGCGCGGGGTCGTGATACACGAGCACGCGTGACGCAGTCCACCACTGGTATGCCGCGGGTGTCGGCCGGGCCCGTCGTCGGACGGGGGCGTGAGGTCGAGCTGCTCGAAGCAGCCCTGGCCAGTGGCGCCCACGTCGTCCTCGAGGGCCCGCCCGGCACCGGCAAGTCCACCCTGCTGCGTCGGGTGGCCGCCGACCGGGAGAGCACGTTCGTGCTCGTCGAGGGCAACGCGGAGCTGACCCCTGCCCGATTGGTGGGCCACTTCGACCCGGCGCTGGTGCTCGAGCGCGGTTATCGCGCAGAGGTGTTCGTCGACGGGCCGCTGCTCGAGGCGATGCGCGAGGGCGGTCTGCTCTACGTCGAGGAGCTCAACCGCGTGCCGGAGGAGACGCTCAACGTGCTGCTCACGGTGATGTCGGAGCGCGAGCTCAACGTGCCCCGGCTCGGGCGTGTGCCGTCGGCGGACGGGTTCCGGCTCGTGGCGGCGATGAACCCCTACGACACCGTGGGGACGGCCCGGATCTCGGGGGCGATCCACGAC
>NZ_JANXRJ010000240.1 GCF_025353065.1 Lapillicoccus sp.
CCCAGGTGCGCGACCCGGCCGCAGATGCGCGATGTCGGCCGCCGGGCTCGGGTCGCGGTACCTGAGGAGGAGGTCCGGCAGCGTCGACGGCGCCTAGCGTGGGGGACATGGCCACCCTGACCCCTCGCCTCGAGACATCACCCGAGATCGCGCCTTCCCTGGCGCACGGTGAGTGGGTGCCCTGGGTGGTCCTGGCCGGGGTCGTGGCCGTCCTCGGGCCGGCCGAGGCCGTCACGACACGGTCCTTCGGCACGTCCGGGTTGGGGCACTACCTCGCCGTGACCCTGCTCCTCGCGGGAGCAGTCGGACTCAGTCGGCGGTGGCCAGGACTCGCCCTCGGCCTCGTCTGGCTGGTCGGGGGCTTCCACATGGCGACCGGGATCCGCCCCCTGGTCACGGAGCTCGTGGTCGTCGTCGTGGCTTTCGCGACGGCCCGGTGGGGTGGCCTCGGCACGGTGTGGCTCGCCGGCCTGTCGATCCCGATGGCCGCGGTCATCGGCGTCGTCTTCATGGGCTCCGGCTTCATCCTCCTGTCGGCGAACGCCGCCTCGTCGCGCCTGTTCCCGGCGGCCGCCGCCGGGTTGAACCGGCCGGAGATCTGGGGCGCGGTCTCCGGAGTCGCGATCCTCGGGATCCCGTGGACCGTCGGCCTGGCGATGCGGTCATGGGACCGGGCCCGCGCCTCGAGGGTGTCGCTCGGGCTGGCCGAAGCGGACGTCGCCAGCGCCCAGCGGGAGTCCGAGCAGGCGCGCGAGATCGCCCGCCTGCGGGAAGGGCAGGCCCGGCTGGCCCACGACGTGCACGACGTCGTCGGGCACTCGCTGGCCGTCATCCTCGCGCAGGCGGAGTCGGCGCAGTACCTCCGCGACGACGACCCGGCGGCCCTCAAGGCGACGATGGCCACGATCGCCGACTCGGCCCGGTCCTCGCTCCAGGACGTCAGGCAGGTCCTGTCGGCGACGCAGCAGACGGCGACCCAGCAGACGGCCGCGCGGGCGGCAGACCTCGACCGCCTCGTCGAAGGGGTCCGCTCGAGCGGCCGCGAGATCATCGACTCGGAGGTGGGCGCGCCGAGGCCGCTGCCGCCCGAGCTCGCCGCCGTCGCCTACCGGGTGCTGCAGGAGATGTTGACGAATGCCGTGCGGCACGGCCGCCCGGACCGGCCCGTCCACGTCGAGCGGCACTGACCCGACGGCAGCTGGGAGGGTGACCTGCGGATCGAGGTCCGCAACGCCGAACAGGCCCGCGCGGCCCCGGTCCCCGAGGTCCCCGAGGTCGCCGAGCAGGGTGGTCAGGGCATCGAGGGTATGCGGCGCCGTCTCGAGTCGGTGGGTGGCCGGCTCGACGTGCGCCGTCGCAGTGAGGGGCCGGACCCGACGTTCACCGTGACGGCCTGGGTGCCGGTCCGGTCGTCAGGCGCATGAGCGACCCTGTGGGAGAGGACATCTCGGTCCTCCTCGTCGACGACCAACACCTTTTCCGCGAGGGGGTGCGGGTCATCGTCGACGCTCAGGAGGGGATGGCCGTGGTCGGCTCGGCCGGTGACGGCGTCGAGGCCGTCCGACTGGTCGACGAGCTGCACCCCGACGTCGTGCTGATGGACATCCGGATGCCCGAGATGGACGGGGTGGAGGCGACCCGGCAGATCTTCCTCGCCGACCGGGTCGCCCGACGCGAGAAGCCGGTGCGGGTGATCGTGCTGACGACCTTCAACCTCGACGACCGGGCGGCCACCGCGATCCGGTCGGGGGCCAGCGGGTTCCTCCTCAAGGACACGACCCCCCTCCTGCTGCGGGACGCGATCCGGACGGTCCACGCGGGCAACGCCGTCCTCGCGCCGGAGGATCTCTCGACCCTCCTCGACCACCAGTTCCGCACCCCCACACCGACGCCCGCGGCATACCTCGGGCTGACCGACAAGGAGCGGGAGATCTTCGGCGCGGTCGCCAGGGGCCTGTCCAACACCGAGGTCGGCGCCCTCGTCTTCGCGAGCGAGTCGACCGTGAAGACACACGTGGGCGCGATCCTGCGCAAGCTGGCGCTGCGCGACCGGGTCCAGATCGTCGTCTTCGCGCACGAGCACGCGCTCCTGCGCGACCCCGGCTGACCCCGGCTGACCCCGGCTGACCCCGGCTGACCCCGGCTGACCCGGACTGACCACGGC
>NZ_JANXRJ010000099.1 GCF_025353065.1 Lapillicoccus sp.
CCCAGAGGTGACGCGCCGGTTGGCTTGCGGCCCCAGAGGCCGCCCGCGCGGTCCAGCCAACAACCGTGCCCCACTTCGCCGCGAGAGCGGCTGTCCCACACCGCCGCGTGTGGGGCGTTCCGTGCCGATGTCGCGATGCTGACCGGTGGCCGTCGTTCAGCGGGGCCGGTAAGCATCAGCTCGGTGCTCGATGGCGAGGATGGTGACGTTGTCTGTGATGCGGTACACGATGCGGAAGTCACCTCGGCGTGCGGTATGCAGCCCTTCCAGCTCAAAGCGCAGCGCTTTGCCCACTCGGTGCGGGTTGCGGGCCAGCGGTCCGTAGATGAACTCGATTACGGCCGTGCCCACCTTCTCCGGCAGCTTGGCCAAGGCTCGACGAGCAGTAGGCGACCACGTGATCTCGGATGCACCTTCACTCACCGGCGCAGCAGCTCCAAGGCCTGCTGCTTGGTCAGTGCGGCAGCGGGCTCGGACTCCAGCTCGACCAGGCTGTCGCGGATCTGGGCGATCAGTCGCGGTCGGGCCATGATCTCCAACGTCTCCTCCAAGGAGGCGAGGTCCTCGACACTGACGACGACAGCGGCTGGCCGGCCGTGTTTGGTGATCACGACCCGGTCGTGTTCCCGCTCTACCTGGTCCACGACCTCCGAGAGCCGGTTCTTGACGTCCTTCAGCGCCATCTGCGCATCCACTGTCATGGCTACAAGTGTAGCCACATTCAGGCGGGGATAGCGACCCCAGTACATGGGTCACTTCACCGCCTATCGCCACCGTGGGCAGGCATCACAGCGGCCCGATAAGGACGCAGGCGTTGTCCCCCGTCGTCCTCCGACGAAACGCTCGCGATGCCTATGAGCTGTCGTAGAGAAGGTGTAACGCTCGGGCGGCGGTTGGCGGCCTAAGATTCGGCAGTGAGTTCCTCGTTGACTGTGCGCACGGCTGGGGTCGAGGACGTCGCGCAGATGGCGCGGGTAATTGTGGCTCTCGTGACGCATCCGTGGGTGGGTTCGTGGGCAGGGGTGCGGCAAAGTCGATCGTTAGCGCTGTGACCTGCAGGTTTGTGTGGTGAACCGCGCGGTGTGGCGTGTGTGACGAGTGTGGTCTGAGGGGTTGGATGGAAGTTCTTACACTGACCATCCACCTGAGGACCACACCCGCCGATGTCATCTTCGCGCACCAGCGCGTCCCACCCGGGTCCGACCCACCGGGCCCGCCTGCTGGAGCTGCTCGCCACGGTGCCCGACCCGAGGGACCCGCGCGGGGTTCGCCACCGCGCGGGAATGCTGCTGGCGGTCGGGATCGCGGCCGTCCTGGCCGGGTCCCGCTCGTACGCGGCGATCGGGGAGTGGGTGATCGACCAGCCGTCCGGGGTGCTGGCCGACCTCGGCGTATTGGACGGGTCCCGGCCGGAGAAGTCGTGCCTGCGGCGGCTGTTCGCCCGGGTCGACGCGGACGTCCTGGACCGGGTCCTCGGGGCGTGGATGTTCACCCGCACTGCCGTGCTGGACGGGCGGCGGGTAATCGCGATCGACGGCAAGACGGTCCGCGGGGCCCGCACCTCCGGAGCCAGTGCCCCCCACCTGGTCGCCGCCCTCGACCACGCCACCGGGACCGTGCTGGGACAGGTCGCGGTCGCCGCGAAGAGCAACGAGATCCCGGCCGTACGAGACCTGCTCGCCACCTTTGACCTAACCGGGGTCGTGATCACTGTCGATGCCATGCACACCCAGACAGACACCGCGCAGGTCATCACCGCCGGCGGCGGGGAGTACGTGTTCACCATCAAGGGCAACCAGCCGCGGCTGCACACTGCGTGCAAGAAGCTGCCCTGGAAGGACGTCCCCGCCCACCGGGTCACCAGCACCGGTCACGGCCGTGCCGTCACCCGGACCATCAAGGTCATCGACGCCCCCGCGTGGGTCGCCTTCGCTGGCGCCGCCCAACTGGCCCAGGTCCGCCGCACCGTGACCAAGGCCGGGAAGAAAACCGTCGAGGTCGTGTACATCCTCACCTCCGCCGGCCACGACATGGCCCCACCAGCCACCCTCGCCGCCTGGGTCCAAGGACACTGGGGGATAGAAAACCGCCTCCACTGGTGCCGCGACGTGACCTACGACGAAGACCGGTCCCAGATCCGCACCGGCAACGCACCCCAACTCATGGCCACCCTGCGCAACACCGCCATCAGCCTGCTGCGACTGATGGGCTGGACCAACATCGCCGCCGGGCTAAGACATCACGCCAGGGACCCCACCAGGGTCGTCACATCCCTCTTGACCTGCTGAAACACGACTTTGCCTCGACCCTGCATCGGCCGAGCCCCGGTGAACGTCGCTCGTGGGAGCGGAGCATCCCCGCCCTGCGCGCCGATCTCGTCACCGCGGGCCTCCACGACGTGGAGATGTTGATCGAATACCAGCTGCCCCTCACGAGCAAGCGCGCCGACGTCGTCCTCGTCGGTCGCCATCCACAGACCTGGGGTCCGTCCTACCTGGTCGTCGAGCTCAAGC
>NZ_JANXRJ010000319.1 GCF_025353065.1 Lapillicoccus sp.
ACGCGGTCGCCGTTCTCCTCGTGGGCGCTGGCGACGCGATAGGTCATGGGGTAGGTCGGCCACGGCTGGGCGCCGGACCGCTCCTCGTCGGGCCGCGGCATGATCTCCAGCTGGGTCACCGACCGGGCGGCCTGGCGGGTCGCCGTGCCGAGGCAGTCGGCGCCGGTGTCGCCACCACCGATGATGATGACGTCCTTGCCGGTGGCGAGGATCTGCCCCTCGACCTGCTCGCCGAGGGCGACGCGGTTGGACGGCGGGAGGTAGTCCATCGCCTGGTGTATGCCGTGCAGCTCGCGCCCGGGGACCGGCAGGTCACGCGGGACGGTCGACCCGATGGCGAGCACGACTGCGTCGTAGCGCGCCCGGAGCTGGGAGCCGGTGATCTCCTCACCCACCGCGACGCCGGCCCGGAAGCGGGTGCCCTCGGCCTCCATCTGCGCGAGGCGACGGTCGAGGACGGCCTTCTCCATCTTGAACTCGGGGATCCCGTAGCGCAGCAGGCCGCCCGGCTTGTCGGCGCGTTCGTAGACCGCGACGGTGTGACCCGCACGGGTCAGCTGCTGGGCCGCCGCGAGACCCGCGGGGCCCGAGCCGACGACCGCGACGGTCTTGCCGGACAGCCGCTCGGGCGGTTGCGGCGTGACCGACCCGGCCTCGAAGGCCTGCTCGATCGTCGTGAGCTCGACCTGCTTGATCGTCACGGCCGGCTGGTTGATGCCGAGCACGCAGGCCGTCTCGCACGGGGCCGGGCACAGCCGACCGGTGAACTCCGGGAAGTTGTTGGTCGCGTGCAGCCGCTCGATGGCCTCGCGCCAGTCGCCCTTCCACGCCAGGTCGTTCCACTCGGGGATCAGGTTGCCGAGCGGACAACCGTTGTGGCAGAACGGGATTCCGCAGTCCATGCAGCGGCCGGCCTGTCGCTGGAGCTGGCCGAGCTCCTGCTCCTGGTAGACCTCCTTCCAGTCCCTGATGCGGACCGGGACGGGGCGGCGCGTCGGCAGCTCCCGCTCGCGGACCTTGAGAAAGCCTTGGGGATCAGCCACGGGATGCCTCCATGATCCGGTCCCAGACCTCTGCGCCGTCGAGGTCGAGGCCCTCGACCTCGGCCTCGGCGCGCACGTC
Organism: Lapillicoccus sp.; assembly: GCF_025353065.1. Taxonomy (GTDB): domain Bacteria; phylum Actinomycetota; class Actinomycetes; order Actinomycetales; family Dermatophilaceae; genus Lapillicoccus. The sequence goes on from NZ_JANXRJ010000319.1 coordinate 1,123, forward strand.
GAGGACACGCTGGTAGTCGCGGGGCAGGACGAGGGTGAAGCGCTGCTTCGCCTCGTCCCAGTCCTGCAGGAGCCGGTCCGCGACCGCGGACTCGGTCCAGCTGCGGTGCTTCTCGAGCATCGTCCGCAGCACGTCGCCGTCCTGCTCCCGCAGGGGCAGCAGGTCGACGAGATCGACGTTGACGTGGTCGGGCCGCAGGTCGAGCACGTAGGCCACGCCCCCCGACATCCCGGCGGCGAAGTTGCGCCCGGTCGGTCCGAGGATCGCGACGACGCCACCGGTCATGTACTCGCACCCGTGGTCGCCGACCCCCTCGACGACGGCCGTCGCGCCCGAGTTGCGGACGCAGAACCGCTCGCCGACCTGACCGCGCAGGAAGATCTCGCCGGTGGTCGCGCCGTAGCCGATGACGTTGCCGGCGATGACGTTGGACTCTGCGGTGAGCGGCGCCGAGGACTCGGGACGCACGACGATCCGCCCGCCCGAGAGGCCCTTGCCGACGTAGTCGTTGGAGTCGCCCTGCAGGACGAGGGTCAGCCCCGCCGGCAGGAACGCCCCGAAGGACTGTCCGCCCGAGCCGGTGAGGGTGAACTCGATCGTGCCGTCGGGCAGCCCGTGGGGATGGACCTTGGTGATCTCGTGCCCGAGCATCGTGCCGACGGTGCGGTTGACGTTGCGGACCGCCACCTCCGCCCGGACCTGCTCCCCGTCACGCAGCGCGGGCTGCGCGAGCGAGATGAGCTGGTGGTCGAGCGCCTTCTCGAGGCCGTGGTCCTGCACCGCCGAGTTGTATGCCGTGCCGCCGGTCGGGTCCTCGACCTGGGTGAGGATGGGGCTGAGGTCGAGCCCCGACGCCTTCCAGTGCGCGACCGCCTTCTCGGTGCGGAGAGCATCGACGTGGCCGATGGCCTCCGCGATCGAGCGGAAGCCGAGCGACGCGAGGTGCTCGCGGACCTCCTCGGCGATGTACTCGAAGAAGGTGACGACGAACTCGGGCTTGCCCGAGAACCGGGCCCGCAGCTCGGGGTTCTGCGTCGCGACCCCGACCGGACAGGTGTCGAGGTGGCAGACCCGCATCATGATGCAGCCCGACACGACGAGCGGGGCGGTCGCGAAACCGAACTCCTCGGCGCCGAGCAGCGCGGCGATGACGACGTCGCGACCGGTCTTGAGCTGGCCGTCGGCCTGCACGACGATGCGGTCGCGCAGCCCGTTGAGCCGCAGGGTCTGCTGCGTCTCGGCGAGGCCGAGCTCCCACGGTGCGCCGGCGTGCTTGAGCGAGGTCAGCGGGGACGCGCCGGTGCCCCCGTCGTGGCCGGAGATGAGCACGACGTCGGCGTGCGCCTTGGAGACGCCGGCCGCGACGGTGCCGACGCCGATCTCGGAGACGAGCTTGACGTGGACCCGTGCGCCGGGGTTGGCGTTCTTGAGGTCGTGGATCAGCTGGGCGAGGTCCTCGATCGAGTAGATGTCGTGGTGCGGCGGCGGGGAGATCAGCCCGACCCCGGGGGTGCTGTGCCGGGTCTTGGCGATCCAGGGGTAGACCTTCGGCCCGGGCAGCTGGCCACCTTCGCCGGGCTTGGCTCCCTGGGCCATCTTGATCTGGATGTCGTCGGCCTGGGTGAGGTAGAGGCTGGTGACCCCGAACCGGCCGGAGGCGACCTGCTTGATCGCGGAGCGGCGCAGCGGGTCGAGCAGCCGGTCCTCGTCCTCACCGCCCTCACCGGTGTTGGACTTGCCGCCGATCTGGTTCATCGCGATCGCGAGGTTCTGGTGCGCCTCGAGGCTGATCGAGCCGTAGCTCATCGCGCCCGTGGAGAACCGCTTGACGATCTCGCTGATCGGCTCGACCTCGTCGAGGGGGACCGGCTCCCGCCCGGACGCCTCGGGGCCGGCGAACTCGAAGAGCCCCCGCAGGGTCATCAACCGCTCGGACTGCCCGTCTACGCGCTCGGTGTACTGCTTGAAGATGTCGTAGCGCCGCGCCCGGGTCGAGTGCTGCAGCCGGAAGACGGTGTCGGGGTCGAAGAGGTGGGGCTCGCCTTCGCGGCGCCACTGGTACTCGCCGCCGACCCACAGCGAGCGGTGGGCCTGGTGGATTCCCTCCGGGGGGTAGGCGACGGCGTGCCGGGCCGCGACCTCCCCGGCGACGACGTCGAGGCCGATCCCGCCGAGCTGGCTGACGGTCCCGGTGAAGTACCGGTCGACGAGCTCCTGGGACAGCCCGATCGCCTCGAAGACCTGAGCGCCGCGGTAGGACGCCACAGTCGAGATGCCCATCTTCGACATCACCTTGAGGACGCCCTTGCCGAGCGCCTTGATGAGGTTGGCCACGGCCTTGTCGGCGGTGACACCGGTCAGCGTGCCGGACCGCACGAGGTCCTCGACGCTCTCCATCGCGAGGTAGGGGTTGACGGCCGCGGCGCCGTAGCCGACGAGCAGCGCCACGTGGTGCACCTCGCGGACGTCACCCGCCTCTACGACGAGGCCGACCTGGGTGCGGGTCTTCTCGCGGATGAGGTGGTGGTGGACCGCCGAGGTGAGCACGAGCGACGGGATCGGCGCGAGGTCACGGCCGGAATCGCGGTCGGACAGCACGACGAAGCGCGCGCCACGGCGGATCGCCGCCGACACCTCGGCGAAGATCTCCTCGAGCTTGGCGGTCATCGCTGCCGCGCCACCGGTGACGTCGTAGAGGCCGTGCACGACGTGGGTGGCGTAGCCCGGCAGGTCGCCGTCGGCGTTGATGTGGACGATCTTGGCCAGCTGGTCGTTGTCGATCACCGGGAAGGGCAGCAGCACCTGTCGGGCGTGCGCCGGCGACACCGAGAGCGCGTTGCCCTCGGGACCGATGGTGGCGCCGAGCGAGGTCACCAGCTCCTCCCGGATCGCATCGAGCGGCGGGTTGGTGACCTGGGCGAAGAGCTGGGTGAAGTAGTCGAAGATGAGTCGCGGTCGGCTGGAGAGCACGGCGATCGGGCTGTCGGTGCCCATCGACCCGAGCGCCTCGCCGCCGGACTTCGCCATCGGCGACAGCAGGATGCGCAGCTCCTCCTGGGTGTAGCCGAAGGTCTGCTGGCGGCGGGCGACGGACGAGGCGGTGTGGACGATGTGCTCGCGCTCGGGCAGGTCGTCGAGGCTGATCATGCCGGCGTGCAGCCACTCGTCGTAGGGGTGGCGCGACGCCAGACCGCTCTTGATCTCCTCGTCGCCGATGATCCGGCCGTGCTCGGTGTCGACGAGGAACATCCGTCCCGGCTGGAGGCGGCCGCGCTTGACGACGGTCTTCGGGTCGAGGTCGAGGACACCCGACTCCGAGGCGAGGACGACGAGCCCGTCGTCGGTCACGGCATACCGGCCGGGGCGCAGGCCGTTGCGGTCGAGGACCGCGCCGATGAGCGTGCCGTCGGTGAAGGTGACGCAGGCCGGGCCGTCCCAGGACTCCATGAAGGTCGAGTGGAATTCGTAGAAGGCCCGACGGGCGCGATCCATGTCGGCGTTGTTCTCCCAGGCCTCCGGGATCATCATGAGCACCGCGTGGGGCAGCGACCGACCGCCGAGGTGGAGCAGCTCGAGGACCTCGTCGAAGCTCGCCGAGTCGGAGGCTTCCGGGGTGCAGATCGGGAAGAGGCGGTCGAGGTCGCCGGGGATGATGTCGGAGGTGAGCAGGCTCTCGCGGGCGCTCATCCAGTTGCGGTTGCCCTTGACGGTGTTGATCTCGCCGTTGTGCGCGATGAAGCGGTAGGGGTGCGCGAGCGGCCACGACGGGAAGGTGTTGGTCGAGAAGCGGGAGTGGACCAGCGCGAGCTCGGTCTCGTAGAGCCGGTCGGACAGGTCGGGGAAGAACGGCTCGAGCTGGCCGGTCGTGAGCATGCCCTTGTAGACGATCGTGCGCGACGACAGCGACGCGAAGTAGACGTCGGTCTCGCGCTCGGCGCGCTTGCGCAGGCAGAAGGCGAACCGGTCGAGCCCGACGCCGGACTGCCGGCCGACGGAGGAGCTGACGAAGAGCTGGGTGAAGTGCGGCATGCAGGCCCGCGCGACCTCGCCGACGAGGTCGGCGGACACGGGCACGTCGCGCCAGCCGAGGACCTTGAGGCCCTCCTCTGCGGCGATCCGCTCGATGGCCGCGACGCTGGTGGCGCGCTCGGCGGGGTCGCGGGGCAGGAAGGCCAGGCCCACGGCATACGAGCCGACGACCGGGAGGGCGAAGTCGACGGCCTGGCGCAGGAAGCCGTCGGGGATCTGCGTGAGGATGCCTGCGCCGTCACCGACCAGCGGGTCGGAGCCGGTGGCGCCGCGGTGGTCGAGGTTGCGCAGGGCGGTGAGCGCGTGGTCGACGATGTCGTGGCCGGCGCGACCCCGCATCGTCGCGACCATCGCGACCCCGCAGGCATCGTGCTCGTGGGCACCGCGGTAGAGGCCGATGTCGCTCGGCCGGGCGGAGAACAAGGGGCGCTGGGGGGACACGCGGTCTCACCGTCCTTCGTGGTCAGCTGTCGGTGTGTCGTGGCACACCTTGATCACCTGGAAGCGCACCTGGACGGCGATGGCCGGTGCTGGGGCAGGATAGCCGGAAGGATCCGGCGTCCTAGGATCTGGGACAACTCATTCCGCGATGTGAGATGCCCGCGACGGTGACGGGTGGTCTCCGTCCCCGTCGGCATCGTCGTCACGAGGGCTGAGGGAGTCATGGACACCATTCTGGCCCAGCTCGTCCGGCTGGGCATCAGACCCGGATGTGTCGGAGATCTCCCCGCTCTCTCCCGAGGTCGACAGCGGTCGGGATCGCCGACCGAATCCGATGTAGAGGGCCACGCCGAGCAGGAACACCAGGAGCGACACCCACACGTTGACCCGCAACCCAAGGATGTGGTTGGCGTCGTCCGTGCGCATGAACTCCAGCACCACCCTACCGAGCGGGTAGCCCGCGACATAGAGCGCGAACACCTGGCCCGGGGCGAACCTGAGGCGACGGTCGAGCAGCAGCAGCACGATCGCGAGCAGCAGGCAGAAGATCGACTCGTAGAGGAAGGTCGGCTGGAAGATGCCGAGCACGATCGGGTGACCGCTCGCGTCGAGGACGGCGTGCCCGTCGGCCTGGTCCCACTGGTAGATCTTCAGGCCCCAGGGGAGCGTCGTCGGACCGCCGTAGATCTCGTTGTTGAAGTAGTTGCCCCACCGGCCCATCGCCTGGGCGACGAGGATGCCCGGCGCCGCCGCGTCGATGAAGTGCCGCAGCGAGACGCCCTGACGGTGGCAGCCGATGGCTGCGCCGACCGCGCCGAGCGCGATCGCGCCCCAGATGCCGAGACCGCCGTTCCAGATCTTGAACGCGTCGATCGGGTGGCCACCCTCGCCGAAGTAGGCCTGCGGCGAGGTGATCAGGTGATAGATGCGGCCGCCGAGGATGCCGAAGGGCACGGCCCACGCGGAGATGTCGAGGGTCTGCCCCGCCTTCCCGCCACGGTCCAGCAGCCGCCGCTGGGTGATCCACAGGCAGACGACGATCCCGGCGAGGATGCACATCGCGTAGCCGCGCACGGGGAAGATGCCGAGGTGCCAGACCCCCGAGGTGGGGCTGGGGATCTCCAGGGAGAGGGCGGTGATCATGCCGAGGCCACCATTCCGGAGGCCCCGCCGGGGGCACCGCCGGGCGTCGAGCGGCGGGCACGGACACCCTCGGCGAGCTCGCGGGTGAGGTCGGTGAGCGCCCGTATGCCGTCCGCCCGGGTGGGTGCCTCGGTCAGGCACCGGACGAGGGCGGACCCGACGATGACCCCGTCGGCGAACCGCGCGACGTCGGCCGCCTGCTCGCCGTTGGAGACCCCGAGGCCGACGCAGACCGGGACGTCGGTGACCGCACGGGTGCGCGCGACCAGCCCCTCCGCGGCGCTGCCCACGCTGGTGCGGGTGCCGGTGACGCCCATCGTCGACGCGGCATACACGAACCCGCGGCAGGCCGACGTGGCCCTGGTGAGGCGCTCCGACGTCGAGCTCGGGGCGACGAGGAAGACGCGGTCGAGGCCGTGGGACTCCGACGACGCGATCCAGTCGCCCGCCTCGTCGGGGATGAGGTCGGGGGTGATCAGGCCCGAGCCGCCGCCGGCGGCGAGGTCGCTCGCGAAGGTCTCCACCCCGCGGCGCATGACGAGGTTCCAGTAGGTCATCACGAGGGCGGGGGCCCCGGCGTCGCGGACGGCCGCCGTGGCCGTGAACACGTCGTCGACCCTGGTGCCGCCGGCGAGAGCCGTCTCCACGGCGTACTGGATGACCGGCCCGTCCATCAGCGGGTCGCTGTAGGGGACCCCGACCTCGACGATGTCGACGCCGGCCTCGACCATCGCGGTCATCGCCTCGATCGATCCGGGGACGTCGGGGTAGCCGACGGGGAGGTAGCCGATGAGGGCCGCGCGACCCTCGGCGCGGCACCGGGCCAGGACGTCACCGACGCGGGTCATACCTGGACCCCGTCGGTGAGGGAGCTGACGCCGGTCGCGTCGGCGCTCGCGATGGCGCCGGCGCTCTGGAGGGCGGCGTCGTCCAGGAGCCCGAACCACTGCGCGGCGGTGTGCACGTCCTTGTCGCCGCGGCCGGAGAGGTTGACGAGCAGGACGGCCTCGGGGCCGAGCTCGCGGCCGACGTCGATCGCCCCTGCGAGGGCGTGCGCCGACTCGATCGCCGGGATGATGCCCTCGGTGCGGCAGAGCAGCCGGAATGCCTCCATCGCGTCCACGTCGGTGATCGGGCGGTATTCCGCGCGGCCGATGTCGAGCAGGTAGGAGTGCTCGGGGCCGACGCTGGGGTAGTCGAGACCGGCCGAGACGGAGTGGGACTCGACAGTCTGGCCGTCGACGTCCTGCATGACGTAGGTGAAGGCCCCGTGGAGCACGCCCCGCTCGCCGGCGGAGAACCGGGCCGCGTGCCGGCCCGTCGTGACCCCGGCGCCCCCGGCCTCGAGCCCGACGAGTCGCACGCCGGTGTCGTCGAGGAAGCGGTGGAAGATGCCCATCGCGTTGGATCCCCCACCGACACAGGCGAGCACGACGTCGGGGAGTCGGCCGACGAGGTCGAGCACCTGGGCCCGCGCCTCGATCCCGATGACCCGGTGGAAGTCGCGGACCATCTCCGGGAAGGGGTGCGGACCGGTGACCGTGCCGAGCACGTAGTGGGTGTCGTCGACGTTGGCGACCCAGTCGCGCAGCGCCTCGTTGACGGCGTCCTTGAGGGTCTGGCTGCCGTTCTCCACGGCCACGACCTCGGCGCCGAGCAGCCGCATCCGGGCGACGTTGAGGGCCTGCCGCTCGGTGTCGACCTTGCCCATGTAGACGACGCAGTCGAGACCGAGGAGGGCAGCGGCGGTGGCGGCGGCGACGCCGTGCTGGCCGGCGCCGGTCTCGGCGATGATCCGCTTCTTGCCCATTCGCTTGGTGAGGAGGGCCTGTCCGAGGACGTTGTTGATCTTGTGCGAACCGGTGTGGTTGAGGTCCTCGCGCTTGAGGATCACCCGCGCTCCCCCGGCGTGCTCGGCGAACCGCGGCACCTCGGTGAGGATGCTCGGGCGGCCGGTGTAGGTGCGGTGCAGCCGCTCGAGCTCCCCGACGAACTCCGGGTCGATCATCGCCTTGCGACGGACCTCGTCGAGCTGCTCGAGGGCGGGGATGAGGGCCTCGGGGACGTAGCGTCCGCCGAAGTCCCCGAAACGTCCGGGCGTCGTCATCGCACACGCTCTCTGTCGTCGGTGGTGAGGGCTCTGTCGTCGGTGGTGCTGAGGGGCGCCGGTGGGCCATGGAGCACAGGGACGCGGGCGAAGCGGGCGACCGCGTCGCGCGGGTCGCCGCCGGTGACCAGGGCCTCGCCGACGAGGACCCCGCGGGCCCCGGCGGCGGCATACTCCTCGACGTCGGCGAGGTCACGGACCCCCGACTCGGCGATGGTCACCACGGAGTCGGGGACGAGCGGCCGCAGTCGCGCGAAGGTCGAGCGGTCGATCTCGAGGGTCTTGAGGTTGCGCGCGTTGACCCCGATGACACTGGCCCCGCTGTCGACGGCGCGGCGCGTCTCCTCCTCGTCGTGGACCTCGACGAGGGCGGTCATGCCGAGCGCCTCGGCCTGCTCGCGCATCGCGACGAGGGCGGTCTGGTCGAGGGCCGCGACGATGAGCAGGATCAGGTCGGCGCCCCAGGCCCGGGCCTCGTCGACCTGGTAGCTGGTGACCATGAAGTCCTTGCGCAGCAACGGGGTTCGCACGGCGGCGCGCACCACGGCGAGGTCGTCGAGGCTGCCGTGGAAGCGGCGCTGCTCGGTGAGGACGCTGATGGCAGCGGCGCCGCCAGCGGCATACCGGGCGGCGAGGTCGGCGGGGTCGGCGATGGTCGCGAGGACGCCCTTGCTCGGGCTCGAGCGCTTGACCTCGGCGATCACGGCGAGCCCCGGGGCCGCTCGCAGGGCCGCCGTTGCGTCGAGGGCGGGGGCGACCGTCGTGAGCAGGCGGTCGAGCTCTGCGCGAGGCGTCCGGGACTGACGCTCTGCGAGGTCGAGGCGCACGCCGACGATGATCTCGTCGAGGACGGTGGGCAGGCTGGACACAAGCCCAAGGTTACGGCGAGGGAGGGGGTCTGCGAGACACCGGTCCATCTCGGCACCGGCTGGGCTCAGGGGGCGAGCCACACGCCGAGCGGGACCTGGGGCAGGTTGCGCCACACGGCGAAGGCGAGGAAGAGGATCCCCAGCAGGACCCAGGTGCGGTTGGAGATACCGATCCGCGGTGTGGGACGGCCGGTCACCGAGGCCCGGACCCCCAGGCCCCACGTGATCGCGATCGCCGGCAGCACTAGGAGGACGACGGGAAGGTTGGACGACAACGCTGACGGGACGTCGAGGTGGGTGAGGTCGGCGACGGCGCGCAGGCTGCCGCAGAAGGGGCACCACAGGCCCGTGACGGCGTGGAAGGGGCAGAGCGGCACCGGGGCGACGTCGATGCCGTGGGTGGCGTGGAGCCGGACCAGGGCAGCCCCGAGCAGGGCCGCGCTGCCCCCGACTACAGCGAGGGCCCGCGGCCGGGAGATGCTCCCGGCCGACGGCCCTGCGATGAGTGATGCGTCAGTCACGCGGTGCTTGCCGGCGCCCGGGTCAGGACTTGGCGACGGTCACGACGACGGTGCCGACGATCTTGTCGGCGAGGGTCTGCCGCTTGGGGTCCCAGAGCGGGAAGAGCCAGCCGATGTAGAAGATGACGTTGTCGGCGACGTGCGCGATGTCGCGGACGAACGCCATCCCCGGCCCGATCGGCTGGCCGGTCTTCTCGCTGATCAGCTTGACGCCGACCACCCCGCGGCCGATCGTCTGGCCGGTCTTGCCGCCGCGGTACCAGCGGTTGTAGATGACCACAGCCAGCACGTAGATCGCCCCGATGAGGTAGGTCACCCCGATCGTTCCCAGCTGGCCGGTGGCCGCATCGGTGCGGGGTATGCCTATCGCCAGGAGGATGTAGCCGGGGATGAGCACGGCGCTGTCGATGAGGTATCCGAGAAAGCGCGTGAGCCACGTGGCGAGGGATCCAACGCCGTCCTGGGCGTAGGACTGGGCGTAGGGCTGACCGTAGGCCGGGCCGGCGCCGTACTGCGGGGTGGCGCCGTACTGCGGAGGGCTTCCGTAGGGAGCGGCCGGGGCGGAGCCGTAGGGGTTCGCGGGCGGCAGCGGGGCACCGTAGGACGACGGCGGCCCGTAGGAGGGCGGCGGCGGTGTCGCGCCGTAGGACGGCGGCGGCGGTGTCCCGTAGCCCGGGCTCTGGGGTTCCTGCGGGGAATCGGCCGGGCCCCCGGGAGGTGGCGTGTTTCCGTAGGACATGGTGTCGAGCCTCTCTGATGGACGGTGCGCCCCCTGGGCGCGACAGGGTTGGACATTAGTCCCTGTCCCGCGTCGACGCACCGTTCAGACTACGCGGCGAGGACAACGGTTCCCGTGGGAAGGAATCGTCGTCCCGCGCGGTCGGACCAGTATCCCGCACTACCGCGCGAAAGTGGTCAAATCAGGAGGTTCCGCTGTTGTGGCGACTCTTGCCGGGGAGCGGCGCCGCGCGGCCGTTGTCACCGCGGGCCGACGCGTGGGTGGCTGCCTTGGCGCCGTAGCCGGCCATCGAGAGGACCTTGCCGGCCACCACTCCGGCGACGCAGATCAGGACGCCGACGATGAACAGGACGACCGACGGGATGACGACCGCGACGGCCATCACGAGCGACCCACCCATGATCGTGAACACGCCGGTCCACGCAGCGATGCTGCGACCTTCGGTGTCGAGGTGCTCGTTCATCGGTATGCCGTCCTCTCGGGGGTGCTGCTGCTCGTCGAGCCGCCGACCAGATTCTGCCATTGCGGTCCGGACGTCATCACGGCGGTGGCTCGGCCCTGTCCGGATCGGGGCCGGCCGGCCGGCTGCCCGCGTCGGGGGTGTCGGCGGTGTCGGCGGTGTCGGCGGTGTCGGCGGTGTCGGCGGTGTCGGCGGTGTCGGTGTCGTCGGTGTCGTCGGTGTCGTCGGCGTCGTCGGCGTCCGCTCCCAGCGTGGGGTCCTCGCCCTCGCTGAGCTCGTCCCAGGCGGATCGCCGGGCACCGCGGGCATCGGCAGAGCCGGCGTCGGGGCGGTCGAACCGGCTCGAGAGCCCCTCCCACCGTCCCGAGGCCGGCACCACCAGGATCCCCAGCACCGTGACCAGCGCCCCCGCGAGGAGCCCCGGCCAGACCCAGAAGGTCAGCGACGCGACCGTGCCGACCCGACCGGTCTGGCCCACCCGCTCCGCGGCGGCGGTGCCCAGCGCACCCGAGGGGTCGAGAACCACGAGCAGCGTGAGGACCGTCGCGCCGGCCGCGGCCAGGATGATGAAGACGGCGGAGACACGGCGCAGCCGGGGACCGGCGGTGAGCAGGGCGACGGTCCCGGCGAGGGCGACCGCGGCCAGGGCGACGACGCCCGGGGCGGCCTGGGAGCCGGCGACCTCGATGGTCGCGCCGCCGAGGACGGGGTCGGCGGACCGGCCGGTGACCCACGTCCTGGTGGCCGCGAGGAGGAGGACGAGCGAGGGGACCACGAGCACGAGGAACGTGCGCCGCTTCGTCAGGCCCGCGAAGGGCCGGACGGCGTCGACGTCGTCGTCGACCTGAGTGGGGGTCACCTCGGCGCCCGCAGGCCCGTGGCGGCGCGCACGGCGCGGACCACGGCAGCGGCCTTGTGCTGGGTCTCCTCGTACTCCAGCTTCGGCACCGAGTCGGCGACGATGCCGGCGCCCGCCTGGACGTAGGCGCGGCCGTCCTTGATCAGGGCCGTCCGGATCGCGATCGCCATGTCGAGGTCTCCGGCGAAGTCGAAGTAGCCCACCACTCCCCCGTAGACCCCACGCCGCGACCCCTCCATCTCGTCGATCAGGGCCATGGCGCGCGGCTTCGGCGCCCCGGACAGGGTGCCCGCCGGGAAGGTCGCGACGAGGACGTCGTAGGCGGTGCTGCCGGGACGGAGGTCGCCGACCACCGTGGACTCGAGATGCATGATGTGGGAGTAGTGCCGGACGGACATGAACTCCACCGTGTCGACGGTGCCGGGGCGGCATACGCGCTGGAGGTCGTTGCGCGAGAGGTCGACGAGCATCACGTGCTCGGCCCGTTCCTTCGTGTCGGCGGCCAGCTCCTCGCCGAGGCGCACGTCCTCCTCGGGGGTCTTGCCCCGCGGCCGCGACCCGGCGATGGGGTGAGTGATCGCCCGTCGACCGGTGACCTTGACCAGCGCCTCGGGGCTCGAGCCGACGATGTCGTAGGTGCTGCCGTCGGGGTGGGGCAGCCGGAAGAGGTACATGTAGGGGCTGGGGTTGGAGGCCCGCAGCGCGCGGTAGACGTCGAGCGAGTCGGCGTCGCAGGGCAGCGAGAAGCGTTGCGAGACAACGATCTGGAAGGCCTCCCCCGCCCGGATCTCCTCCTTGCTGCGTTCCACCAGGTCGTAGAACTGCTCCTGGGTGTGGCTGCTGTGCAGCCCGAGGTCGACCGACTCGATCACCGCCACGGTGCTGTCGGCGGGCGCGGCCAGCTCCGCCGTCATCCGGTCGAGCCGGTCGATGCCGTCGGCCCAGGCCCACTCCATCCGCTCGTCGGTGTCGTCGTAGTTGATGACGTTGGCGACGAGCAGCAGCGAGCCGTCGGTGTGGTCGAGGATGGCGAGGTCGGTGGCGAGCACCATCGCGATCTCGGGCAGCCCGAGCTCGTCGACCCCGGTGTCGGGGACCTTCTCCCAGCGCCGCACGGCGTCGTAGGTGATGGCGCCGACCAGGCCCCCGGTCAGCGGCGGGAGTCCGGCGATCCGGCTCGTGGCCAGGGCGCTGATGGTGTCGCGCAGCGCCACGGTGGGGTCGCCCGAGGTCGGCACCCCGACCGGTGGCTCACCGATCCACCAGGCCTCGCCGTCCTTCTCCGTCAGGGTCGCCCGGCTGCGCGCACCGATGATGGAGTAGCGCGACCACACCCCGCCGTGCTCGGCGGACTCGAGGAGGAAGGTGCCGGGAGCGTCCTGGGCGAGCTTGCGGTAGACCCCGATCGGGGTCTCGCCGTCGGCGAGCAGCCGCCGGACGAGGGGGATCACCCGACGGCTGCGGGCCAGCTCGCTGAAGACCTGCAGGCTGGGCCAGGTCTGTCCCCAGGCGAGCTCGGCGGTGACGTCGGGGGCCGGCGCGGCGCCGGGGCCGGGGCCGGCCGTGACCGTGGCGTCAGCCATCGACGGTCACCGCCCGCTGGTCGGCGGGCAGGACCACGGCGTCGAGCGGGCGCGCGTCGAAGCAGCTGTGGTCTCCGGTGTGGCACGCGGCGCCCACCTGGTCGACCCGCACCAGCAGCGCGTCCCCGTCGCAGTCGACCGCCACCGACCGGACGAACTGTGCATGCCCCGAGGTGTCGCCCTTGCGCCACAGCTCCCCCCGGCTGCGGGACCAGAACGTCACGCGCCCCGTCGTGAGGGTGCGGGCGAGGGCCTCGTCGTTCATCCACCCGACCATGAGCACGTCGCCGGTGTCGTGCTGCTGGACGACGGCGGCGACGAGTCCTGCGGCGTCACGCCGGAGAAGCGCCGCCACCTGCGGGTCGAGCGGGGTGGGCGGAGTGGGAGCGGGCACCCGCCCATTCTGCCGAACTCTCCGGTATGCCGCGTCGCCTCCTCACGGCGGCGGTATACCCCCCCACGCGCTTGCGTCCGCGCCGACGCGACACCGGTGTGCCGTCGGCGCGGACGTTGCGGGGGCCCCAACCAGGACGTCCGCGCCGACGCGACACCGGTATGCCGTCGATGCGGACGTTGTGGGTCTGTAGCGTGGCGCCTCGTGAGCGACCGACCACTGCTGCCGTGGGAGGCCGACCTGCGTCCGGCGGGGACGGCGCCCTACTGGGAGCCGGGCGGGGTCGTGTGGTGGCACTACCGCCGCCGGACCTGGCGGCCGGGCGACCCCGAGACCGTCCATCCGATGCGCGTCGTCGCCGACGACGACCGGGCGCTCGTGGCTTGGCTGGCGGGCGGGACGCCGATCCTCGCGCCGACCCTCCCGAGCGGCGGGCACGTGCGGGAGCGCCCGCTCGGCGAGATGTTCACCACGCCGCGGATCCAGGGCCGGATGCTCTGGAAGGGCCGCGGCACCCTGCGGATCGCCCCGACCGGGCGCCCGTGGTCGGTGTGGCTGTTCTGGGACGGCACCGACTTCGACGGCTGGTACGTCAACCTCGAGACCCCCCACCGTCGTTCCGGGCAGCACACCGTCAGCGCCGACCACGTCCTCGACGTCCTCGTGGCCCCGGACCTCGGCTGGCGGCTCAAGGACGAGCACGAGGTGGTGGCCGCCGTCGAGCAGGGTCGGTACACCACGACCGAGGCCGCCTTGATCCGCGCCGACGGCGACGCGGTCGTCGAGGTCACCGAGAGTCGCGGCTTTCCCTTCGGCGTCGACGAGCAGCACTGGCAGTCATGGCTGCCCGACCCCGGGTGGAGCATTCCCGGCCTCCCGCCCGAGCTCGACGCCCCCCCGGCACCGGGCCCCGCGGCATACCCGCGGACGATCCGGCCCGAGGAGTCGCGCTACTGACGTCTTCGTTCCGAACACCTGTTTTGTCAAGCCCTGGCCGCGGATCCGCCCTGGAACTTCACACAACGTGTGTTCGGAACGAGAGGGGGGTGGCGGGCCGGGTCATCAGCCGCGCTGCTGAGAGACCCAGCTGGCGTGGAGGCCGGAGTAGACGCCGCCGCGGCCGACGAGCTCGGTGTGGTGGCCGCGCTCGACGATCCGGCCCTTGTCGACGACGATGACCTCGTCGGCGGCTTGGGCTGTGGAGAGCCGGTGGGCGATGGCGATCGAGGTGCGGCCGCGGGTGAGGCTGTCGAGGGCGCGCTGGATGCGGACCTCGGTGCTGGGGTCGACGGCCGAGGTGGCCTCGTCGAGGACGAGCAGGTCGGGGTCGGCGAGGTAGGCGCGGGCGAGGGCGACGAGCTGCCGCTCCCCGGCCGACATCGACTCGCCGCGCTGGCCCACGTCGGTGGCCAGCCCGTTGGGCAGGGTCGAGAGCCATCCGTCGAGCCCGAGCTCGGTCAGCGTGAGCAGGACCTCGTCGGGCGTCGCGTCGGGGGCACCGAAGGTGATGTTGGCCAGCAGCGAGTCGTCGAAGAGGAACCCCTCCTGAGGCACGAGGACGACCCGTGAGCGCAGTGAGCGGAACCGGATCTCGCGCAGGTCGGTCCCGTCGAGGCGGACGACCCCGTCGGAGGGGTCCATCAGGCGGGTGAGCAGCTTCGCGAAGGTGGACTTGCCGGACCCCGTCTCGCCGACGATGGCGACCCGGCTGCGCGGCTCGATCCGCAGCGACACGTCGTGCAGGACCCGGTCGCCGCCGGGATAGGCATACCTCACGTCGTCGAAGTCGACGGTGATCGGCCCCCGCGGGAGGTCCACGCCGTCGTCCCCCGGGTCGGCGACGTCGGCGTGCGTGTCGATGATCCCGATGACGCGGCGCCATCCGGCGACGGCGTTCTGCATCTCGTTGAGGATCTCGGTGGCCTGCTGGACGGGGGTGGTGAAGAGGTTGACGAGGAAGAGGAAGGCGAGCAGCTCGCCGAGGGTCAGGTCGCCGCGGACCGCCAGCAGGGTCCCGACGACGATGACGACCGCCGTGGTCAAGCCAGAGACCAGCTGGCCGGAGGTGAAGGCGACCACGGCTCGCGCCTGGGCCCCGATCGCCGCGCGGCGGTGCTGGTCGATGGCCTCGTCGATGCGGGCCGCCGTGCGGTCCTCGACGCCGTAGGCCCGGATCGTCGCGGCGCCGACGACGGCTTCGGAGATCCCGCCGAGCATGTCGCCGACCCGCTCGCGCACCGTGGTGTAGGCGCGGCCGACGATGCCCTGGAACTGGCGGATGACGACGAACAGCGGGATGTAGCAGACCCATACGACCAGGGCGAGCAGCGGGCTGTAGATGATCATCAGGACGGTCGCCAGGGTCAGCTGGGCGATGTTGATCATGAGCATCAGCCCACCGAACTGGACGAACATCGAGATCGTGTCGACGTCGGAGGTCACCCGCGAGACGAGGGAGCCGCGGCGCTCGGTGTTCTGGGTGAGCATCGACAGGTCGTGGATGTGCCGGAAGGCCCGGATCCGCAACGAGGACAAGCCGTTCTCGGAGGCGGTGAAGAGCCGGATGTTGACCAAGTAGGAGCTGAAGGCGGTGATCGCGACGCCGACGAGCGCGAGCAGGACGTAGCGAAGGACGACGGCGAGGTCGGGGCCTCCCGTGGCGAGGATCCCCTCGTCGGTGGTGCGCTGGACGACGAACGGGATGAGGACGCGGCCGAGGGTCGAGAGCATCGCCAGGGCGACGGTCACCCAGATCCCCTTGCGCAGCTCCGGAGAGAGCTGCACCCCGCGCTTGAGGGTCTGCCAGGTGCCGAGGTTCTGGCCGGCCTCGATCCCGGAGTGGTCGGTGACGGGGGTGCTGCGCAGGCTCATGACTCCACCGCGACGTTCTCGTCGTCGGCCCGGGTGAGCGCGGCCTCGGCCCGCTCCTCCTCGCGCAGCCGCAGCTCTCGGGGGTCGGTGGGCTCGGCGGGCCTGGGCGGCTCCTCGTCGGCGGCCACCGCCGCGCGCTCGGCCGCTTCCCTGGCGTATGCCGTGACGAGACGCTGATAGCCCACGCATCGTCCGAGCAGCTCGGCGTGGGTGCCATGGTCGACGACCCGCCCCTCCTCGAGGTAGATGATGTCGTCGGCGAGCGCGATCGTCGCCATCCGGTAGGCGACGACGAGCACGGTTGTCCCCGCAGCCGACTCGCGCAGCGCACCGAGGATGGCCTGCTCGACGCTGGGGTCGACGGCGGAGGTCGCGTCGTCGAGGATCAGGAGCTGAGGCTCGCGGATGACGGCGCGCGCCAACGCGATTCGCTGCCGCTGGCCACCGGACAGGCTGGCGCCCCGCTCCCCCACCCGCGTGTGGATCCCCGAGGCGAGGTGGGCCACGAAGCCGTCGCCCTGGGCGACCCGCAGCGCCTGCCAGACCTCCTCGTCGGTGCGTTCGGCGCCGAGGGCGATGTTGCCGCGCACGGTGTCGTCAAACATGAAAGTCTGCTGGGCCACGAGTGCGGCGACCTCGGAGATCCCGCCCCGCCGGACCGAGCGGAGGTCGACGTCGTCGACGAGGACCGCCCCGGTGTCGGGGTCGACGAGCCGCATCATCAGGTTGGTGAGGGTCGACTTGCCCGAACCGGTGGGACCGACGAGCGCGGTGGTGCCGCCCGCCGGGACGTCGAGGGTGACGGCGGAGACGGCCCGGTGCCGACCGGGCAGGCCGTCGCCCTCACCGGAGTCGGCGACCTCGTAGGAGTAGCTGACGTCGTCGGCCCGCAGCTCGCTCGCGCCGGCACGCGGCAGGGCGGCCGAGCCGTGCTCCATCGAGCCGGTGGCCCGCAGGACGGCGTCGACGCGGTCCCAGCCGACGAC
The DNA here is from genome assembly GCF_025353065.1 of Lapillicoccus sp. Taxonomy (GTDB): domain Bacteria; phylum Actinomycetota; class Actinomycetes; order Actinomycetales; family Dermatophilaceae; genus Lapillicoccus. The sequence continues at coordinate 18,125 of NZ_JANXRJ010000319.1, forward strand.
CGCCCGGGGCATCTCGGCGAGGACCCAGCCGAGGGCGCGCACGGGGAAGGCGAGGATGGAGAAGAGGTAGGCGATCTGGACGACCTCGCCCGCCGTGAGGTGTCCGGTGGACACCCGCCACACCCCGACGGCGAGGACGGCGAGCGTCCCGAGCGTCGGGATGGCCTCGATGGCGGGGTCGAAGACTCCGCGGGTGCGGCCGACCTCGATGTTGGCGTCCCGCAGCTCGTGGGTCACGGCGCGGAACCGCTCGGCCTCCTGGTCCTCCCGGCCGAGGCTCTTGACGATCAGCGCGGCCTCGAAGCTCTCGTGGGCGACCTCGGAGACCTCGGCACGCAGCTGCTGCGCGCGGGTGACCTTGGGCGACATGACGCGCTGGAAGGCGATGTTGACGAGGAAGAGCGCCGGGAAGACGGTCAGCCCGATGACGGCGAGGAAGACGTCGACGAGGAACATCTGCACGGCGGCGAAGACGAGCATCACGACGACGCCGATGGCCATGGGGAGGGGGTTGAACACGTTCCAGGTCGCCTCGACGTCCGCGTTGGCGTTGGACAGCAGCTGGCCGGAGGGGTGGCGGTGGTGCCAGCTGAGCGGGAGCTGCAGATATTGCCGGGTGACCCGGCGGCGGAAGATCGCGCCGAGGTTGAAGACCGCGACGCCGGCCGCGACCCGGCGAACCACGATGCCGATGACGTTGAGCACCACGACCGCGGCGAGCAGGAGCGCGGCGTGCCACAGCTGCCCCGAGGTGACGGAGCGGGCGGCGATGGCGGGCGCCACGGTCTCGTTGGTCACCTTGCCGATGACGTAGGCCGTGCCACCGGTCATGATCCCGTAGATCGTGCTGCCGATGACAGAGACGGTGAACCACCGAGGTTGTTCACGGATGCCTTGGCCGATGACGCCGAAGCCCCGCCTGAGGGTCGCTGCCGAGGGATGGGGGACGAGGGTCGACAACGGAGGAAACTCCCGGCAGTGCGCTGGTCTGGGTGGGCAACAACCAGTTTCTCACGTTGCACCGACAGCCTCGACCGGCCGTCTGCGGATCGAGGCGCAGAGCGAGGCGGCGACGACGCAGAGGGCGCCCGCGGCATACCAGGCCAGGTCGTAGGTGCCGAGCTGGTCGCGGATCATCCCCGCTCCGGCGGCGGCGATCGCGGCCCCGATCTGGTGCGAGGCGAAGACCCAGCCGAAGACGACCGGCGCCCGCTCGCCGAACGCGATCCGGCAGAGCGCCATCGTCGGGGGGATGGTGGCGACCCAGTCGAGGCCGTAGAACAGGACGAACGCCAGCATGTTGACGTGCATCCGGTCGCTGAACAGCGAGGGCAGGAGGAAGAGGGAGGCTCCCCGGAGCGTGTAGTAGACCGCGAGCAGGAACCGCGCGTCGACCCGGTCGGTGAGCCAGCCCGAGAAGATCGTGCCGACGATGTCGAAGACCCCGACGAGCGCGAGCAGGCCCGCCGCCGTGGTCATCGGCATCCCGTGGTCGTGGGCGGCCGGGATGAAGTGGGTGCCGACGAGGCCGTTGGTCGACATCCCGCAGACGGCGAAGCTCCCGACGAGCAGCCAGAAGACGCCGTGCCGCGAGGCCTCGCGCAGCGTCCGGATCGCGACGAGGGCGGGGTTGCCGGCCGGCGGGGGCGGCGGGGTGACGGGGGTCCCCTCCGGAGCCCCGTATGCCGCGACGCCGAGATCGCTCGGATGGCTGTGGAACCGCCAGAGCACGACCGGGACGACCGCGACCGAGACCGCCGCGGTGGCGATCGCGGCCGAGCGCCAGCCGTGGTTCTGCGCGAGCCAGGCGAGCCCCGGCAGGAAGACGAGCTGGCCCGTCGCGCCCGCGGCGGTCAGCACCCCGGTCACGAGCCCGCGGCGCTTGACGAACCAGCGTCCGGTGACGGTCGCGACGAGCGACATCGACATCGTGCCGGTGCCGAGCCCGACGAGGACGCCCCACGAGAGGATCAGCTGCCAGGAGGACGTCATCCAGATCGGCAGCAGCGAGCCGAGCGAGACGAGGACGAGGGCGGCCGCGACGACCCGGCGCACGCCGAGGCGCTCCATCAGGGCCGCGGAGAAGGGCGCCGTCAGCCCGAAGAGGACGAGGTTGACCGACACCGCGGTGCCGATCAGGCCCAGCGGCCAACCGAACTCGTCGTGCAGCGGCTCGATGAGCACGCCGGGTGTCGAGCGAAAGCCTGCGGCGCCGATCGCCGTGAGGAAGGCGACCGCGGCGACCCACCACGCCGGGTGGATGCGGGGCGAGTGCCGGGCCGACGGGGCGTCGAGGGCGTCCGCCGGAGTGAGGTCAGGGTCGATGAGGGCCACGACGACGAGTGTGTGCATCACCTCGCGCTTCGGCGAGTGGCCGAAAAGACAACATACGCAAAGATCCCGCCATATCTGTGTGATCTTCGGTCTTCGACGCGGCTCCTGGTGGCTCCTGCTGGCTCCCCTGGAGAAGGGGACGCTTCGCTCGAGGACGGTTCCCACGCGAAGCGTCCCTTTATCGGGTCACCCGATAAAGGGACGGGGCGTCCTAGGCTCGGGGCCATGTCCGACCACGAGGTGCTGCGCATCGACCTCGGGTGGTTCGTGCGCCCGGCAGAGGAGACCGGCACCGGGTCCCCGCGCGTCGAACCCTGCCTCGCGTATGTCGTGCGCCTCGACCGCGCTGACGGCGGTCTCCTGCTCTTCGACACCGGCATGGGATCGGACCCCGAGGTCGACGCGCACTACCGCCCGCAGCGGCAGCCGCTGCGAGAAGCGTTGGCAGCACACGGCATACGCCTCGACGAGGTGACCCACGTCAGCAACTGCCACCTCCACTTCGACCACTGCGGCGGCAACCCGCTCCTCGCTGGGAGGCCCGTCTTCGTCCAGCGCGTCGAGCTCGAGGCGGCCCGCACGACCGTCGACTACACGCTGCCGCGGCTCGTCGAGGACGACGACCACGTCGTCCTCGACGGCGAGGCGCAGATCCTGCCCGGCCTGCACCTCGTGCCGACGCCCGGCCACACCGACGGGCACCAGTCCCTCGTCGTCGAGCAGCGGGACGGCACCGTGGTCGTCGCCGGACAGAGCCACGACACGGCGTCCGCCTGGTCCGCCGACGTCCTGTCCCGTCGGGCGGCCCGGGAGGGAGCTGCCCCGCCGCTCCCGACCACGCCCGGCTGGCTCGACCGGATCGCCGAGTTCGACCCGCGCAGAGTGGTGTTCGCCCACGACCACTCGATCTGGGTGCCCTGACGTGATCCCGAGCCGAAGCGTGATCCCGAGCCGAAGCGTGATCCCGAGCCGAAGCGTGATCCCGAGCCGGAGCGTGATCCCGAGCCGGAGCGTGATCCCGAGCCGAAGATCCCGTGCAGCGGGTCCGCAATCATCGCTGCGACAACGAGATCCAGGAGCGGCGGATTCCCCCCTCGACCTCCTCGAGCGCTCCGCCCTGGTGCTCGATGGTCCGCGCCGACGCGACGTTGTCGTCGCGGCAGGTGATCAGGACGGGGTCGATCCCGCGGTCGAGGCACTCCTGCTGGACGAGCCCGAGAGCGGCCGTCGCGACACCACGACCACGGGCGGTGGGGCGAACGGCATACCCGATGTGGCCGCCCACCCGTCGGAGGTAGTCGTTGAGCTCGTGCCGCAGGCTGATCGTGCCGATGACCGTCGTGGGCTCACGGTCGTCGATGACCCACCGGAGAGTCGAAGCGACGAGCTCGGGAGGCACCCGCTCGCCGCGCTCGTGTGCCGTGGTCTCGGCCACCCAGCCGGCGAAGGCGTCGGCCCCCTCGAGGTCCTCGAGCGACCGTTCCATCACACCGGAGCCATCGATGTGCGCGCCGTGGAACTCACGCACCATGACGAGCCACGCAGCGTGCAGGTCCGTCGTGGGCCGGATCAGGGCGATCATGCCAGCACCGTATCCGTGACCGCGATCCCGGCGCGGGCGATGACGACCCGACGATCGGCCTGGGGCACGATGGCGGCATGACCGGATTCGCCCGACAGGAACGCCACGCCCTCTGCGACACCATGCTCCAGGTGGGTCCGGACGTGCCCACACTGTGCAGCCCCTGGCGCGCAAGGGATCTCGCGGCCCACCTCGTCATCCGCGACTCCCGGCCCGACCTCGCCCTGGGCATGTTCGTCCCGGCGCTCAAGGGCCGGCTCGATGCGGCGATGACGTCGTATGCCGCGGTCGCCTGGCCCGGGCTCGTCGACCGCGTCCGCTCCGGGCCGCCGTTCTGGTCACCGACCCGGTTGCCGCCCGTGGACGAGGCGGTCAACCTCGCGGAGTTCTTCATCCACCACGAGGACGTCCTCCGGGGGGCGCCGGGCTTCACGCGGAGGGTGCTCGACGCACCTCTGGAGGCGGCGATCTGGAAGGGCTTACGGTCCCAGTCGAAGCTCATGCTCCGGGGGGCCACGGTCGGCGTCGTCCTCGCGGCACCTGGCTTCGGACGGTTCACCGCGAAGGGTCCCAGCGGGCCCGGGACCGCGGTCGTGACCGCCACCCCGGGAGAGCTCAGCCTCTTCGTGGCCGGTCGCCAGCGGGTCGCCGAGGTCGAGGTCGAGGGACCCGACGCGGCCGTCACGGCCATCTCCGGGGAGCCCCTCGGGGCGTAGGAGTGTCGGCGACTCTGTCCCGGCGAGCAGCGGGGCCAGCGCCTACAGTGCCCTGTGTGCGCCGCCTCCTGGGACTCCTTCCTGCCCCCACACTGCTGTGCGCGGCATACGGGCTGCTGCTGCTGAGCTGGGCAATGAGCAACGCGCCGTTCGCGGGCGCCGACGAGACGTCCCACTACGTGCGGGCCATCGCCGTGGGCGACGGGCAGCTGGTCGGTCCGCTGGATCCCTTTACGACCGCCGACTTCCCGAACAGCCCGACCACCCTCGGCTGGCTCAACGACGCCACCCGGGCGGTGACCGTGCCGGGAGACAAGCTGAGCCGCACCGCCACGTGCAACGCCTTCCACGTCCTCGTCAGTGCCGCCTGCCTGGACGACCCGGCGGCGATCACGGGCACGACGGTGGTCCAGAACCCGGTGGGGAACTACCAGCCGCTGCCGTATGTGCTGCCGGGCCTGGCGATCGACCGGACGGACGGACCCTTCACCGCGGACCGGCTCGGTCGCCTCGTCTCGGCCCTCAGCTGCTGGGTCTTCCTGTGCCTCGCGGTCCGGCTGGCGTGGAACCGGGAGGCGCCGTCCCTCGTCGGCATCGCCCTGGCGGTGACGCCGATGGTGCTGTTCACCGCGTCGATCATCAACCCCAGCGGCCTCGAGATCGCGACCGGCCTGGCCTTCGCCGCAGCCGTGCTCCGCCTCCGACAGCACGAGCGGCCGCCGGCGTGGGTCTGGGCGGCGACCGCGGTCTCCGGCTTCACGCTGTCCCTGAGCCGCAGCCCCGGCCCCGTCTGGGTGGTCGTCGACCTCGTGGTGCTGACCCTGCTGCTCTCGTGGCGGGAGACCGGACGCCGTCTCCGGGCCCAACCCGTGGCAGCCACGATCACCCTGCTGGTCCTGGTCCTCGGCATCGTGCTCAACCGGATCTGGGAGGGCCTCTACGGATCCCGCCTGCGTCTGACGCTCGCCGAGGTGAGAGCGCTGGGGCGGCCGTCGCGAACGCTGCTCGACACCTTGTTCCGGCAGCAGGTCGGCAACTTCGGCTGGACCGAGACCCCGATGTCGCCGACTCTCGTCTTTGCCTGGTTCGCCCTCGTCCTCCTGCTCGTGGTGCTCGCTCTCGTCCTCGGCACCTGGCGCGAACGGATCGTGCTCGTCCTCACCACCGTCGGTGCGGTCGCGGTGACCATCGGGCTCCAGGTGGTCTTCCTGGCCGGCACGGGTTTTGGTGCGCAGGGGCGGCACGTGCTCCCGGTCACGGTGATGATGCCGCTGCTGGCAGGCCACATCATCGCCGCGCACCGGACCCGGATACCGCCGCACCCCCGGCAGCGGCCGCAGATCCTCGGCGGGTCGTCGGCCGCGGTCGTCGGCCTGCTGGTGGCGGTCCCGGTGGCGGTCCTCGTGGCCGTCGTCCAGGTTGGCGGGTGGTACACCAACAGCAGGCGCAACGCGGTCGGGGCCGCCGGGCCACGCTGGTTCTTCTCGCACCCGGAGTGGCAACCACCGCTGGGCTGGTACCCCTGGCTGGCGATCACCGTGGTGGCGGGCGCGCTGATCGTCATCGCCCTGTGCCTCCCGGGCGGTCTCCTGCCTGCGCGACCAGGGCCGCCTTATCCGTCGCCGGATCCATCGCCGGACGCGAGCGACACCAGCGACGCCTCCGGGAGCGGAGCCCGTCAGGGTGCGGTCATCGGACGGTGACGCCCTCGGCCCGCAGGGCCGCCTTCACCTGCGCGACGGTGAGCTCGCCGAAGTGGAAGACGCTCGCGGCGAGCACGGCGTCGGCGCCGGCGGCGACCGCAGGCGCGAAGTGCATGGCCGCGCCCGCTCCCCCGCTGGCGACGAGCGGCACGGTGACGGCGGCCCGCACGCGGGCGATCAGCTCGAGGTCGAACCCGTCCCTGGTGCCGTCGGCATCCATCGAGTTCAGCAGGATCTCCCCCGCCCCCAGCTCGGCCGCGCGGGCGCACCACTCGATGGCGTCGAGGTCCACGGGCGTCCGGCCACCGTGCGTCGTCATGACGAATTCGCCTGTGCGGCGGCCGTCGTCGCCGATCCGTCGGCGGACGTCGGCGGAGAGGACGAGCACCTGCGCCCCGAAGCGATCGGCGATCTCGGCGATGAGCTCGGGCCGCGCGATGGCGGCGGTGTTGACCCCCACCTTGTCGGCTCCCGCTCGCAGCAGCCGGTCGACGTCATCGACCGACCGCACCCCGCCGCCGACGGTGAGGGGGATGAAGACCTGCTCGGCCGTCCGCGTGACGACGTCGTAGGTCGTGGCCCGGTCCCCGCTGCTGGCTGTGACGTCGAGGAAGGTGAGCTCGTCGACTCCCTGGGCGTCGTAGAGCTTGGCCAGCTCGACCGGGTCGCCGGCGTCGCGGAGGTTCTCGAAGTTGACCCCCTTGACGACCCGCCCGGCATCGACGTCGAGGCAGGCGATGACGCGGGTGGCAACACTCACGGCGGCCACGCTACCGGGCTGCCGTAACCTCCCTCGGGTGGCACCGGGACCCCAGCGCGCCGACCCGGCGACGGCGGCGGCCGTCGCCGCCCTGGTCGAGCGGGCGACGCCCCGGTGCGGGGCCGTCCTCGTCGTCGCGATCGACGGGCCCAGCGGCGCCGGGAAGACGACTCTCGCCCGCGCGGTGGGGCGCCTCGTGGACGCACACGTCATCCACATGGACGACATCTACCCGGGGTGGGACGGGCTCGCCGAGGCCGTCCCGCTGGTGACCAGCCAGGTGCTGGAGCCGCTCTCGCGTGGTGAGGACGCGGCATACCGGCGATGGGACTGGATGCGCCACCGCTGGGGCCGGACCCAGCCCGTCGCCCACGCGCCACGGCTCGTCCTCGAGGGCGTCGGCTCGAGCGTCATGCCCGCGGGCACGTATGCCGCAGTGCGGGTCTGGGTCGAAGCGTCCCGCGAGCTGCGGTTCGAGCGAGGCATGCGGCGCGACGGTGAGACCTACCGGCCGCAGTGGGAGCGGTGGGCCGCGCAGGAGACCGCCCTCTTCGCCGCCGACGGCACCCGCGCGCGGGCCGACCTCGTCATCGACACGGGACCGGCTGCCGCCGACTCATGACGGGGGTGGTCCCAGAGACCTACCGGCGCGTAACGACGACCGTTGGTCACCCAGCGCGACCCCGGTAGGCGTGGCAGCTCGGCGGTCACGGACCAACGGTCGTCGTTGCGTCGTGTGCCGGCTGCAGCGGGGTCTGGGACAATGGTGTGGTGGCGGCCTTCACCTACTCCAACGTCAGTGACCGGCCACCCGGTCGGTTCGTCAGCGTGGCCGGTGTCTTCCTCCCGGGGGTGCGCGCGGTCCAGCGCGAGGTCGGCCCGTATGCCGCGGCCTGGGAACGCGACAACGCCGCCGCCGTGCGGTCGACGGGACCGTTGTGGGTGGCCATCGGTGACTCGATGACCCAGGGCATCGGGGCCTCGGCGCACGACCGGGGCTACGTCGGGCAGCTCAGTGACCACCTCACCGGCCAAGGGTGGTCCCACCGGCTCGTCAACCTGTCCGTGACCGGCGCGCGGGTGGAGGACGTCCTCGACCGTCAGCTGCCGGCGCTCGAGGCCCTCATCGCGAGCCAGGGCCCACCGGCGTTGGTAACAGCGGTGATCGGGTCCAACGACATCTTCCTGCGACGCTATCGGGAGCGGCTGGTCGAGCGCTTCACGGAGATGATCGACCGCTTCCCGCCCGGCGCAGTCGTGTCCAACCTGCCCAACCCGCACCAGGAGGCCAGGCAGATCGACCAGCTGCTGCAGCGGCGGGAGCGCGAGGGTGGCCTCGTGCTGGCCGACATGATGCGCGACGGGCCGAGTTCGTGGCGGGGCAAGCTCGCGGCCGACAAGTTCCACCCCAACGACCGCGGCTACGCGGACATGTCCGCCGCCTTCGAGCGCGCTCTCGACCGGTCGGGACTGACCTCGCGCGAGTCCCGCGATCCCCAGGTGGGGACCGACGGTCGGTGACCGCGGTCCGGCAGCGATTCGACGGGCGGATCGCCGGGGTCGGCACGACTTCGGGCACCCGGCTGGTCGTCGGGCGATGGACCCGGACGCCCCTCGGACCCTTTGCCGACGTCATGGTCGAGCGGGCCGACGGGTGGCGGGTCCTGCTCGCCCCGAGCGCGGTGGTGCGCGACGTCATCGAGGCGACCTACGTCTTCGACGAGGTGCGGATCGAGCCGGTCGAGGTGGCCGACGTCGACGCCCCGACCGGTATGCCGGGCTGGCGGGTCAGCACCGGCTCCCTCGAGCTCGACCTCGACATCGGCACCCGGCCGCTCCTCGGTCGGCTGCTGCGCCTGGTACCGCGCCCGCTCGCGACGAGCACGGGCTGGGCGACCCTCATCGACCCGGTCGCCGGGCGCGTCGTCGCCGGGGTGCGCACCCGGGGCACCGCCCGGGCAGGTCGACGAGAGTGGTACGGCGCGACCGACCTCCACCGGGTCGTCGCGGTTCGGGGTCGGTTCGACGACGGCGACCTCGGCCACCTCGCGCCCGTCGACCCGCCGTGCCGGTTCGGCTTCTCCTCGACCCCCCGCAGCCCCTCGGTGACGACCGTCGTCACGACGATCGAGCAGAGGTAGCCCGGACGATGGACGAGCCGCCGCGCCACGACTGGCGGATCGAGGAGCGGCAGTACCAGCGCCACGAGCAGCGCCGCGGACGGCGGCACGCGTTCACCACGCTCGCTCCCGAGCAGACCGCTCTCGTGGTGGTCGACATGGTGCCGTTCTTTGTCGCGGAGATGCCCTACTGCCGAGGCATCGTCCCCGTCATCGGCCGGCTCGCGACCGCGTTTCGCTTGGCGGGCGGCACCGTGGCCTGGGTGGTCCCCAGCCCCGGTCCCCGGCCTGACCTCGAGGTGGAGTTCTTCGGAGCCGAGGCTGCCGCGGCCTACCAGGGCTCAGGTGGTGTCGGACCGCTGCGGGACCGGCTGTGGCCGGAGCTCCGAGTGGAGGAGACCGACCTGCTCGTCGAGAAGACCGCGGCGAGTGCCTTCTTCCCCGGCCGCTCGCCGCTGCCTGCGCTGCTGGCCGACCGCGGCATCGACACCGTCGTCATCACCGGCACCGTCACCAACGTGTGCTGCGAGTCCTCAGCCCGCGACGCCAGCACCCTCGGCTACCGCGTGATCCTCGTCGCTGACGGCACCGCCGCACGCTGCGACGAGGACCACAACGCGGCGCTCCGCACGATCTACCGGACCTTCGGCGACGTCCGTGGCGCGGCTGAGGTCCTCGCCTTGCTCGCGGCCGGGCGCCACCACTCGTGAGGCGGGCTACGGGCGGGCCTCGCCCAGGGCCTGGACGAGTGCGGCGAGGCGCGAGGCCTCGGCCGAGGAGACCGGGCCGTCGGCGCGCTGGATCGCCATCACGGCGACCGAGTCGGTGTCGTCGAGGTCGAGGGTGACCCACGGGGCGCCGCCGCCGTACTGGACCTTGAGCACCTGGGGCCAGGTGAGCTCGCGGGTCGTCATGAGGTTGCGCACGACGAGGCCCTGCCGGGTCGGGGTCGCCCGGATGGTGGCGTAGCGCCAGCACATGACGGCGATCGCGATCCCGAAGGTGCTGATCAGGATCCGGTCGGTGGGGGTGGCGTCCTGGAGCCCCACGGAGATGCCGACGAAGATGAGGACGGCGAGCACCCCCATCGTCGTGGCGACGATCCGGCCGCGGCGGGACCGGAAGACCCGGAAGGGGTCGTCGCCGGGAGGCGGGCTGGGGAGGTGCTCATCGGCCACGACGGACCTCAGATCCGGCAGGCGGCGATGTCGGTGACGAGGATCGCCCGCGCCCCGAGGTCGTAGAGCTCGTCCATCACGCGGTTCGTGCGCGCCCGCGGCACCATGGCGCGGACCGCGCACCACGCCTTGTCCTGCAGCGGTGAGACCGTCGGCGACTCGAGGCCGGGGGTGATCGTGCAGGCGCTGTCGACCAGGTCGGCCGGCACGTCGTAGTCCATCATCACGTAGGACCGGGCGGTGACGACACCGAGCAGCCGGCGCCGCAGCACCTCGAATGCCGCGTCAGCGCCGGGCTCGACCGTCCCGCCACGCTGGATGAGCACGGCCTCGCTGCGCAGGATCGGGTCCCCGAAGATGGCCAGCCCCTGGCTGCGCAGGGTCGCGCCGGTCTCGACGACGTCGGCGATGACGTCGGCCACCCCGAGGGTGATGGCGGTCTCGACCGCGCCGTCGAGGCGCACGACGGAGGCGGAGACGCCGTGACCGGCGAGGTCCTTCTCGACGAGACCGGGATAGCTCGTCGCGACCCGCTTGCCCTCGAGGTCGGCGACCTGGGACACCTCACCGGGCCGACCGGCATACCGGAAGGTGGAGCCGCCGAAACCGAGGGCCATCACCTCGACGGCGCTGCTGCCGGAGTCGAGCAGCAGATCGCGCCCGGTCACCCCGGCGTCGACGGTGCCCGACCCGACGTAGATGGCGATGTCGCGGGGACGGAGGTAGAAGAACTCGACGTCGTTGTCGACGTCGGTGACGATGAGCTCCTTAGTGTCACGGCGCACGGCGTAGCCGGACTCGCGGAGCATGTCGATCGCGGAGTCAGCCAGGGATCCCTTGTTGGGGACCGCGATTCGCAGTGTGGACGGCATCACGTCGGAAGACTTTCTGGGGTGGTGAGGGGAAAGCAGGTGAGGGCGCAACAGGTCAGAGGTGGGCGTAGACGTCGTCGAGCGACAGGCCCGTCGCGTGCATCAGCACCTGGAGGTGGTAGAGCAGCTGGCTGATCTCCTCGGCCGTCTTCGCGGAGCCCTCGTACTCCGCGGCCATCCACACCTCAGCGGCTTCCTCGACGATCTTCTTGCCGATCGCGTGGACGCCGGCGTCGAGGGCGGCGACGGTGCCCGACCCTTCGGGCCGTGTCGCCGCCTTCTCGCCCAGCTCGGCGAACAGCTGCTCGAAGGTCTTCACGAGGGACAAGCCTACGGGGCGACCGTTCCCACCCCGGCGGGCGTCCGGGGCGCGGTCAGGGCGAGGAGGGTGACGGCGGTCGACACCGCGGCGTTCGCCGCCTCGTGCCCCTTGTCCTCGTGCGATCCGGGGAGGCCCGAGCGGTCGAGGGCCTGGGCGTCGTCGTCGCAGGTGAGCACCCCGAAACCGATGGGCACGCCCGTGCGGACGCCGACCTCTGTCAGCCCGAGCGTCGCGGCCTGGCAGACGTAGTCGAAGTGGGGAGTGCCACCTCGGACCACGACCCCGAGCGCCACGAGGGCGTCGTAGGCCGGCGCGAGTCGGGCGCAGGCGACCGCCAGCTCGAACGTACCCGGCACCCGCACGACGTCGACGTCGGTCACGCCGGCCTCCGCGAGTCCCCGCCGCGCGCCGTCGAGCAGACCGTCCATCACCGTGGCGTGCCACGAGGCAGCGACGACCGCGACGCGCAGTCCGCGTCCGTCGACCGTCAGGAGCGGCGCACCGGACCCGCTCACGCCGACACCGTCCAGGGACGGGGCGAGGCGCGTCCCTCGTCGGGGTCGCAGACGTCCGCGAGCAGGACGCGGTGCCCGAGGCGGTCCCGCTTCGCCCGCAGGTATGCCGTGTTGTCACGGGTGGCGGGGACGGCGAGCCGCTGGGGGGTGACCTCGAACCCGAGGGCGCGCAGGGCGTCGACCTTGTCGGGGTTGTTGGTGAGCAGATCCAGCCGGCTGACGCCGAGGTCGGCGAGGATCGCCGCACCCACGGCGTAGTCGCGGGCGTCGACGGGCAGCCCGAGCGCGGTCTGGGCGTCGACCGTGTCGAGGCCTTGGTCCTGGACGGCATACGCGCGGAGCTTGTCGACGAGACCGACACCTCGACCCTCGTGACCGCGGAGATAGACGACGGCACCGCCCTGGGCTGCGACGAGGGCCATCGAGCGCTCGAGCTGGGGGCCGCAGTCGCAGCGCCGCGAGCCGAGGACGTCGCCGGTGAGGCACTCGGAGTGCAGCCGCACGAGGGGGGCTCCGCCGTCCGTCCCTCGCAGCCCGCGGGGGCTGACGAGCGCCAGGTGCTCGACGCCGGTAAGCCGGTCGCGGTAGCCGAGAACGACGAACTCGCCGTGCTCCGTAGGGATCCGCGTCTCCGCCAGCCGGTCGACCCGGTCGTGGAGCTGACGGTGCGCGACGAGCTGCTCGATGGTGATGACGGGAAGATCGTGCTCGGCGCCGAGGGCCAGCACGTCGTCCCGACGCATCATCGTGCCGTCGTCGTGGACGAGCTCGGCGATCGCGCCGACCGGTGTCAGCCCGGCGAGACGACACAGGTCGACGGCCGCCTCGGTGTGGCCAGGGCGCTCCAGCACCCCGCCGGCACGGGCCCGCAGCGGCAGCACGTGACCGGGTCGGACGAAGTCGTCGGCGCTGACGGTGTCCGCAGCCAGCAGGCGGATGGTCAGGGCACGGTCGGCCGCGCTGATCCCCGTCGTGATGCCCCAGCCGGCGTCCACCGAGACCGTGTAGGCCGTCCGCAGCGGGTCGCGGTTCCGCGTCACCATGAGCGGCAGGTCGAGGCGGTCGGCGAGTGCGGCCGGCATCGGGGCGCAGACGTAGCCGGACGTGTGCCGGATCGTCCAGGCGAGCCAGTCGTCGGTGAGGGTCTCCCCGGCGAGGACGACGTCGCCCTCGTTCTCCCGGTCGGCCGCGTCGAGGACGAGCACCGGGCGGCCCTCCCGCATCGCGGCGAGGGCCTTCCCGACGGTGGACAGACCGCTCACTGTGGTGGTCATCGTGACGCCACCTGCTCCGGCTCCCGCTCGGGCGCCTCGGTGCGAGAGGCCTTGAGCCAGACGAAGAAACCGTAGACGACCAGCCCGGCATACACGATGTAGAGGACGGCCGAGGGGTAGTACTGCGAGTGCCAGAGCAGGGGGACGCCGACGAGGTCGACGGCGATCCACGCCAGCCAGAAGTCGTTCCAGCCGCGAGCCATGGCGTAGGTCGCGACGATCGAGCCGATGAAGATCCAGGCGTCGCACCAGTAGTACCAGCGCTCGGCCGGGAAGCCGGCGCCGACGCTCGCGAACACCCACTGCGCGACCACGACGCCCGCGACCCAGAAGCCGAGGTAGCCGAGCCGCTCGCGCTGCGTGGCCCACCGGGGGATGACCGCGGGTGCGTTGCTGTCGTGGTGGTTGAGCTTCTTTACCTCGTTCCACCGGTACCAGCCGTAGATGCTGGTGATGATGAAGAAGATCTGACGGGCGGCCTGACCGAAGAGCGGCGGCTGGGACGAGGCGAAGGCCACGCCGAAGAAGACGGTGAACAGGAGCGCGTTGCCGATGATGCCGATCGGCCAGGCCCAGACGCGGCGACGCAGTCCGCCGACCGCCGACAGGAAGCCGAAGAGGTTGCCGACGATCTCGCGCCAGTAGATGGCGTGGCCGGCGATCGTCAGCTGGGCCTCGAAGAGGCGTTCGAGGAGGGTCATGTCAGGACTCCTTGGTCGGGACGGCCGTGGCGGTGGCAGTGGGGATGGGGGTGGTCGGGAGGGTGCCGGTCGGGGTGGTGGTCGGGGTGGCGGTCGGGGTGGCGGCGGTCGTGACTCCGGCGGCGAGCAGCCGCTCGACGTACTTCGCGAGGACGTCGACCTCGAGGTTGACGAGATCGCCGACTCCCTTGTGCCCCAACGTCGTCAGGGCCAGCGTCGTTGGGATGAGGGAGACCTCGAAGCCGTCGTGGTGGACGGCCGACACGGTGAGCGAGACCCCGTCGACGGTGACCGACCCCTTCTTCACGACGTAGCGGGTCAGGTCGGTGGGCAGGCCGATCTCGACGACCTCCCACCGGTCCCCCGGCGCCCGGCGCCGGATCGTGCCGACGCCGTCGACGTGCCCCTGCACGACGTGTCCGCCGAACCGTCCGTCGGCCCGCATCGCGCGTTCGAGGTTGACGCGGTCACCGGGGTGGAGGCTGCCGAGGCTGGTGCGGTCGAGGGTCTCGGCCATCACGTCGACGCTGAAGCTCTCGGTGTCGTGCTCGACGACGGTGAGGCAGATGCCGTTGACGGCGATCGAGGCGCCGTGCGTCGCGTCCTCGACGACGAGTGGGCCACGCACGTGGAGGATCGCGGAGTCGGTGCCACGGTCGAGGCGCAGCACCTCGCCCAGCTCCTCGACGATTCCGGTGAACATCAGTGGCTCTCCTCAGGCGGGGTGGGGCGGGTGGCGGGGTCCGTGGTTCTTGGCGAGGCCGTGGCGACCCGGGCCCGGATGCGCACGTCGGCGCCGAGGACGGTGACATCGACCGGCTCGAGCCGCAACGCCGAGTCGATGGTCGTGATTCCGAGGTCGCCGACGGTCGGGTGGCCGGCGCCGAGCAGGACGGGAGCGACGTAGGCGACGACCTCGTCGACGACACCGGCTCGCAGGAAGGCGGCGGCCAGGGTCGGCCCGCCTTCGAGGAGAACGTGCCGAATACCCTTGTCCCACAATGCTTGCAGGGCGAGGCGCGGGTCGTGCGTGGTCAGGTGCAGTGTCGGCGCGCTCTCGTCGAGCAGTGTCGCGCCCGCCGGCAACGAGCGCCGGCCCATGACCACCCGCAGCGGTTGCCGCGCTCGGAGGGACCCGTCGGGGTGCCGGGCGGTGAGAGAGGCGTCGTCGGCGAGCGCCGTGCCGGTGCCGACGAGCACCGCTTCGCACGAGGCGCGCAGGTCGTGGACGTCCGCACGCGCCGCCTCCCCGGTGATCCACCGGCTCGTCCCGTCGGTCGCCGCAGCCCGTCCGTCGAGGGTCGTCGCGAGCTTCCACGTGACCATCGGTCGCCCGTGCCGGTGGGCGAAGGTCCAGGCCGAGTTCAGCGCCTCGGCCTCGCCCGCGAGGACTCCCCCGAGGACATCGACACCCGCGTCCCGCAGCCGCTCGGCGCCACCACCTGCGACGGGGGTGGGGTCGGCCTGCGCATAGAAGACGCGGGCGATACCGCTCACCAGCAGGGCGTCGGTGCACGGCCCGGTGCGGCCGGTGTGGGCGCAGGGCTCGAGCGTGACGTAAGCCGCGCCGCCCCGGGCCATCTCGCCGGCCTCGCTGAGGGCAACGACCTCCGCGTGCGCCGTGCCGGCTCCGGCGTGGAAACCCTGCCCCACGACGGCACCGTAGGCGTCCGTGACGACTGCCCCGACGCGCGGGTTGGGATCTCCGAGGGGCCCCCGAGCGGCGAGCGCGAGCGCGGAACGCAGGTGCTCCAGATCAGCCGTCGACGGAGGGGTCGCGGCGACGCCCGGTGCGGGTAGCTCGCGTCCGGTCACCTGACTCGTCCTCTCCCTCGTGCTCTGCCTGGTGGGGCGAGCTCCGGGAGAGGGCGATCTCGGCTACCTCGAACGGCGACGCCAGAGGCCCCTGACGGGACCCCGCGGCATACCGGTCGAGCGATGTGACGAGACGCCGACGGGGCCTCACGGCCTCGTCACGTGCTGCCTACCATCCGGACTTTCACCGTCGGTCCTGGAGTTTCACCAGATCAACCGGCCGCTGGCTGCGGCCGGGTCGCGGACTGTTACCGCCGGTTCGGAGTTGCACCGACCCCGGAGCACGTTGCCCTCGAGTATGACACCAGCACTGGCCGACGCGGAACCGTTGGCCTCCGTGACCGCCGCCACGGCAGATCAGGCATGCGTATGCCGCGTGGCCAACGCCCGCAGGTCCGCGATCGCGGCCGCCGCGTCGTCAGCGCCGTAGACCGCGGACCCGGCGACGAACACGTCGGCGCCGGCCTCGGCACACTGCTCGATCGTCTCGGCGCTGACTCCGCCGTCGACCTGGACCCACACCTCACCACCGTGCCGGCGGACCGAGTCGCGCACCGCGCGCACCTTGGGCATCTGGTCGGCCATGAACGACTGGCCGCCGAAACCGGGTTCGACGGTCATCACGAGCACCATGTCGAGCTCGGGCAGCAACCCGGCATACGGCTCCCACGCGGTGCCCGGCTTGAGCGCGAGGCCGGCGCGGGCGCCCGCCGCACGCAGGGCGCGGGCCAGCTGTTGCGGGTGGGCGGCCGCCTCGACGTGGAAGGTCACCGACTGCGCCCCCGCTTCGGCGTATGCCGGTGCCCACCGATCGGGGTCGTCGATCATCAGGTGGCAGTCGATCGGGATCGGGCTGACCTTGATGAGCGCCTCGACGACCGGCAGCCCGAAGGTGAGGTTGGGCACGAAATGGTTGTCCATGACGTCGACGTGGGCCCAGTCGGCACTGCCGATGGCGGCCAGCTGAGCCTCGAGGTTGGCGAAGTCGGCTGCGAGGATGCTCGGGGAGATCTGCACCGTGCGACCTTAGCCAACCAGCTCCCACGAGGTCCGCGACGACGACGACCTGGCGACCGACGACCGTCGCACCGACGACCAGGCACTCGAAGCTCAGGCTGGCGTCATCGAGGACGGGGGCGCCGACATGGATCACCCATAGGGAAGGCCACCACTGGCGCAGCTCGCGGCGACTGCGTCCACCAGGTCGACTCCGCTGTGGCGGTCGAAGACGACCGGTTCTCCGGTGTAGGCGTCGATCGCCGTGATGACGAGCGACCGCTCCGGCCACCGCTGGCTGGGCAGCCGCGAGGCGACGGTGGCGCGCCAGCGAGCCGGCCAGGACCCGTCCGAGGCCGCCTCCTTGGCGAGAGCAGCCGCTCCCATTCTGCGGCGCATGTCAGTCACGTCGGCGGCGGCGGCGATGATCGCCAGGAAGCTCTCGAGGTGGGTCGCCACCGGCCGAGGGGTGACGCGTCCCCGATCGGATCCGGTGGGGGTCGTGGCGTGCCGGGGCGGAGCGGCAACGGTGGCGGCGAACAGCTCGGTCGGGCTCGCGCCGGCGATCTGGGCGGCTGCCGTGGATCCGGCCGATGTCCCGACGGTCATGTCGGCGGTCGTCACGTCCAGCCCCGCGCCGAACAGGCCCGCGATGACGCCGATGAGCCACGCGTTGCCGGTCGAGCCACCGCCACCGAGGACCAGAGCCCGGTTGCCGGTTGTTTCCGTGAAGTACTTGGTCGGGAAAAGGATGGTGTTCATGGGAGCTGCCTTTCGCACGCTGCGCGAGGGCGCTCCCGGCTGGCGACGTGGTCAGTCGCGTGTCGTGGACTGCGGGGAGCACCCACTGGACGTGGGGTTCATGGGTTCTCACCTCTTGCCGGTCGATCACGGTTCTCCTGGAACATCATCGTCGGCGAACCAGCGGACAAGGGGAATCGGTGTCCTCGAGGCGACGGCCGCCGCCACGTCGACGACCCGGTGAGGCGGGTATCGCCCACGGCGCCGTCGGCACCCGCTTCGCCAAAGGACGCTCCTATGGGTTGTCAAGTGGTGGTGGGGCCGTGTTCCAGGAGTCGGTAGAGGTCTCGGGCGATGTCGCGCTTGAGGATGCGGCGGATGTCGCGGGGGGTTTTGCAGTCGGTACGGCGGGCGGTGTAGGCCCTGGTCGGTTCGTCGTAGCGTTGCCGGGAGACGGTGATGGTGTGCAGGGCGCGGTTAAGGTGGCGGTCGCCCAGCGGCGGCACGACCACCTACACCCACACCCCCAGCGGCAAGCCCGCGACCACCACCGGCCCGACCGGCACGGTCACCACCTACACCTACAGCCCGACCACCGGCCAGCTCCTCGAGACCGACATGAGCCGGGCCGGCGCGACGACCCAGAAGACCGCCTACACCTACTATCCGGACAGTGGGCTGGTCAAAACCATCGGCGATCCTGGCCAACCCACCGACGTGATCACGTATCAGTACGACCCCGACGGTCACACCATCAGCAAGCAGTATCCGGACGGCACCACCAGCGCCGCCCGCTTCGCGCCCGACGGATCACTGGCCACCGCCACCGACGTCACCGGTGCCGTGACCACCTACCAGTACGACGGCACGGGGCTGGTCAAAGGTGCGACTGAGGCCCGCCCCGGCACCACGATCGGTTCTGTCGCCTATACCTACGATTCCCTTGACCGGATCCACACCATCGACCGTGGCAACGGTGTGACCACCACGATCACCTACAGCGACGCCAACCAGGTCACCGACCAGACCACGACCGGGCCTGACGGCACCGCACTGCACGACGACGCCTACACCTACGACGCGCACGGCAACGTCGCCACGCATACGACGACGACCGCTACTGCCACCACGACGTCGCGCTACGGCTATGACGCCTATGACCGGCTGGTCTCCTCGGCCGTCTACCCGAACGCGGCCGGCACCGGGACGCCCACCTCGACCACGGGCTACGTCCTCGATGCCGGCGGCAACGTCACCCGCCTGACCGCGACCGCAGCCGGCACGACGTCGACGACCGTCAACACGGTGACGTCGGGAGACCAGCTCACGACCCAGACCGTCGACGGCACCGCCACCAGCCAGATCTTCAACGCTGATTGGTCCCACGAGACCCGCCGGCGGACCGCGGTTAGCATGTCGTTGCCGAGCTTGACCAAGTGGAACCGATCGGCCACGACGACAGCGTCCGGGAGGGCGTAGTGGTCAAGGGGCCCGGATGCCATGGGAAGCAGTCGAACTGGTGACGTCCCTCACCGCGCGAGCGGCTCCCGAACCATGTCGCGACCGCCTCCTGACCCGGGGACATGACCGACGCGGCGAACGTACCGGTCTCAGCGACCACCGACCACCACCGCGAGTCCCGGCGGACGGCGACGACCACGCGCATCGGGTCCGGACAGATGGCGGCGAGCGAGTCGACCGTCATGCCGTGCACGACGTCGCCTCGGCGAGCCGACACCACGGACACGTTCCGGGCCAGGTCCTCGAAGGCGTCGCGCCCCGTGGTGAGCGCGCGCACACCATCGGGTGGGGGAGTCGAGATCGGTCGGGACACGGACATGGTCACGCCGACAAGGACGCCCCCGGAGCGGTGGAGATACCGGCCGGTCGAGGGTGTATCTGCGGGGACGTCCGCTGCCCCCTCTCGGCGACCCACGAGGAAAGGGGGTGACTCAGATGACGACCACCATCCACACCCCGGCGATGCCGGCGACCCCGTCGCTCAAGCGCATCGTCGTGCGCAACGCCGGTCAGGTTCGGCTCACGGCTCGCTGCAGCAACTACTGCTACGGCAACTACTGCTGCTAGTCCAGCGCGGGGAGCCCGCCTGGTCTCGCCGCCGCTTGGTCGGGCTCCTCGTCCTACCTCCGAGACTCTCATGCCATCTGTGATCCTGCGTCAGCTGACCTTCCTCGAGGAAGGTGACGGCGTGTCGTCGGGTGCGCCGAGTCCGACGTGTATGCCGTCCTGCCACCGGACGGTGCCGCGCTCCTTCGACTCCTCGGTGACCTACCGGTCGACGAGGCCGCCGACCGCTACGCACGGACCTACGGCGAGTCGGTCGACATCGACGACTTCCTCGAGGCGATGGCCGACCTGGGTTTCATCGAGGTGCGCGAGGACTCTGACGACGGGCCGTCGCATCCCCGGGTGGCGCCTCCCGTGCGCTGGCAACGCGCCGGGCGACTGCTCTTCTCCCCCGTCGTCGCCCTGCTGGCTGCGGCGCTGGTGGCCGCGGCCGTGGTCATCGCGATGCTCGACCCCGCGTTGCGTCCGCACCCAGGAGTGGTGTTCTTCAGCGACTACCTCGTCCTCATCGAGGTCGTCGTCGCTGTCGGACAACTCCCCCTCATCCTCCTGCACGAGCTCTGCCATGTCCTGGCGGCCCGGCGGCTCGGTGTCCACGCGCGGATCCGGGTCAGCCATCGGCTGTCCTTCGTCGTCTTCGAGACCGTCATGGACGGGCTCGTCGTCGTGCCGCGACGCCAGCGCTACCTGCCGATGCTGGCCGGGATGGCCGCGGACCTCGTTGTCGCCGCAGGGCTCACCGTCGGCGCCGCCGCGACCCGTGGGGAATGGGGTGCGACCGGTGTCCTCTCGGGGGTTTTCCTGGCGCTGGCCTTCACGACGCTCGTCCGGTTCGGCCTGGAGTTCGTCCTGTTCCTGAGGGCCGACGTCGGCTACCTCATCCTCACCCTCACGGGCGCCCACGACCTGCACTGCACCTCGAGCCAGATCACCGCGAACTGGTTCTGGCGCCGGCTCGGTCGCACCGACCAGCTCCACGACCCGACGCTGTGGCACGCCACCGACGTCCGGGCCGCCCGGTGGTACACCCCGATGCACCTGCTCGGATACGCGCTGTCCTTCGTCATGCTCGCTACGGTGCTGCTGCCGATCAGCTGGCGGTTCCTCGCCACTGCTGTCGGCCGGATCCTCCACCCCGACCTCTCGTCGGGTCCGTTCTACGACGCCGTGCTGCTCCTGCTGCTCAACCTCGCCCAGCCGGCCACCACCGGTGCGCTCTGGCTGAGGGAGCGCCTGCGCGCCGAACGGCGCACCGGTTAAGGGTCGCGCTCACCGGCGTCGCGACACTCACCGTCCCGTCCCCCTCCGCCATAGACAGAAGCGAGACCACCCCATGAACCGGCATCTCTGGCTCGTCACCGAGCCGTCCGACCTCTCCGAGAACCTCCCTGAGCCCACCGAACGGTGGTGGACCGTGAGCGGCGACCGGCGTTGCCGGGGCGCCTTCACCGCCGCGGGCGGTGTGATGCGGATCGTCGTCCCCGCCCTCCTGGCGGGCGACGCCGAGCTGGTGCAGCGCTACGACATCGAGGTCCTCGCTGCCGCACCCGAGCTGGCCGACCGAGTCGAGAACCGACGCACCACCCTGACGTCTCAGGCGGACGCCGCGACGCGGACGCGGTACTACCCCCACGACCGGGCGACCTGGATCGCGCACGGTCTGACCGACGTCGTCCTGGCCGCGGCGTCACGCGGTGGACGCGGGCACGTCCTCGTCGTCACCGAGGCCGACTGGCTCGACCCGACCGACGCGACGTGGCTCGCCGAGCTCGTCCGCCGGGCCGACCCCGATCTGCTGCGCCTCGTCGTAGTCACGAGCGGGCGGGAGGTGCCCGAGCCCCTCGGCGGGGCGTTGCGCGCCTCCGCGGAGCAGGTGAGCGCGACGGCTGCGTGGGCGACCGCCGCCCAAGCGGGCCGGTGGCTGTCCGTGGGGTCCGAACTCACGGCCGCCGTCGACGCCGGCCTCGCCCTCGACCCGGAGAGCGCTCACCTGCTCTCGCTGCGCGGTCAGCTCTGTCAGGACGCCGGGGACCTCGAGGGCGCACGCGCGTCCCTCGAGGCCGCCACCCACGTCGACCCCGGTCTCGCTGTCGCGTGGGCGAACCTCGGATCGGTCCTCTACGACCTCGGAGACCTGGCCGGCTGCGTCACCAGTCTGAAGGGCTCGCTCGCGATCGTCGACGACGCGGACGTCCGCGACAACCTCGCCGTGGTGTCGCGGGTCCTCGCGGCCGGGTGAGGTCACGATCGCCGCTCCGGTCGCGCCGTGAAGGTGGAGGGTCACATGTTCTGGGCGCCGCTCACGATCGCCTGCCGGATGCGGTTGTAGGTGCCGCACCGACAGACGTTGCGGATGGCGTCGAGGTCGGCGTCGGTGATCGACCGTCCCTGGGCCTTCACCTCGTGCACGAGGGCCACGGCCGCCATGATCTGGCCCGGCTGGCAGTAGCCGCACTGGGCCACATCGCGCGCGATCCATGCGTCCTGCATGGGGTGCAGATCACCCGGCACGGTGTCCGCGAGGCCCTCGATGGTCGTGATCTCGTCGGTGGCCTTGATGTCGGCCACCCGGACCGCGCAGGGGTTGAACGCCTTGCCGTTGATGTGCGAGGTGCACGCCTTGCAGACGTTGATGCCGCAGCCGTACTTGGGACCGGTGACGCCGAGGACGTCGCGCAGGACCCAGAGCAGCCGGACGTCGTCTGCGACATCGACCGTGACGTTCTGGCCATTGAGCCGAAAAGTGTGTTGTGCCATGAGGTTTCGCCTTTTCTGCAGGTGGGGGGCCAGAAGGCAGGGGCCCAGGATGAGAGGACTCAGAAGGTGGAGGAGAGGCCGTCGGTCGGGGACTGCTGCACCGGCGGGATGTAGGGCTTCGGGGTGAAGGAGATGGTGCCGTGGTTGATCGGGAACCGGGTCGGGACGGTACCCGTGGCCCGGGCATACGCGCAGGCGGTGGCCGCGACCGTCGAGGCGACGCCGGCCTCCCCCGCACCCCCGGGGGCGTCGCCGTTCGACGGCATGATGATGCACTCGAAGTCGAGCGGGGTGTTCCACTGCCGCGTGTAGAAGTAGTTGTCCCAGCTCGCTTCGAGGAAGGCACCCGCCTGCAGGTGGTTGCTGCTCGTGAGCGCGAGGGCGATGCCGTCGTTGACGCCGCCCATCATCTGCGCCTCGAGTCCCACGGGGTTCACCACGAGGCCCGCATCCACCGCGATGACCGCCTTGGTCACCCTCGGTCCCGTGACCCCGTCCCGGATCGGCCGGTTGACGGTGGCGGGACGCGCGTCGATCTCGATGAGCACGGCGGTCGCCCCCTTGTACTCCGCGTGCAGCGCGATGCCCTGCGCGGTCCCGGCCGGCATCGAGCGCCCCCAGGTCCCGACCTGGGCGACCTTCTGGAGCACCGCTCTGGCCTTGGCGTTCTTGACGAACGCGAGCCGGACGGCGAGCGGGTCGAGGCCGAGCTTCTTGCCCAGTTGGTCGATGAACAGCTCGTTGGCACAGGCGACGTCGGGTGAGTAGATGTTGCGCATGCTGCCCGTGTTGAAGCCCATGTCGACCTCGTTGAGCAGCTGGGTCACCACCCCGAAGTTGTAGGGCAGCTCCTGGGTGAGCTCGAAGATCGACTCGGCGAGCCCGAGGTTGCCCAGGCCGGTCGGCAGCTCCGCGACCATGGCGGTCAGCCGCTCCCCGAGGCCGTGCGAGAAGTCGGTCCGGATGCTCGTATGCCGCTGCTCGAAGGTCAGCACGTTGCCGGCCAGGACGGTGGCGCGGATGCGGGACGTGGCCATCGGGTGGGTCCGTCCCTGGCGTGGCTCGTCGGCACGGTGCCACATCAGCTTGACGGGCTTCCCCATCGCCTTGGAGATCTTCGCCGACTCGAGGGCGGCGTCACCAAAGAGCTTGTGCCCGAACGACCCTCCTCCGGTGACGACATTGACCGTGACGTTGGTCTGGAGCATCCCCAGTGCGTCGGCGATGTTCTTCTGGGCGACGATCGGCGACTTGAGGCCCGCCCACACCGTCGCGGTGGTGGCGCGGACGTCGGCGATGGCGCAGTTGGGCTCGAGGGCGGCGCTGCTGCGGAACATGAACTCGAAGCGCATGTCGATCGTCTGGGTGAGGATCGGGACGCGTGGCACGGTCATCGGCAGCTCGGCCGCCTTGAGCCGCGCGAGCACCGAGGCGTCGGACTGGCCCTCGACCGGACCTCCCTGCCACACGACGTCGAGCGCGCGCACCGCATCGATGCACTGGCCGAAGGTGGCCGCCCGCACGGCGACCCCGGTGTCGATCATCACGACGTCGGTCACCCCGGGCATCGCCAGGACGACGGGCAGGTTGCGGATCGCCGTGGGTGACCCGTTGAGGGTCGGCGGCCGGCAGACCATCGTCGGCAGCGCACCCGGCACCTGCAGGTCGGTGGTGAAGGTCTTCTTCCCCGTGACGATGTCGCGGGCGTCGACCCGGCCGTAGCCCTGGCCGATCACCGAGTAGGCCGACGTCGGCTTGAGGGTCACCGTGACGGGACGGGTCGTGGAGCTCGCGGCCTTCGCGGCCAGCTGGCCGTAGGTGCGGGTCGCGCCACCGGGCGCCGAGATGACCCCCAGCTTCGTGACGAGATCCGAGACGTTGGCGCCCAGCTCGATCGCCGCGGCCTGCAGCAGCGCGCCGCGGGCGATCGTGGCCGCCACCCGGATGGGGGTGAACATCGACTCCATCGTGTTGGAGCCGCCGGTCAGCTGGTTGAAGATCAGCTCGGGGCGGGCCGGTGCCAGGGTGACGTCCACCTTGTCGACGGACACGGCGAGCTCCTCCGCGATGATCATCGCCGCGGCCGTGGTGATGCCCTGACCGACCTCGGCCCTCGGGATGGCAAAGTGCGCGATCCCCTGGCTGTCGACCGTGATCGTGATCAGCGCCGACGTCGGGAGGGCGGACTGGGTCTGGAGGTCACCCAGGTCGTAGGTCTCGGCGATCTGCGGCGGTGAGGGGATCGCGGCCTGGGCCGGCGCCGCCCCCACGCTCAGATCGGCGGCGACCGCGAGGGTGGCGCCGCCGAGGACGAAGCCGACGAAGGTGCGCCGCTTCAGCCCTGTCTGTCCGGCCTGCTCGGCCTGCACCTCGCGACCCTGCTGGTCGTGTCGATCGTGTGCCGTCGTGGTCATCTGAACCCCTCGCTCCGTGGCGATGCGCGACAGACCTCCTGTCGCGGTCCTTGCCCAACGAGCCGACGGCACGGAAGTTACGCGGGGTAAGGAGTCCCAAGACCGTCACACGGCAAGGCCCGTCCCGCATCCTGCAGGGGAGGAGAGCAACCTCACAAAACGGGCGTCAGATCGCCTCGTGCACCCCCCCACCACCCCCGCTTCTTGCTTCTGCCGGGCCCGTTCTTACGACATTCCGGTCAGGTTCGGGCACCCTCGGAGCAACAAGCGGGGTCTTGAGATGGCGACGGTGCGTCACGCTCGCCGGTCGACGCCTCGTCAGCGCTTGCGCAGCAGCGCGAAGAACATCGCATCGGTGCCGTGCCGGTGCGGCCAGAGCTGGACGAACGGCCCGTCGCCGAGGTCGGACACGGGGCTGCCGTCGGGACGTGCAAAGAGGGAGCGGGCATCCACGACCTCCACGTCGTCGCGCTCCTTCACGACGTCGAGGACGACGAAACGGGTCTCGTTGAGGTGGGGGCTGCAGGTCGCATAGGCGATGACGCCGCCCGGGCGGGTGGCGTCGATGCCGCTGGCGAGCAGCTCCCGCTGGAGGCTGGCGAGCGCCACGACGTCGGCGGGCTGCCGGCGCCAGCGGGCCTCCGGCCGCCGGCGCAACGCTCCGAGTCCCGTGCACGGCGCATCGATGAGCACCCTGTCGTAGGAGTCGGGTTCGTCAGCGCCGATCTCCCGGCCGTCCCCGACCCGGACGGTGATCTGGCCGTCGCCGCCGTCCGCGATGGCCGGCGCCAGGGTATGCCGCACGAGCTCGGCCCGGTGGTCGCTCACCTCGTTGGCCACCAGCCCGGCCCCACGCAGCAGGGCGAGCCCTGCGAGCAGCCCGGCCTTCCCGCCGGGCCCGGCGCACAGGTCGAGCCACTCCTCGCTCCCCGAACCGTCCTCGCGCTCCACCTCTGCTGCGGCGACGGCGAGCGCGACGAGCTGAGAACCCTCGTCCTGCACGGCCGCTCGCCCCTCTCGCACCGCCCGGATGGCTCCGGGGTCACCCTCGTCGAGCACTACCGCCGTCCGCGCCAGCCGGCCGCGCTCGCCTCCGGCCTCGAGCAGCTCGTCGATGCTCGAGAGCCCGGGCCGGGCCACGAGCGTGACCCGAGCCGGCGCGTTGTCGGCCGCGAGCAGGGCGTCGAGCTCGGCGTCCACGGTGTCGGCCGTGGCCGCGCCGTGGCCGAGGAGGGCGGCACGCAGGGCCCGGACGATCCACTCAGGGTGGCTCGTGCGGATCGCCCGCGCAGCGGTGGGCTCGAGCCCCTCCGGGACGACGTGGGTCAGCCACGCGTCGCGGTCGCGCTCGGACACCCGCCGCATCACGGCGTTGACGAACCCCGACGCACCGATCCCGTTGACCTGCCGGGCGAGGGCGACCGTCTCGTCGACGGCCGCGTGCACCGGCACCCGCATCCCGAGCAGCTGGTGGACGCCGAGCCGAAGGGTGTCGAGGACATTGGCGTCGATCGCCTCGACGCCACGGCCCGAGGCGAGGGCGATGACGGGGTCGTAGAGACCACGCATGCGCGTGGCGCCGTAGACGAGCTCGGTCGCGAAGGCAGCGTCCCGACCGCGGATTCCCTTCTCACGCAGCTGTTTCGGCAGCTCGAGGTTGGCGTAGGCACCGTCCGAGACCGCGCGCATGACGGTGTATGCCGCGAGCCGCGTCGCATCGGTGTGCCGCGAGCGGTCGGCCGGTCGCTGGACCGAGCCCCCGTCGGCACGCCGCCCGTCGGACCCCTTGCGTCCGGCGCCGCCGTCGTCACGGGACCGCCCGCGGTCGCGGCGCTCGTCAGACATCGCCGAGCCGTTCGCCGGAGTCGATCCGCAGCCCGCGTGCCCAGTCGGCGGCCGGCATCGGTTTCTTGCCGTCCGCCTGGACGATCCCGAGCTGGACCGCACCTGCGCCAGTCCCCACGCATACCGACTTCTTGGTCACGAGAACCGTTCCAGCAGTCAGAGTTTCGGTCAGATCGGGCGCCAACGACACGGGGAGGACCTTGAGCCGTTCACCCCGGAAGGTCGTCCACGCACCCGGCGCCGGCGTGCACCCCCGCACCAGCCGGTCGATCGCGAACGCCGGCCGCTCCCAGTCGATCCGGGCGTCCTCGACCGAGATCTTGGGCGCGAGGGACACACCGTCCGCCGGCTGGGGGCGGGCCACGAGCTCTCCGCTCGCGATGCCGTCCATCGTCGCGACGAGCAGGCCGGCCCCCGCGAGCGCGAGCCGGGCGAGCAGGGCGCCGCTGGTGTCGTCGGCGCGGATCGTCTCGGTCATCGTGCCGAAGACCGGCCCTGTGTCGAGCCCCTCCTCGATGAGGAAGGTGCTCGCCCCGGTGACCTCGTCCCCCGCCATGACGGCGTGCTGCACCGGAGCCGCGCCCCGCCAGGCCGGGAGGAGAGAGAAGTGCAGGTTGACCCAGCCGTGCACCGGGATGTCGAGGGCGCTCCTCGGGATGAGCGCGCCGTAGGCGACCACCGGGCAGACGTCGGGAGCGAGGTCACGCAGGTCGCTCTGGAAATCCGGGTCCCGCGGGCTCTTCGGCGTGAGCACCGGCACCCCGAGCGCCTCGGCCCGCTGTCGCACCGGTGAGGCGACGAGCGACCGCCCACGACCGGCGGGCGCGTCCGGGCGGGTGACGACGCCGACGACCTCGTGGCTCGACGCCGCGAGCGCCTCGAGAGCCGGCACCGCGACCGCCGGCGTCCCGGCGAGGACGAGGCGCACGTTAGAGGCCCCGCCCGAAGCTCCCGTGCGGACTCACCTTGACCAGGGGCGCGGGGCCACCCCAGTCCGACTCGCGGATCGCCCGCATCGCCAACCGGCGCTGCTCGGGGTCGAGCCGGTCGATGAAGAGGATGCCGTCGAGGTGATCGGTCTCGTGCTGGATGCACCGGGCCAGCAGGTCGGACCCCTCGAGCCGGACCGGCTCGCCGTGCATGTCGAAGCCGGAGGCCACGACGCGCAGCGCCCGGGAGGTGTCGTACGTCAGGCCGGGGAACGACAGGCACCCCTCCGGTCCGAGCTGCAGCTCCGGCGACAGCTCGAGCCGCGGGTTGACGAGGTGCCCGACGACCTCGTCGACGAAGTAGGTGAAGACCCGCAGCCCCACCCCGAGCTGGGGGGCCGCCAGACCCCGACCCGGCGCCGCGAGCATCGTGTCGGTGAGGTCGGCGACCAGCCGCTGCAGCTCCTTGTCGAAGTCGACGACCTCGAGCGCGGGGGTGCGCAGGATCGGATCGCCGAACAGACGGATGTCGGTGATCGACACGGGTGGGGACTCCTGCAGGACGGGACGGGACGTGGCGGAAACGGGATGAGCCGGGTGGGGCGTTGTGGCGCGCGTCAGTCTAGGCCGCGCCGGTATGCCGTCCTGCTCACCCACCGGCCGCGCCGCACCGACCGGCGGGGTCCGTCAGCCGACGGGCTGGCGGACGGACCGCTCGAGGGTGCGGACGGACCGCGAGAGGGTCGTGCCGAGGGCGATGGCGGCATACGTGACGGCACTGACCACCAAGAGGGTCCTGACGTCGACGAGAGCGGCGAGCGCGCCGAAGGCGAGGGTGCCCACGGGGATGGCCACGATGGATCCCAGCATGTCGTAGCTGGAGACCCGGGAGAGCACCTCCTCCGGGATGTGTTCGTGCAACGCGGTGCTCCACCCCACGCCGAAGACCTCGGTGCCGGCGCCCGCGACGACCATCGCCACGACGAGCGGCAGCGTCGTGGGGGCCACCCCGAGCAGGCCGATCGGGACGGCGATGGCGGCGATGCCGATCATCCCGGCGCGCAGCGGGAAGCGGAAGCTCAGCCGCAGCATGAACAGGGTCATCACGACCGTGCCGGCGGCCTCGGCGCTGAGGGCCAGGGCCCAGCCGTTGACGCCGAGGGCGGGTACGCGGGTGGCGATGAGCGGGCCGAGCACGCTGAGGGCGCCGGCCTGGATCGCGTTGATGACGCCGAAGACGACGACGATGAGCCAGAGCCAGGTGCGGGAGGTGAACTCGCCCCAGCCCTCGCGGAGGTCGGCGATCATCGACGGACGCGGGACGGAGACGTCGTGCACCCGACCGGGCAGCCGGACGCCGAGGAGACAGAGGATCGCCAGCACGTAGGCGAACGAGTCGGCCGCGAGCGCCCAGCCGGCGCCGACGGTCACGACGAGGACGCCGGCGATCGAGGGGCCGATGATCGCCAGGCCGCTTCGGCTGAAGGAGAGCAGTGCGTTGGCCTGCTGGAGCCGGGAGCGGTCGACGACGAGCGGGACGATGCCCATCATCGCCGGCATGGTGAACGCGGAGACGGCGCCGTTGACCGCCTCGATGGCGATGATGGCACCGAGTTCGGCCCGGCCCGTGACGAACAGCGCGGCCGCCAGACCCTGGGTGAGGAAGGTCAGGGCGTGCGACACCTGCATCACGGTGGTGCGCGACATCCGGTCGGAGACCACACCTCCGACCAAGAGGAAGACGACCATCGCCGCCGTCCGTGCGGCGAGCACCTGGGCGAGGGCGCCGGCCGACCCGGTGAGCTCGAGGATCGCGAAGGTCAGCGCCACAGGTGCCATCGAGGACCCCGCGGTGGAGATCGTGCGGGCCGAGAAGTACCACGCGAAACGCCGGTCCCCCAGCGCTCCGAGGGAGTCGCGCAGTCTCACCGGCCCTCCTCCATCCGGAAGACGGCGATGGACATCGTCGCGCGGAGGGTGCCCTCGGTGCGCGGCGGTCTGGCGTTCGCGTGCAGGAGATACGAGGCCTGCCGGGCGAGCGCCATCGCCTCCTCCCATATCTCCGGCTCGACCCAGGTGTCGATGTCGGAGAAGAAGGTGGGTTCCGGTGCCCCCTCCGCGCCCCGCAGCCGCTTCCGGAAGCGGCGCGGGACCGCGTCGGCCATGACCTGCACCTCCGCGAGCCGGTCGACCTCGGTCGCCGGGCCCTCGGCATCCGGCTCGACGTCCCACGGGTGGCGGTACTTCTTCGCCGTGCCGCCGTTGACCTTCTCCTCGCCGTCGATGACGAGCAGGCCCGCGGTCAGCAGGCGGCGCAGGTGGTAGGACGCGTTGGCCTGGGTGATGTCGAGCTCGCGGGCCACCTCGGCCGCGCTCAGGGTCGCGCCCGTGAGCAGCGAGAGCATCTCGAGCCGCACCGGGTGGGCGACGGACCGCAGTCGGTCGACCTGAGCAGGGGAGGGATCCGCCAAAGACACGTTGGGGAGTATGCCGTCGGGCTGACCGACCTGTCAAGCACCTGTTGGGGAGGTGGCTCGCACGGGCCGCCCTAAACTGAGGAGATGAGCCTCGAACCGACGCCGCGGTCCCGGCCCGGAGGCGACCTCGTCGTCCCAGCTGGTCCCGGTCTGCGCTCGGGCCTCGTCATCCCCGCCAGCGAGCTGCTCGAACGGTTCTCGCGCTCGTCCGGCCCCGGCGGGCAGGGCGTCAACACGACCGACAGCCGGGTCGAGCTGGTCTTCCGGCCGAGCACGTCGATCGCGGTCCTCGCCCTGCCGTCGGCCACCCGCGAACGCCTCCTCAACGCACTCGCTCCCCGGCTCGTCGGCGAGGACATCGCCATCGCCGCCTCCGAGCAGCGGTCGCAACGGCAGAACCGGTCGGCGGCCCGCGAGCGTCTGGTGGCGATGCTCCGCGAGGCGGCCGCTCCCCCGCCTCCGCCGCGTCGGGCCACCAGGCCCACGCTCGGCTCGCAGCGGCGGCGGCTCGCGGGCAAGAAGCGGCGGGCCGGCACCAAGGCCGCCCGAGGTCGGGTCTCGCCCGACGACTGACCTTCTCCCCCGTAACGTCCGCGTCAGCGCTCGCTGGAGCAGGCGTTGCCGCGGACGCAAACGGGGGCCAGCCCGGCAACGTCCGCGTCAACGCTGGCTGGACCAGACATCCACGCGGGCGCAACGGTGGTGGCCCGGCTCAGCCCATACCGTCGACGGGGTCCATCCGGACCTGGAGCGACTCGGGCTCCTTGCGGGCGCTGCGTCCGGCGCGGACGGCGGCCAGGGACCGGGCAAGGCCGGGCGCTCGGGCGAGCGGCGCCCTCAGCAGGACCTGGACGAGCGTCCCCCCGCCGGGACGGCCACCCGGCCGTTCGGCGCCAGGACCGCTCCCCCACTGGTCGGCGCCGCCCCGGGAATCGGCCCGGGAGCCGGCCCGTCCGGCCCCAGCCCGACCGCCTCGGAACGGCAACGGCCCCAGCCGCTCGACGCCCTGCAGCTGCGCCTCGTCGAGGCCGTCGATCGAGGCCTGCACGACCGCGCGCTCGCCGACGAGCTGCGCGAGGGTCACCGCGGGTGGCAGGCCCAGCTCGGTGCGGTCGTCGAGCTCGCGACCGGCCAGCCAGGCCGGGTCCCAACGCACGAGGGCCTCGACGGCCGGGATCGTCGTATGACCCGGCGCGCCCGCGAGCACCACGATGCCGCCCTCGGCGACACCCCGGGTCAGGGCAGCCGCCGCGGTCCACCGGCGCATCGCCTCGATCGAGGCGTCGAGCGCGGCTCGGTCGAGCAGGGCCCAGGCGTCAAGGAGGAGGCACGCGGCATACCGGCCCTCGGCGACGGGCTCGGCCCCCGGCGTCGCGATGACGAGCGCCGGCTCGGACCCCACGGCCGCCAGGACCTCGCCCGACCCGGACGTCCGCACGGGCACGCCGGGGAAGGCCCGACCGAGCTCCTCGGCGGTGCGTCGCGCTCCGACGACGGTCGAGCGCAGCGACCGACCTTCGCAGTGGGGACAGGTGAACCCCTCGGGACCGTAGGTCGCACCGCACCACCGACAGCGCGGCGGAGTCCCGGGCGCAGCCTGGCCCATCGGCCCGTGGCACCGCGGACAGCGCGCCGGCTCGCGACAGTGTTGACACGTCAACGAGGGGAGGTACCCGCGGCGCGGCACCTGGATGAGCACCGGCCCGCGCTCGAGGGCCGCCTTGGCGGTGCGCCAGGCGACCGACGGCAGGTGGGCCCGCGCCGTCGGGCCGTCGCGCTCGACCTCGACGTCGTCCCCGGCGACGACCACCCGGGGGGCCGCGGCACGGACCTCCCTGGCCGTCGCCACGACGGCGACCGCCCGCCCCTCGCGGACCTCCAGCTCCAACGGCACGCTGCGCGCGAAGCCCCCGCTCAGTGCTGCGGCACCGGCGCGTCGGGCGCGTTCGCGCAGGACCTCGCGGACGTGGGGGTAGGGCGCCCGCGGCTCGTCCAGCAGGTCGTCGCCGTCGTCCCACCAGGCCACGAGGCCGAGGTCGTGCACCGGCGCGAACGCGGCCGCCCGTGTGCCGACAACGCACCCCACGTGGCCGCGCAGCACCTTCAGCCAGGCGGTGTAGCGCGCCTGCGGGCCCTGGTCGGCGGTCAGTCGCACATGGGCACCTCGGCCGAGCAGCTGGGTCAGCTCGGCGTCCACCCGGTCGACGTCGCGGTGGTCGGGCACGACGACGACGCAGCCGCGTCCTGCCGCCAGCGCCGTGCCCGCGGCGACCGCCAGCGCCCGCGGCCAGTCGCGCTCGGGCGGCTGTCCCGGCAGTGCGAGCCAGGAGGCGGCCGGCGCCTCGCCCGCGACCACCCGGCGCAGGAACGACCCCCCCGCCGGGTATGCCGCCCACGGCCCCGGCTCGGGCAGCTCCACCTGCGGAGGGGACGCCTCGAGCGCGAGCGCCTTCTCGGCCCCGGCGTGCCGCTTGGGGACGGCGAGCCGCAGGACGTCGCCGAGGGTACCGGCATACCGGTCGGCGATGGCGCGGGCGGCCGCGAGGACCTCGGGGGTGAGGACGGGTTCCGGGCTGACGACGCGCCGCAGCTCCGCGAGCCGCCCGCCGTGCTCGGGCTGCTCGCGTCGCTCGACGACGAAGCCGTCGAGGTCGCGCCCGGCGAAGCGGATCCGCACCCGGGCTCCGGGGACGGCGCCGGCGTCCATCTCGGGTGGCACGGCGTACTCGAAGATGCGGTCGAGGTGCGGCAGACCGGTGTCGACGACGACAGCGGCGACACCCGCGCGAGCCATTGGCGCGGAGCTCGTGAGGGGCGCAGCAGGCGTGCGGGACCGGGCGGCGGCCGTGCTGGCCGGTGCCTCGAAGAGCCCCGCGGCCTCGTGCGTCACGGCGCCAGTCTCACAGACACCTCGGACATCCGGCCGACCCCCGGATTGAGGTGAAACCGCGCTCTCGAAGACGCGTTCTCACCCCAATCCGGAGGCGGGAGAAGGGACTCAGCCGCGGACCGCGGCCTGGAGCGCCTCGATGCGGGTCGTCTGCTCCCACGGGAAGGCGTTGGCGACGCCGTCGAGGGAGATCCGACCGAAGTGTCCGTAGGCGGCCGTCGCCTTGTAGATCGGGCGGAGCAGGTCGAGCTGGTCGATGATCGCGCCGGGACGCAGGTCGAAGACCGACTGGATGGCCGACTGGATCTTGTCGACGGGCGCCGTCTCGGTGCCGAAGGTCTCGACGTAGAGGCCCACCGGCTTGGACGCGCCGATGGCGTACGCGACCTGGATCTCGCAGCGGCCGGCGAGCCCGGCGGCGACGATGTTCTTGGCGACCCACCGCATCGCGTAGGCGGCCGAGCGGTCGACCTTGCTCGGGTCCTTGCCGGAGAAGGCGCCGCCACCGTGCCGGGCCATGCCCCCGTAGGTGTCGACGATGATCTTGCGACCGGTGAGGCCGGCGTCGCCCATCGGGCCGCCGATCTCGAACCGGCCGGTGGGGTTGATCAGGGTGCGGTAGTCCGACACGTCGAGGTCGGAACCGCCCTCGAGCAGCTCGGCGAGCACCGGCTTGATCACGTGCTCGAGGATGTCGGGCTGCAGCAGGCCCTCGAGCGAGATGTCGGCGGCATGCTGGGTGGACAGGACGACGGTGTCGAGCTTGACGGCCTTGTCGCCGTCGTAGGCGATGGTCACCTGGGTCTTGCCGTCGGGCCGCAGGTAGGCGACGTCACCGCTCTTGCGGACCGCGGTGAGCCGCTCTGCGAGGCGGTGCGCGAGGTGGATCGGCAGCGGCATGAGCTCGGCCGTGTCGCCGCACGCGTAGCCGAACATCAGGCCCTGGTCGCCGGCGCCCTGCTTGTCGAGCGGGTCGATGCCACCCGTCCGGTTCTCGTATGCCGTGTCGACGCCCTGCGCGATGTCCGACGACTGCTGGCCGATGGAGACCTCCACCCCGCAGGAGGCCCCGTCGAAGCCCTTGGTCGACGAGTCGTAGCCGATGCCGAGGATCGTCTCCCGGACGATCTTGGGGATCTCGACGTAGGCCTCCGTCGTCACCTCACCGGCGACGTGGACGAGCCCGGTCGTGACCATCGTCTCGACGGCGACGCGGCTGCCCGGATCCTGCTCGAGCATCGCATCGAGGATGGAGTCGCTGATCTGGTCGCAGATCTTGTCCGGGTGACCCTCGGTGACGGACTCGGACGTGAACAGGCGTGCGGACAACTTCTTCTCCTGGCATGGGGGGCGGGGGGCTCGGACGGACGGGGGGAGAGCGGGCACGGCGGGAAGGGCGGGAACGGGGGCGGCCACCGGCCGCCGCAGAATCTATGCGGACTCAGAGCAGCGGCTGGATCCCGTCCCACACCACGGCCGCGATGGCCTCCTTGGGAGCGGGACCGGCGGTTCGTTCTCCGGGCGCACCGGCCAGCCCGGGACGGTAGAACAGGTGGACCGTGTTGGTGTCGGTGCCGAACGCGACGCCGTCGCCCACCTCGTTGGCGACCAGGAGGTCGCAGCCCTTGCGGACGAGCTTCTCGCGGGCCAGGTCGAGGACCGAGCCGGCGGCATCACCGGTCTCGGCGGCGAACCCGACGACGATCGGCCGCAGCCGGTCGCCGCGTGCCCGGTCGCCGCGTGCCTGCACGAGGCCGGCGAGGATGTCGGGGTTGCGGACGAGCTCGATGGTCGGCGCCGACTCGTCGGGCCCGGCGACCGTCTCCGCGTGCGTCTTCTTGATCTTGGACGACGCCACCGTCCTCGGCCGGAAGTCGGCGACCGCGGCGGCCATGACGACGACGTCGGCGTCCTTCGCGGCGCGGGTGACGGCGTCCTGGAGCTCGATGGCGGTGCCGACCTCGACGACGTCGACGCCGGCTGGCACGGGGAGGGTCACGTTGGCGCTGACGAGGGTCACCCGGGCCCCCCGCGCGGCGGCCACCGCGGCCAGCGCGTAGCCCTGCTTGCCCGACGAGCGGTTGCCGAGGAAGCGCACCGGGTCGAGCGGTTCGCGGGTCCCGCCGGCGCTCACGACGACGTGACGCCCCGCCAGAACCCCGCGTGAGGGGGCGGCGGGGGCGGCGGACTCGAGCAGGTGCAGGCACGCGGCATACAGGTCGCCGGGCTCGGGGAGTCGGCCCGGGCCGGTGTCCGCGCCCGTGAGCCGGCCCGAGGCCGGGGGGATGACGTGGACGCCGCGCCCGACGAGCGTGGCGACGTTGGCCTGCGTCGCGGGATGGAGCCACATCTCGGTGTGCATCGCCGGCGCGAACACCACCGGGCAGCTGGCCGTGAGGAGCGTCGTCGTGAGCAGGTCGTCGGCCATCCCGGCAGCGGCGCGGGCGATGAGGTCGGCCGTCGCGGGCGCCACGACGACGAGGTCGGCCTGCTGGCCGATCCGGACGTGCGGCACCCGCGCCACGTCGCTCCAGACGTCCGTGGCCACCGGCTTGCCCGACAGCGCCGACCAGGTCGGTGCCCCGACGAACTGCAGGGCGGAGGCTGTCGGGACGACCGTGACGTCGTGGCCGTGCTCGGTGAAGAGGCGCAGCAGCGAGGCGACCTTGTAGGCCGCGATGCCGCCGCCGACACCGAGGACGACGTTGCTCACGAGGGAGAGGCTAACGCTCAGCCCTCGGTGACCTGCGAGGTGAGCAGGCCCTGGTTGATCTCGCGCAGGGCGATCGAGAGCGGCTTCTCGTGGACCGCGGTCTCGACGAGCGGGCCGACGTAGTCGAGCAGGCCCTCCTGCAGCTGGGCGTAGTAGGCGTTGATCTGACGGGCGCGCTTGGCGGAGTAGATCACCAGGGCGTACTTGCTGTCGGCCACCTTGAGGAGGTCGTCGATCGGCGGGTTGGTGATCCCGATGGGGTTCGCGACGGTTCCGGACATGGGTGCGCTCTCGATTCTGTGGTTCTCGTCGATCTCGTCGTTCTCGTGCCCGGACCACTCGTGGCATCTTGGGGGCAGCGTCAAGCGTCTCGCTGACGCGAACTCATCAATGATACGAGGTGTTCGCTCGCCCGGCGTACATCGTCGTTGACGATGACCTCGTCGAACTCCGAGACGGAGGCCAGCTCGCGCCGCGCGGTCTCGAGCCGGACCTCGCGCTCGACCGACGTCTCGGTGCCGCGGCCGACCAGCCGTCGGACGAGCTCCTCCCACGACGGCGGCTCGAGGAAGACGAACAACGCCTCGGGCATCGTCGCGCGCACCTGCCGGGCCCCTTGCAGGTCGATCTCCAGCAGCGCGAGCTGGCCTTCGCGCAGAGCGCGCTCCAGCGGAGCGCGCGGGGTGCCGTACTTCGCCCGGCCGTGCACGACGGCATACTCGAGGAACTCGCCTGCGCTGACGAGCCGGTCGAACTCCGCGTCGTCGACGAAGTGGTAGTGCACCCCGTCGATCTCGGCCGGACGGGGCCGACGGGTGGTCATGGAGACCGACAGCCAGACCTGGGGGAAGAACCGGCGGACGTATGCCGCGACCGTCCCCTTCCCGACGGCGGTGGGTCCGGCGAGGACGGTCAGCCGTCCGGTCGTCACGCCCGCGCGGAGCCGGCGTCGAAGCGGGTGATCAGCGCCGCCGCCTGGTTGGTGCCGAGGCCGCGGACCCGGCGCGACTCGGAGATGCCGATCTCCTCCATGATCTGGCGGGCACGCACGCGCCCGACCCCGGGCATCGACTCCAGCAGGGCCGAGACCTTCATCTTGCCGATGACGTCGTCGTCCTTGCCGAGGGTGATCACCTCGGCCAGCGAGCCCTGGGAGTACTTCAGCCGGTTCTTCACCGCGGCACGCTCGCGACGGGCCACGGCGGCCTTCTCCAGAGCGGCGGTGCGTTGCTCCGGGGTCAGCGGGGGTAGGGCCACGTCGGAACTCCTCGGGCGGTGCTGGGGCTGGTGTCTGAACCCATCGGCTCCGCTTCGGTCGGGGACCATGGCGCTGGCGCTGGCGCGCAGGCGGAGTCGACCGGGGCGGGAGACCGCACAGGTCGGTCAGCGACGAACCTACCGAGTGGTCACGACCGGTGCAACGACGGGTCGTCAACGTGCTGCCGCTGCGCGCCGCTACAGAAGTGGTCAGGTGCCCAGCGGTGTGCGCTCGCCGTCGCGGACCCCGCCGTCACCACAGAAGCTGAGCTCTCGTTCCCCAGTTGAGAGATGATTCCACCTACCTTCCCCCTGGCTCCCGCACCACCACGCGGATCGCAGTCACGCAGGCGGCAGACCCAGTCGGATCTCGCACGCCAGGCCGGGCGCCCGGGTCAGGCGCGCGTCGCACGTGACCAGGGCGGCCTGAACGGCCTCCGCGACCGCGACGTAGGAGGCGTCGTAGCCCGTCAAGTTGGCCCGCAGCTCCCACATCCGCGGCAACAGCGGCGCGGTTTCGACGAGGTCGAGCGCCGCCTCCGACACCGCCGCGAGCGCGTCGAGGGCCCGCCTGTCGTCCAGCTGCCCACCAAGCCAGCGCCCCCGGACGGCCGAGAAGACCTCGACCACGAGGTGCTCGGGCGCCACCCAGTGCGGATCGTCGGCGAGCAGCGTCCGGCACTTCTCACCGACGGGTCCGTCGTCCGTGAGCGCATTGGTGAACGCCGAGGCGTCGATGACGATCACGATGGGAGCGACGGCGGGGTCAGCTTCGTCAGAGACGCCTCCCGCTCGGCGCGGATGGGGTCAAGGGTGAGCGCAGGGTCGGCCGAGGAGATCCAGGTCCCGTCGACGCGCCCGGTGAACCGTCCCAGCAGGGTGAGGTTGCCGGTCCGCCGAGCCTCCGCCGTGAGCACGGCCAGGAGATAGGCCTGGAGCGACTGACCCCGGGCCGCTGCCCCGGCAGCGAGGACGCGACGGACATCATCCGGCACGTCTCGGATCTGTAGAGCGACCATGCATGCAGAATACATGCAGATGGGGCCGACCAGTGCACAGGACGTCCGCGCCGACGGCATACCGGTGTCGTTTCGGTGCGGACGCAAGGGCCTCGGGCTCAGTCGGCGAGCAGCTCCCGCAGCCGGTATGCCGTGTCGACGGCGGCCGCCCGCAGCCTCGCGACGTCGGGGCCGGCCGAGAGGACCTCGCGGCTGCTGCTCGCGAGCACGTGGGGGAGGGCGGCGCCGAAGACGGCGCGGATGCTGTCGGCGCTGCCGCCCTGGGCGCCGAACCCCGGCGCGAGGACCGGGGTCCCTGCCGCCACGAGGTCGAGCCCGAGGTCCTGGACCGCGGTGCCGACGGTGGCCCCGATGACCACGCCGACCGAGCCGAGCTCACCTCGCGCGACCGCTGCGGCGTTGTCCGCGGCGGCTCCGTCGAGGATCGACGCGGCGACCGACCGGCCGTCGAGGACGGCGTGCTGCACCTGCGGCCCCTCGGGGTTCGAGGTCAGGGCCAGGACGAAGACGCCGCGGCCGGTGCTCTCGGCGAGGTCGAGCGCGGGGCGCAGGGAGCCGTAGCCGAGGAACGGGCTCACGGTCACCGCGTCGGCCGCGACCGGGCTGTCCTTGCCGAGGTAGGCCTCGGCATAGGCCAGCATCGTCGAGCCGATGTCGCCGCGCTTGGCGTCGAGCAGGACGAGGGTCCCTGCGGCCCGGAGCCGGGCCATCGCCTGCTCGAGGACGCGGATGCCGGGAGAGCCGAAGACCTCGAAGAACGCGGACTGCGGCTTGACGACCGCGACGTGCCCCCCGAAGGCCTCGACGCACGTCATCGCGAAGCGCTCGAGGCCGGCGACGGAGTAGTCCAGCCCCCAGGACTCGACGAGGGCGCGGTGGGGATCGAGCCCGGCACACAGCGGGCCGAGGTCGTCCATCGCCGCGCGCAGCCGGACCCCGAAGGGGGTGGTCATAGGGCTAGCCGTCATCCGCAGGGCTCTCTCTCAACAGGTTTCGTGAGGTCGGATCCGGTCACTGCCCGTGGGCGATGCCGATGACCTCGGTGAACGCGGCATACCCCTTGGCCTCGAGCAGTGCCTCCAGCTCGCCGAGGACGCGCATCGGCGCGGTGGGGTCGTTGAAGGTCGCGGTGCCGACCTGCACCGCGCTGGCTCCTGCGGCCACCAGCTCGAGGGCGTCGCGGCCGGTGCGCACTCCCCCGACCCCGATGATCGGGACGGCCCGGAAACGGCCCTGGTCCATGGCCGCGCGCACCTGCCAGATGGCGCGGACGGCGACAGGGCGGATCGCCGGCCCGGAGAGACCGCCCGTGATCCCGCCGAGCTGCGGACGCATCCGGTCGGTGTCGATCGCTATGCCGAGCAGCGTGTTGATCATCGTCAGGCCCGACGCGCCCGCCTTGACGCAGGCTGCGGCGATGCCGGAGATGTCGGTGACGTCGGGGCTGAGCTTGGCGAAGATGGGGATGTCCCGGGGCAGCTGCTCACGCACCAGGGCCACGACCTTCGCCGAGGCGAGCGGGTCGCAGGCGAAGACGAGGCCGCGGTTGGCGACGTTGGGGCAGGAGATGTTGACCTCGACCCCGACGACCGCGCCGAAGGAGTCACTGTTGCGCAGGGCCGCGGCGACGTCCGCGAACTCACCGCTCGAGGACCCGGCGATGGACACCAGAGCCCGCGCCCCCGCCGACTTGAGCCAGGCGAGGTCCTCCTCGACGAACGCGTCGATGCCGGGGCCCTGCAGACCGATGGAGTTGAGCATCCCCGAGGGGGTCTCGGCCATCCGCGGGGTCCCGCGACCGGAACGTGGCGCGGACATCACCGACTTGGTCACGAACGCGCCGAGCCCCGCGACGTCGAAGAACCGGCTCAGCTCCTTGCCGTTGGCCGCGCACCCGGATGCCGTCATCAGGGGGTTGGGCAGGTGGGCCTCCGCGAGGGTCACCGACATGTCCACCATCAGTGGCCTCCGCTCGCCGGCGGGGCGCCGACGGCGTCCTCCGGGACCACGCAGTAGCCGTCGGCGAACGCGTCCCAGCGCACCCGGTCGCCCCGGAAGACCGGGCCCTCGACGCAGGAGCGCACCATCCGCGTGCGGCCGTCGTTGCCGACGACCGGCATGACGCAGGTCATGCAGACCCCGATCCCGCACGCCATCGCCTCCTCGACGGCGACCTGGGCCACGGCGCCCTCACGGGTGGCGACCTCGGTGATCGAGCGCAGCATGCCCATCGGTCCGCAACCGTAGACCACGGCCGCTCCCGTGCGCCGGATCACCTCTGGCAGCACGTCGCTCACCCACCCCTGAGTGCCCGCGGACCCGTCGTCGGTCGTCACGGTGACGCCGTCAGCCGACCGACGGGCCAGGGCGGCTCCGAAGAGCCGGTCCTCCGACGCGGCACCGAGCACCATCTCGACGTGGCAGCCGCGTTCGCGCAGGTGCTCGGCGAGCCAGAACAAGGGGGCACTGCCGTAGCCCCCGCCCACGAGGACGCACGCGACGGGCTCGTTGGGCAGCGGGAAGGGCCGACCCAGCGGGCCGACGACGTCGACCTGGCCGTGCAACGGCAGCTCGGTGATCCACGTCGATCCCGGACCGGCGGCCGCCAGCACGAGCTCCACGGTGCCGCCGTAGGTGCCGCTGGGGCTGACCCGGTGGATCGAGAAGCAGCGGCGCAGCAGGTTGGCCGAGGTGCTGCCGCCGACGGCGAGCGCCACGAACTGCCCCGGCCGCGCCAGCTCGGCGACCCCGGGGGCGACGAGGGTGAGGTGGTGGTAGGCCCCGACCCGCCTGGTCGCGATCAGCTCGCCGGCGACCTGCGTGACGCCCGCGTTGGGGATGGCGCTCATCGGGTGCCTGCCCGCACCCCGAAGAGGTCGAGGTCCCGGGCGTGGTCCTGCAGCGACTTGACCCGCAGCTCACCCGTTCGCCGCGCCTCGATCCCCTGCACCGCGGCCCAGAGCTCCTGCACCGTGGTGATGATCGGCTTGTCGGCGCCGATCGTCGCGGCTCGGATCTCGTAGCCGTCGGCCCGCTCTGACTGGCCGGTCGGCGTGTTGACGACCATCTGGATCTCGCCGTCGTTGATGAGGTCCACGATCGTCCTCTCCCCCTCCTGCAAGTCGTCGCGCTCCCGGATCTTGCGGACGGTCGTCGCCTCGATCCCGTTGCGGCGCAGCACTTCTGCCGTACCGGTGGTGGCGAAGATCTGGAAGCCGAGGTCCGCGAGCCGCTTCACCGGGAAGATCATCGCCCGCTTGTGGCGGTTGGCGATCGAGACGAAGACCGCGCCGCTGTCGGGGAGACCACCCGAGCTCATCTGGCTCTTCGCGAACGCGGTGCCGAAGTCCCGGTCGATCCCCATCACCTCGCCCGTGGAGCGCATCTCCGGACCGAGGAGCGAGTCGACGATCTTGCCCTCCTTGGTGCGGAACCGCTTGAAGGGCAGGATCGCCTCCTTCACCGACATCGGCGCGTGGGCCGGCAGCCGTCCGCCGTCACCCGTCGGGGGCAGCAGGCCCTCCACGCGCAGCTCCGCGATCGTCGCTCCGAGCATCACCCGGGCCGCGGCCTTGGAGATCGCGACCCCGGTGGCCTTCGCGACGAAGGGGACGGTGCGCGAGGCCCGCGGGTTGGCCTCGAGGACATAGAGCACGTCCTGGGCCAGGGCGAACTGCACGTTCATCAGGCCGCGCACGCCGATTCCCTTGGCCAGCTTGAGCGTCGACTCCCGCACCCGGTCGAGCTCACCGACCCCGAGGGTCACGGGGGGCAGGGTGCACGAGCTGTCGCCGGAGTGGATGCCGGCCTCCTCGATGTGCTCCATGATCCCGCCGAGATACATCTCCTCGCCGTCGTAGAGCGCGTCGACGTCGATCTCGATGGCGTCGTCGAGGAAGCGGTCGACGAGCACCGGGTGCTCCGGCGAGGCGATGGTCGCGCGGGTGACGTAGCCGGAGAGGGTCTCGTCGTCGTAGACGATCTGCATGCCCCGACCGCCGAGGACGTAGGACGGCCGCACCAGCACCGGGTAGCCGATCTCGCGGGCCACCGCCACGGCCTCCTCGGCGCTGTATGCCGTCCCGTAGCGCGGGGCGGGCAGCCCCGCCTCCGCGAGCACCCGGCCGAAGGCGCCGCGGTCCTCGGCGAGGTTGATCGCCTCCGGCGAGGTGCCGACGATCGGGACGCCCGCGTCCTTGAGCGCCTGGGCGAGGCCGAGAGGGGTCTGCCCGCCGAGCTGGACGATGACGCCGGCGATCGGGCCGGCGCGCCGCTCGGCGTGCACGACCTCGAGGACGTCCTCGAGGGTGAGCGGCTCGAAGTAGAGCCGGCTCGAGGTGTCGTAGTCGGTGGACACCGTCTCGGGGTTGCAGTTGATCATGATCGTGTCAAAACCCTTGTCGCGCAACGCGAACGAGGCGTGGACGCAGGAGTAGTCGAACTCGACGCCCTGCCCGATCCGGTTGGGTCCGGAGCCGAGGATGATCACGGCGGGCCGCTCGCGAGGCAGCACCTCGGTCTCCTCGTCGTAGGTCGAGTAGTAGTAGGGCGTCGTCGCGGCGAACTCGGCCGCACACGTGTCGACGGTCTTGTAGACCGGCCGCACCCCGAGCGCGTGCCGCACGCCACGCACGACCGCCTCCGGCATCCGGCGCAGGGAGGCGATCTGCGCGTCGGAGAAGCCGTGCCGCTTGGCCAGCCGCAGCACCGCGGGCGTCATCTCCTCGGAGGCCGCGACCTTGTCGGCCACCGCGTTGATGAGCGAGATCTGGTCGAGAAACCACGGGTCGATACCCGTTGCGGCGTGGACCTGCTCGACGGTTCCGCCCGCCCGCAGCGCCTGCTGGACCGTGACGATGCGCCCGTCCGTGGGGACGGCCGCCAGCTCCAGCAGCTCGGCGAGCCTCCCCGCGTCGGTCGGCGTCGGCCCGTCCCAGTGGAAGGTCGCGCCACTGCGCTCCATCGACCGCAGCGCCTTCTGCATCGCCTCGGTGAAGTTGCGACCGATCGACATGGCCTCCCCGACCGACTTCATCGTCGTCGTGAGCGTCGGGTCGGCGGCCGGGAACTTCTCGAAGGCGAAGCGCGGCACCTTGACCACGATGTAGTCGAGGCTCGGCTCGAAGGACGCCGGCGTCTTCTGCGTGATGTCGTTGGGGACCTCGTCGAGCGTGTAGCCGATCGCCATCTTGGCCGCGATCTTGGCGATGGGGAACCCCGTCGCCTTGGAGGCCAGGGCCGACGAGCGCGAGACCCGTGGGTTCATCTCGATGACGAT
This sequence comes from Lapillicoccus sp., assembly GCF_025353065.1. Lineage (GTDB taxonomy): Bacteria > Actinomycetota > Actinomycetes > Actinomycetales > Dermatophilaceae > Lapillicoccus. The sequence continues at coordinate 61,421 of NZ_JANXRJ010000319.1, forward strand.
GATCCGGCCGTCCGCCGGGTTGACCGCGAACTGGATGTTGCAGCCGCCCGTGTCGACGCCGACCTCGCGGATGATGTCGATGGCCAGGTCGCGCAGCCGCTGGTACTCGCGGTCGGTGAGGGTGAGGGCCGGGGCGACTGTGATCGAGTCGCCGGTGTGGACGCCCATGGGGTCGAGGTTCTCGATGGAGCAGACGACCACGACGTTGTCGGCGTGGTCGCGCATCACCTCCAGCTCGTACTCCTTCCAGCCGGTGATCGACTCCTCGAGCAGGACCTCGGTGGTCGGGCTGGCCTGCAGGCCGGCGCCGGCCATCCGGCGCAGCTCGACCTCGTCGTGGGCGAAGCCGGACCCCAGGCCCCCCATGGTGAAGGACGGGCGGACGACGACGGGGTAGCCCAGCGCCTCCGCGCCGGCGAGGACCTCCTCCATCGTGTGCGCGATGTAGGAGAGCGCGGTCTCCCCCCCGCAGCGCTCGACGACGCCCTTGAAGAGCTGGCGGTCCTCACCGAGCTGGATCGCCTGCACGTTGGCGCCGATGAGCGGGCAGTCGTACTTCTCGAGAACACCGTTCTCGTGCAACGAGATCGCGGTATTGAGGGCGGTCTGGCCGCCGAGCGTCGCGAGGACCGCGTCGGGCCGTTCCTTGGCGATGATCGCCTCGACGACCTCGGGCGTGATCGGCTCGACGTAGGTCGCGTCGGCGAACTCCGGGTCGGTCATGATCGTCGCCGGGTTGGAGTTGACGAGGATGACCCGGATGCCCTCGTCGCGCAGCACCCGGCAGGCCTGCGTGCCGGAGTAGTCGAACTCGCACGCCTGCCCGATGACGATCGGACCGGAGCCGATCACGAGCACGCTCTTGATGTCGTCGCGTCTGGGCATCAGGCCTGCGCCTCCTTCGGGTGGTGGTGCTGCGTCTGGTGGTGCTGCGTCTGGTGGTGCTGCATGAGCTCGACGAACCGGTCGAAGAGATAAGCCGCGTCGTGCGGTCCGGCCGCCGCCTCCGGGTGGTACTGCACGGAGTAGGCCGGCACGTCGAGGCACTCGAGGCCCTCCACGACACCGTCGTTGAGGCAGACGTGCGAGACCTGCACCCGCCCGTATGCCGTGTCGCTGTCCCGGTCGGTCGGGGCGTCGACCGCGAAGCCGTGGTTGTGGGCCGTCACCTCGACCTTGCCCGTCCGGCGGTCCATCACCGGCTGGTTGATCCCGCGGTGGCCGTACTTCAGCTTGAAGGTGCCGAACCCGAGCGCCCGCCCGAGGATCTGGTTGCCGAAGCAGATGCCGAAGAAGGGTATCCGCGCGTCGAGCACCCGGCGCAGCAGCGCGACCTCGGTGTCCGCGGTCGACGGGTCGCCCGGGCCGTTGGAGAAGAACACCCCGTCGGGCCGCAAGGCCCGGATCTGCTCGAAGGTGGTCGTCGCCGGCAGCACGTGCACCTCGATCCCCTGCTGCGACAACAGCTGTGGCGTCATCGCCTTGATCCCGAGGTCGAGGGCGGCGACCGTGAACCGCTTCTCTCCCACCGCCTCGACGACGTAGGGCTCGGCCGTGCTGACCTCGGCCGCGAGGGCCGCGCCCGCCATCGGGGGTGACTCGCGCACCCGGTCGGCCAGCGACGCCGTCGACGGGGGCGGCATATCGGTGGGGTGGTCGCCGGAGAAGATGCCGGCACGCATCGAGCCCCGCTCGCGCAGGTGACGGGTGAGGGCGCGGGTGTCGATGCCGCTGATGCCGACGACGCCCTGGTCGCGCAGGGCGTCCTCGAGCGACCTCGTGGAGCGCCAGCTGCTCGGGCGCAGGGCCGGGTCGCGCACGACGTAGCCCGCGACCCAGATCCGGTTCGACTCCGCATCCTCAGCATTGACACCGGTGTTGCCGATGTGCGGAGCCGTCATCACGACGACCTGCCGGTGGTAGCTCGGGTCGGTGAGCGTCTCCTGGTAGCCCGTCATCCCGGTCGAGAACACCGCCTCGCCGACGGTCTCCCCGACGGCGCCGTAGGCCTCGCCGTGGAAGGCCCGACCGTCCTCGAGGACGAGGACCGCCGGACCACGGTCGGGCAGCAGGTCGAGGGTCGGCAGTGGAGCGCTCACGGGTGCTCTTTCGGGTGCAGAGGGGACAGGGGTCCGGGACGGGCTCATGACGGCCGCCCCGGGTCGGACGTGCGGCGACCGCGCAGCCAGGTGCCGACGACCGCGCCGGTGAGGGTGCGCCCGTGCCAGGGGTTGTTGCGTGACAACGACACCGACGTGGCCCGGTCGACGGTCGTGATGGCGGACGGGTCGACCAGGGTGATGTTGGCGGGCGACCCGGCGGTCAACGGCATACCGTGCGCGGCCACTCCACCCGATCCCCGCAGCTGCGCGATGCGGGCCGGCGCGACCGACATCACCCGGGCGACCCCCTCCCAGTCGAGCAGGCCCGTCAGCACCATCGACTCGCTGACGACCGCGAGCGCGGTCTCGAGGCCGAGCATCCCGAAGGCCGCGTCGACGAAGGCGTGCTCCTTGTCGTGCCGGGCGTGCGGTGCGTGGTCGGTGGCGACGGCGTCGATCGTGCCGTCGGCGAGACCGGCCCGCAGGGCTTCGACGTCCTCCTGCGGCCGCAGCGGCGGGTTGACCTTGAAGACGGGGTCGTAGCCGGACAGCAGGTCGGAGGTGAGCAGCAGGTGGTGCGGGGTGACCTCGGCAGTGACGTCGATGCCCTGCCGCTTGGCCCAGCGCAGGACCTCGACCGTGCCGGCGGTCGACACGTGCGCGATGTGGACGCGACTCTCGGTGTGGCGGGCCAGCAAGACGTCGCGGGCGACGACGGACTCCTCGGCGATGCCGGGCCAGCCGGGCAGCCCCAACCGGCCGGAGAGCTCGCTCTCGTGGCAGCAGGCGTCCGGCCCGGCGAGGCGCGGGTCCTGCGCGTGCTGCGAGACGACCCCACCGAACGCCTTGACGTATTCCAGCGCGCGGCGCATCACGCGCGCGTCGTCGATGCAGTGCCCGTCGTCGGAGAAGACCCGCACCCGGGCCCGGGAACGCGCCATCAGGCCGAGCTCGGCGAGCTCCTCCCCCGCGAGTCCCTTCGTGACCGCGCCGACGGGCTGCACGTCGACGAGGCCGGCCGCCCTCCCGAGGTCGAGCACCCGTTCGGCCGCCTCGGCGGTGTCCGTGACGGGGCTGGTGTTGGCCATCGCGAGCACGGCGGTGAAGCCGCCGGCGGCAGCCGCCGCCGAGCCGCTGGCCACCGTCTCGGCGTCCTCGCGCCCCGGTTCGCGCAGGTGGACATGGAGGTCGACGAGCCCGGGGAGGGCGACCAGGCCGTTGGCGTCGACGACGAGTGCGTCGGCGCCGAACTCAGCACGGTCGGCCCGCGACACCCGGCCCACCCGCTCGATGACCCCGTCGCGGACGAGGATGTCGGCGCTCGCGCCGCCGAGGACACGGACGCCGACGATGACGGTCGTGCGAACGTGGGGGAGCGCGGGATCTGTTGTCGGCGTTGCTCGCTCGCGGCTGGGCGTGGTCGTCATGCTGCGTCCTCCCCGGAGAGCCCCGAGAGCAGGTGGTAGAGCACGGCCATCCGCACCGCGACCCCGGCGGAGACCTGGTCGAGGACGACGGACTGCGCGGAGTCGGCCGCGTCGGCGGCGATCTCGAGGCCGCGGTTCATCGGGCCGGGGTGGAGGATGGCGATGTCGGGGTTGGCCTCGACCACGCGCTCGAGCCGGGCCCGGGTGAGGCCGTAGCCGACCGTGTACTCGCGCGCCGTCGGGAAGTAGCCGCCGCTCATCCGCTCGCGCTGGACCCGCAGCATCATCACCGCGTCGACCCCGCCGCCGACCGCCCCCTCGAGGACGTCGTCGAGGTCGTAGCTCGTGCTGAAGCCGTCGGTCTTCGCCCACGAGCCGATGCCGCTGGGCATCAGGGTGGGCGGCGCGACGACGGTGACCCGGGCCCCGAGCCGGCCGAGGGTGATGACGTTGGAGCGGAAGACGCGCGAGTGGGTGAGGTCGCCGACGATGGCGACGTGCTTGCCGTCGAGGTCGCCGATCCGGTTGCGCAGCGTGTAGGCGTCGAGCAGGGCCTGGGTCGGGTGCTCGTGGGTGCCGTCCCCGGCGTTGATGACGCTGGCGTCGACCCACTGGGCGACCTGGTGGCAGGCGCCGGACGCCCGGTGCCGGATGACGAGGGCGTCGACCCCCATCGCGTCGATCGTGCGGACGGTGTCGCGCAGCGACTCCCCCTTGCTCGCCGAGCTGCCCGTGCCGGTGATGTTGATCGTGTCGGCCGACATCCACTTGCCCGCGATCTCGAACGAGCTGCGGGTGCGGGTCGAGTCCTCGAAGAAGAGGTTGATGATCGTGCGCCCCCGCAGGGTCGGGATCTTCTTGACGTCGCGTCGCTGCACGTCGTGCATCGACGCGGCCGTCGTGAGGATCTCCTCCACCTGGTGGCGGTCGAGATCGGCCGACGAGAGCAGGTGGCGGGTCATCGGTCCCCTCCGCTGATCGTCACGCTGTCCTCCTGGTCGTCGACCTCGGCGAGCCGCACGTGCACGCGCTCGGTGCTGCTGGTCGGCAGGTTCTTGCCGACGTGGTCGGCCCGGATCGGCAGCTCCCGGTGGCCCCGGTCGACCAGCACGGCGAGACGCACGGCGCGCGGCCGGCCGAGCT
>NZ_JANXRJ010000323.1 GCF_025353065.1 Lapillicoccus sp.
GCGTCAACCCCCTTGACGCAGCGTCAACCCCCCCTTTCCGCGAAGCGGGCCTGGTCAGTGCTGGTAGCCCGTGATGTGGAGCGAGAAGGCCCGCACGCTACCGGTGTCGGAGTCGGCGTTGTCGGAGACGGTGAAGGTCCACTGGCCGTCCACCGGTGTCGTGATGAGCGACGCGAGCGGGTCGGCCGGCTTCCAGGAACCGGTGTAGGGCGCATCGGCGCTCGTGACGCTGGAGAACGCTGACGTGGCCGTGTCGTCGAACACCACCTGGCAGAGGTTGTTGCCGCCACCACCGTTGCGCGAGAACAGCTGGGCGGTCACGCCCGACGGGTTGGTCAGGGTCCCGATGAGGTCGGCGACATAGGTGTGGTCGATGCCCACGGTCGTCGAGCCCACGTCGGCGGAGCAGGCGCTGCCGTCGACCGAGAAGGTGAGTGAGGCGGCATACCCGATGCCGGTGACGGGGAGGCTCACGCTGACCCCGGCCGGGTCGCTGTCCGGGATCGGCAGGGCGGGGCCGCCGTAGACGATGTCGGTCGGTGTGGCGGCGGGCTGACCGATCGACAGCGCGACCGTCGAGGCCGTCGGTGACAGCACGCCGGCGAAGGTCCCGGTGACGTCGAGGGCCAAGGGCTTGCCGACGGGGTAGGTAGAGGCGACGGCGATGGTGAAGCCCTTGCTGACCGTCCCCCCGGCCGGGATCGTTCCGTAGGCCCTGGCCCCGGGGGTGATCGTCACGAGCGGGTCGGTGCTGCGGACCCGGACGCTGACGCCCTGGGCCGTGCCGTCTCCCGAGTTGACCGCCGGGACCGAGAGCGTGCCGCTCTCCCCGGGCTCGAGGAAGGCGTTGCCGTTCCCGGTGGTGGGGGTCACGGTGGCCTTGCCGGCCCGGACGAGCGGCTGTGGCGTGGCCCCCGTGTTGGCGAGCACCCGGTCAGCCCGGATGAGTCCCTTGCCGGACCGGGTGTCGGTGCCCGGCGGGGTGAGGTCGAGTGCGGTGGCGTCGAAGGCGCTGCGGACGAGGGCCGCCGAGGCTCCGGGGTTGCCGGAGAGCACCAGCGCAGCGATCGCGGCGGCGTGTGGAGCTGCCGCCGAGGTCCCGAAGAAGGGGGTGAAGCCCCCCAGGGTGGTGGACACCCCATCGGCCGCGGTGATGTCCGGCTTGGCCCGGACGGATCCCCCGGTCGACGAGGTGTTGCCAGGGGTGATCGGGCTGCCATCGGCGTTGAAGAACACCCGCCGCGGACCATCACTCGTGAGACGTTCCGGCTTCTGGGCCTTGATGAACACGCCGGGGTAGGGGCCGGCCGGGTTGGCGGGGTCACCGGGCTCGAGGTCGAACGGCAGCGGGGCGGCCGCGGGCGCGGCAGCGACGCTGAAGGCGTTGACCGTGGCGGAGTGGCCGCGGGTCACTCCCGGGGTCACATAGGCCTTGAGGCCATCGGTGGAGTCCTTGAAGCGCCCCCGGAACGCGGTCAGCTGGAAGTACTTCGGCGCGCCGGAGAACTTCACGACCGCAAGACGTAGCCCGAAACCGCCGGGCGACTGGAGGAGCTCGAAGGGGTCCTGCGTACCGTTCTGGACGTTCTGCGAGAGCGCGACGACGTTGCCGCTCGCGTCGAACTCGTAGAGGTCGTAGTCGGAGGCAGCGGCGCCGAGGGGTTCGGCCCAGAAGAGCGGGACCGCGACCTGCCCCGACGCGTCGGAGAGCGGCTCGTAGACCTGGACGCCGGGCCCGGGGTCGAAGTCGTGCGCCGCACCGGCGAACTTGCCGACGGATCGACCCGAGTCGACGAAGTCGCCCTCGTAGTTGCCCGAGGTGCCGTCGATGGTGTTGCCCTCGTTGCCGGCCGAGCTGAAGTAGAGGGCTCCGGCGGCGGTCACGACGTTGACCGACTGGGCGATCGGGCCGTCCTGGAACGGGGACTCGTTGTAGTAGATGATGTCGTCGACGATGATGTCGCAGCGCCCGACCGACCGCAGGTCGCGGATGTTCTGGGCGAACGAGGCGTCGCTGGTGAAGGCGGTGGCGAAGCCGAGCGTGGCGTTGGGGGCGAGGTCGTGGATGATCTCGAGCATCGCCGTTCCCTCGTCGCCGGAGCCGGCCTGACCCGGCAGGACGTCGACGGCGGCCGGCAGGTCGCCCGTGGACTGCGCCGCGGCGAGGGAGTCGACCCCGTCGGAGAGGGCGCAGACCTTCACGCCGGTGCCGGTGACCTTGAACCGGGCCCGGGCCTTGTCGGCAGCTTCGGCCTTGTCGCCCTCGGACACGACTATCCCCTGGTCTGTGGGGGCGACGGCCTTCTGCAGGGCGGTGCCGAGCTGCTCCTCGAGCCGGGCGGTGCGCTGCACCTTCGTCTCGGGGGCGATGACCGGCTTCGGCGTCATCCGCGCCGTCAGGGCGCCGACGGGCTTGGCGACCCGTTTCACATCGGTCCAGGACGCGATCGTCGGGACCGCACGCAGCGGCGCCGTGACGATGAGCTGGGCGATCGTCCGGCTGGTCACCACCGCGCCGACGGCGGACAGCCGGGCCAGCAGCGACGGCGTGACGGCAGTGACCGAGACGGCGACCGAGGTGGTGCCCGTCGCGCTGAGGGTCACGCCCGTCTGCAGCCGTGGGGCGACGGCGGCGGTCGCCTTGTCCGTCTGCTGGCGGGTCGCAAGCACCAGGTTGGAATCGAGCTTGCGCTCCGCCGGTGACAACGACGCCTTGATCTTCTGGAGTGCCGTGATCTGCGCACCCGCCGTGGCCGAGAAGTCCTGGGGGGCGGCCGGTCCCGGTGCCGCGGTGGCGACCGCGGTAAGGGAGAGGGTCAGGGTGGCGGTCGCGACGATGGCGAGGGCGCGTGGCGCCCCGCCGATCCGTCCGAGCCGACGTCGGGGGGGGGTCGGGTCATGACCTTTTCGTACGGCATGTCCGCCACCGGGACAAGTCATACTTTGAGGTAGCCCGCCGGTTACGTCCGCATACGTCCGCCGTACACCATAGATCCTGACAATCTGCTGAATCTTTCGTGACCCCTGCGAGATGTTTCCTGCTCGGACGAGTCGGCCGCAGGCGAAGCGATCTCCGCCCGCTCCTACCGCTGACGCAGCCAGCGACCCATCACCGTCCCGTCCTGCTCGACGAGGACGCGCGGGACGAACTGCGAGTCGAGAGAGGGCCCCTGGGTCATCCGCGGTCCCGTCCCGCCGATCGCGAGGGGGGTGATCGACACACACAGCTCATCGACGACATCGGCCTCGATGAGGGTGGCCAGCAGGCTGGGGCCACCCTCGGTGAGGACACGGCAGAAATCGCGTTCGTGCAACCCGGCCACCAGGCTCGCCGGCTCGACGTGGGACTGACCACAGAGCAGGACGTGGTCCGGACCCAGCAGCCGACGAGCATCCTCCAGGCCCGGGGCCGAGGCGTGCGTCGCCATCATCACGCGGCCGGGCTCGGCCCCCTGCAGCGCCTGCGGCACGTGGCCCTGGCCGGTGACCAGGACGATGGGGAGGTCGGGGCCGATCCCGGCGGCGGCGCGCACCGCGGCGAGGTCGGCGGCCACCTCGAGAGGGCCGTATCCCTCCCCCCGTGCCGTCCCCGCGCCGATGACGACGACGTCGCTGAGGGCGCGGAGCAGCTCGAAGACGACGTGGTCGGCATCCGTGTTGACGGAACCGGACCGCCCGTCTGATCCCGTGATCGCGCCGTCGACGCTCATCGCGAAGTTGGCTCGTAGCCAGGCCGGGGTGGTGCGCGGAACGGCATACAGGGCAACGAGTTCGGCGTCGGTGAGGGAGGGGCCGACGGTCGACGACTCCGGGTCGGGCGGGTCGGCAAGCAGCAGGCGCATGGGCCCGAGTATGCCGATGGTGGGCGACGTGCGCACGACTCCTGCTCCGAGCGCGCAAGGACTGCGGCAGGATGACGCCATGTCGAAGAAGTCGCAGAAGTCGGAGAAGATCGCGAAGGTCAAGAAGATCAAGGCGGAGCTGGCCGACCCGGCGGTACCGCTGTCCGAGCACCTGCGCGTCGGCGAGGGGTTCGTGCTCGCCGACCTCGACCCGGGATCGACCCCCGGCTTCGACGACGGCAAGAAGGCGGGGGAGAAGGCGCTATCGAAGCACTCCTCCGACATCGGTGAGTGGCAGGAACGGCTCTTCGCCGAGTCCAAGGGTGGCGGCAACCGCAGCGTGCTGCTCGTCGTGCAGGGCCTCGACACCGCCGGCAAGGGCGGCATCATGCGGCACGTCGTGGGGGCGGCCGACCCGGAGGGCGTGCGGACCACGGCCTTCAAGGCCCCGACCCCGGAGGAGCGCGAGCACGACTTCCTCTGGCGGATCCGCAAGGCGCTGCCCGGTCCCGGCACGATCGGCGTCTTCGACCGCAGCCACTACGAGGACGTCCTCGCCGTCCGGGTCCACGACCTGGTGCCGGAGGCGGAGTGGTCGCAGCGCTACGGCGTGATCAACGACTTCGAGCACGAGCTGGTGGCGTCGGGCACGACGATGGTCAAGGTGATGCTTCACATCTCGAAGGACGAGCAGAAGGACCGTCTCGCCCGGCGGCTGCACCGGGCCGACAAGCAGTACAAGTACAACCCAGGTGACGTCACGGAGCGCCTCTCGTGGGACAGCTACATGGAGGCCTACCAGGTCGCCCTCACGCAGTGCTCGACGGCGGACGCGCCGTGGTTCGTCGTGCCGGCGAACCACAAGTGGTATGCCCGGTATGCCGTTCAGCAGCTGCTGCTCGAGACCCTCACCGGACTGGACCCGCAGTGGCCGGTGATGGACTACGACGTCACGGTTGAGAAGGCGCGGCTCGCGGAGAGCTGAGCTGCGTCTCTGCCTCGTCCTCCGACACGCCGGCCCGTCGCTCGATCCGTCCCGACAGGACCGCGAGCCCGAGCGCGCTGAGAGCGAGCAGCGCTCCGATCCAGCTCGGCGCCGTGTAGCCCAGTCCGGCGGCAATGACGAGGCCCCCGAGCCAGGCGGAGAGGGCGTTGCCGAGGTTGAAGGCCCCGATGTTCACGGCGGACGCGAGCGTCGGGGCGCCGCTGGCCTGGTCGAGGACCCGCTTCTGCAGCGGCGGGACGGTGGCGAAGCCGAGGGCTCCAATGAGGGTGATCGTGACAGCCGCGAGGACCCGGTGGTGGGCGGTCACGGTGAACAGGGCGAGGACCAGGGCGAGCGCCCCGAGTGTGGCGCAGAGGAACGGCATGAGGGCCCGGTCGGCGTATCGACCACCGACGAGGTTGCCGACCACCATCCCCAACCCGAAGAGGACGAGCAACCACGTCACGGCGCCGGGGGAGTAGCCGGCCATCTCGGTCATCATGGGCGCGAGGTAGGTGACCGCGGCGAACACGCCACCGAAACCGAGGACCGTCATCGCCATGGCGAGAACGACCTGGACGTTACGGAAGGCCTGCAGCTCCTCGCGCAGGGCCACCTGCTCCTGGCGTGGCAGGGGCGGCACGACCAGTGCGACGCCAGCGAGTCCGACGACACCGAGCATCGCCACCAGCGCGAAGGTCGTGCGCCACCCGAACGACTGGCCGACCCAGGTCCCGAGGGGCGCACCGACCACGTTGGCGACCGTGAGGCCGGTGAACATCATCGCGATGGCGCCCGCGCGCTTCTTCGGTGCCACCAGCTCCGCGGCGACGACGGCACCGATCCCGAAGAAGGCTCCGTGGGCGAAGGACGTGACGATCCGGCCTGCCACCATGACGAGGAAGGTGGGGGCCGCCGCGGACAGGAGGTTGCCGACGACGAAGACGCCCATCAGGAGCATGAGCATCGTCTTACGCGAGATCCGGGTGCCGAGCAGGGTCATGACCGGCGCTCCGACGAGGACGCCCAGGGCATAGCCCGTGACGAGCCAGCCGGCCGTCGGCACGGAGACGCCGAAGGTGCCCGCGACGTCGGGGAGCAGACCGATGATGACGAACTCGGTCGTCCCGATGCCGAAGGCACCGATGGCGAGGGAGAGGAGTGCGAGGGGCATGTCGACCTTCCGGGGCGGGCGAAGACTATGTGCGGCGACAATAGTTGTGAACGCGGGCTAATGCAACCGCCTGATATCCTGTGGTGGACGCACGACGAGAGGACCAGACGATGGCGGCGACGGACCCGGCCCTGACGGCGATGGCCGACGGATGGTGGGCGCTTTCTGCGCTGCACGGCAGCATCGAGAGCCGGATCGAGCGCGCACTGCAGGACGCTCACGACCTCAGCGTGCGGGAGTTCTCCCTGCTCGAGGTCCTCGGTCGGCAGCACGACGGCGACGGCGGTCACCTCCAGATGAACCAGGTCGCACAGGCCGTCGTCCTCAGCCAGAGCGCCACGACCCGCCTCGTCACCCGTCTGGAGGAGCGCGGGCTGCTCTCGCGCTACCTCTGCCCCACCGACCGGCGCGGGATCTACACCGACGTCACGCCGGCCGGCAACCGGCTGCTCGAGCAGGCCCGCCCCGTCTATGACACCGTCTTGCGGGATGCCCTCGACGAGGCCCGGCAGCGGGTCGAGTTCACGCCGTTGGTGCGAGCCATCAAGGACTCCTCGCGGCGGATCGACCGGACGCGACGGAGCTGACGGGGGACGCACCGGCGCCGACGGGCCAGCAGGCCCTAGGTTGGGGGCCGATGACGCGAGGAGGCGGGAATGGCTGAGCCCACGGGGGTCGTGTTCCCCGAGCTCGAGGACACCGGTGGCAGCGGCAGCACCGGCAAGGGTGTCGCCGCTGGCCGGCGGAGCACGTCCGCCCTCGGACGAGCCGTCGTCGGCGACGCCCTTGCGGCGGTGGACGCCGTCGGGTCGGCCGCGGTCACCCGCGAGACCAACTGGCGGCAGGGCTACCTCGGGCACTTCCGGAGGCTCGTCGAGGCGGGGTTGACGACCGAGCAGGCGGCCGTGGACATCGCGCGAGCGGGCCTGTCGTCATTGCACGCCCGTATGCGGGTGGTCACCCCGGAGGGCGAGCGGGCGCTCGGGGAGACGTTCTCCGGACCGACGCCAGGCCCTCCGCTCGACAGCGTGGTCATCCAGGGTGAGGGGCCGCGACGCGACGAGCTGAGCCTGCCCTTCCGCGGCGGTCGCCTGACCGGTGCGGCGCTGCTGAGACAGCTCGACGACTGGGTCGCACGCGGCATACTGGAGCCGTCGGCCGCGGACGCCGTGCGGGTCGTCGTCGCCGAGCCGGAACGGCTGCGTCTCGAGAACCGCCGCGTCGTGGTGCTCGGCGCCGGCGCCGAGATGGGGCCCCTGCGCGCGCTGCTGTCCTGGGGCGCCGACGTGGTCGCCGTCGACCTGCCCCGCCCCGACATCTGGGAGCGCCTGCTGCCGGTCGCCCGCGAGTCCGCGGGTCGGTTGACCCTGCCCGTCGCCGCCGGGACAGCCAACGAGTCGACGCGTACCGATCGCGCGGGGGCCGACCTGCTGCACAGCCTGCCGCTGGTCGCCGACTGGCTCGAGACGCAGGAGGGTGGGCTCGTCCTCGGCAACTACGTCTACGCCGATGGCTCCACCAACGTGCGCGTCGCCACGGCCGTGGACGCCCTCACCGTCGAGCTGCTGCGTCGCCGGGCGGGTGAGGTCTCACTGGCTTTCCTGGCCACCCCCACCGACGTGTTCGCCGTCCCGGGAGACGCGGTCGCCCACTCCGGGCGGGCCTACGACGGGGCGGGGAGCCTGGTGCGGCTTGCCCGGCCGGCGGCCCGGGCCCTCAGCGCCGGCCGGCTGCTCCGGCGCAACTACGCCCCGGGTTCGGTGCCCGGCATCAACGACAGCCTGGTACCGCAGCAGGGGCCGAACTACGCTCTGGCCAAACGACTTCAGCGCTGGCGGGCCACCGCGGTGCGACGCGACGGGGTCGAGGTGTCGCTGAAGATCGCGCCCCCCACGCGCACCCGGTCGGTGCTGAAGAACCGGGCTTTGGCGGCGGCCTACGCCGGGGCCCACCGCTTCGGCGTCGAGGTCTTCGAGCCGGCGACGAGCAACACCCTGATGGCCGCGCTGCTCGTCCACGAGCTCACCTCGCCTCGGCCACCGCTGCGGCCGCCGTGGCAGGAAGAGGCCGACGCGGCCGTGCACGGCGGGCTGTGGCGTGGTCCCTACGACCCTCGCAGTGCGCTCGGGCTCGCGGTGGTGCTCGGCCTGGGGTCCGCGCGCACCTGACGGGCCTCGACGAGCGGCTGACGGCGGGCGGCTTGGGCGGCCCAGGTGGAACCGTTCTCGCGCCGACCGCCCCGTTATCGGGTCACCCGATGAAGGAATCGCAGTCCATTCGACAAGGGGACGCTTCCGGGGGGAACGATTCTCGCCCGGACCGCCCCTTTATCGGGTCACCCGATAAAGGGACCGCGGTCGATTCGACAAGGGGACGCTTCCGGGGGAACGATTCTCGCCCGGACCGCCCCTTTATCGGGTCACCCGATAAAAGGACCGCGGTCGATTCGACGACATGGGGTGCGCGGCCCGGTCTCAGAGGCGGAGGAGGTCGTGCGGCCGATGGTTGAGCGGGTCGACGCCGTCGTCGGTGACGACGACGATGTCCTCGATCCGGGCTCCCCAGCGACCGGGGACGTAGATGCCGGGTTCGACGCTGAAGACCATGCCGGCCTCGAGGAGCAGGGTGTTGCCCGTGACGATGTAGGGCTCCTCGTGGACGTCGAGCCCGATACCGTGGCCGGTTCGGTGGATGAAGCGGTCGCCCAGGCCGGTGGCGGCGATGATGTCCCGGGCCGCGGCGTCCACCGACTCGGCGGTGACTCCCGGGCGGACCCCCGACACCGCGGCGGCCTGCGCCTCCTGCAGCACCGCGTAGGTCGCGATGACGTCCGGGTCGCGGGGCTCGCCCATCGAGTAGGTGCGCGTGGAGTCGGAGCAGTAGCCGTCGGGCGTGGGGCCGCCGATATCGATCACGACGACGTCCCCCTCCTCGATGACCCGTGCGGACAGGCTGTGATGGGGACTCGCGCCGTTGGGACCGCTGCCGACGATGACGAAGTCCGCACGGGCGTGGCCCTCCTCGACGATCGCGGCGGCGATGTCGGCCCCGACCTCGTCCTCGGTCCGCCCTGTGCGCAGCCACTCGCCCATCCGCGCGTGGACGCGGTCGATGGCCGCGCCGGCCGCACGCAAGGCCTCGATCTCGGCGGCGTCCTTGCGCATCCGCAGCTCGCGGACGATCGGTCCGGCCAGGACCTGCTCGGCGTCGGGCAGGGCGTCCCGCAGCGGCAGGAGGTGGAGCGCGGGCGTCGCGTCGCTGACCGCGACCCGCTCCGCGGCGCCCAAGAGGTGTGCGACCGCGGCATACGGGTCCTCGCCGTCGACCCAGGTCCTGACCACGACGCCGAGCTCGGCCAGCGGCAGGTCGGCGAATCCCGGCGACTCGAGCTCCGGGACGATGAGGGTCGGCGGCCCCTCGACAGGAAGGACGAGGGCCGTCAGGCGCTCGTGGGACCCGCCGACCCGGCCGAGGAGATAGGTCAGGTCGGACCCGGGGGAGACGACGAGCCCCGTTGTACCTGCTGCCTCCCGGACCCGTTCGAGGCGTCGGCGCAGGACAGCCGCATCGGGTGCGGGGGCCTGCCGGTTGCGTCGTGACATGGACGGCAGCCTAGCCAGCCGGAGCTTCTCGCCCGGCCCGGACCCGGGGTCGGTCAGCCGGCGGCGAACGCCCGGTCGACGAGGCCGGCGGAGTGGCCCGCGAGGTCACCACCCTGGGTCCCGAAGGTCCACCCGTGGTCGGCGCCGAGCCGGCTGGCGAGGAAGGCCTCGGCGACCGGGGTGGGGGAGTGGCGCACGACCAGGGACGCCTGGAGGACGAGGGCGAGGTCCTCGACGAGTCGGCGAGCCCCGAACTGGATCTGCCCGGCGTCCTGTGTGGTGATGTCCTGGACCTGCGCGAGGACCCGGTCCATCGCCTCGTCGAGCCGGCGGTCGACACCTCGAGCAAGGGTGACCTCCTTGGCGAACGCCTCGACGGCCTGCGGCTCGCGCGTCACCGCACGGACGACGTCGAGGGCGTTGACGTTGCCCGAGCCCTCCCAGATCGAGTTCAGGGGCGCCTCGCGATAGAGCCGGGCGAGCCCGTTCTCCTCGACGAAACCGTTGCCGCCCAGGCACTCCAGGGCCTCGGCGACCATCGGCGCGGTGCGCTTGCAGACCCAGAACTTCCCCACGGCCACGGCCAACCGCGAGAAGGCTGCATCGCCCTCGTCCACGGCGTGGGCCAGGCGCGTGCCGAGCAGCGATGCGGCCTCGGTTTCGAGGGCGAGATCGGCGAGCACCGCTGTCATCAGCGGTTGCTCGACGAGTGGGCGGCCGAAGGCGTGGCGGTGCCGAGCGTGGTGGACGGCGCGCACGAGCGCCTGCCGCATCGTCGCCGCCGATCCGAGCACGCAGTCCAGCCGGGTGGCCGAAACCATGTCGATGATCGTCCGGACCCCACGGCCCTCGTCGCCGAGGCGCGATCCCCAGGTGCCGTCGAGCTCGACCTCCGACGAGGCGTTGGACCGGTTCCCCAGCTTGTCCTTGAGTCGTTGCAGCGCAAAGGGATTGCGGCTCCCGTCGTCGAGGATGCGCGGGACGACGAAGCAGGTCGGACCCGCGTCGGTCTGGGCGAGGACGAGGAAGACGTCGTTCATCGGCGCGGAGGTGAACCACTTGTGCCCGGTCAGTCGATAGGTGTCGCCGGGCAGCGGCCCCCCGGGGGTCGCGACCGCGCGGGTCGTGTTGGCCCGCACGTCGGAGCCGCCCTGCTTCTCCGTCATCCCCATCCCGGCCAGGGCGCCGACCTTCTCGGAGACCGGCCGCAGCCCGGGGTCGTAGCGGCGGGAGGCGAGCCGCTCGAGCCACACCGCGGCGAGGGTGGGGTCGGACTGCAGGGCCGGCGCGGCGGCATACGTCATCGAGACCGGGCACCCGTGCCCCGCCTCCGCCTGGCTCCAGACCATGAACCCGACGGCCCGGCGCAGGTGCGCGCCCGACCCCGGCGGCCGCGTCCAGGGCTCGGCGGTGAGGCCGGCGCCGACCGCGACCGTGAGCAGCTCGTGCCAGGCCGGGTGGAAGTCGACCTCGTCGATCCGCTCGCCGGTGGGGGAGTGGGTGCGCAGCACGGGGGTGTTGCGGTCGGCCTGGTCGCCCCAGAGCCGGGCCTCGGCACTGCCTGCCCGGGACCCGAGATGGTGCAGCTCCGGCACGTCCGTGGGGGAGCCCCAGCGGTCCATCGCCTCACGCAGCACGGGGTCGCTGCCGAAGACGTCGTATGCCGTGAGGGGCGGGACCTGGTTGGTCACCTCGTGCGTTGCCACGGTTCGAAGACTACGACGTGGGGCCGCGTCGGAAAGGTGACCGTCACCACGCTCACCGTGTCCGCACGCTGCATTCGTAGGTCTCCTCTCTATCGTGGTCTCCGATGAGCACCAAGGCGAGGATCCGCGAGCGACTGGACACGGTCCGGGGCGCGACGACCGCTGTCCGCCTGGTGATCGAGACGATCCGGGCCTGCCTGCGCTACCGGGTCACCGGGCTGGCTTCCGAAGCGGCGTTCTTCATGCTCCTGTCTCTCCCCCCGCTCGTCCTCGGGCTGTTCGGTGGTGTCGGCTACATCGGGCGCGCCCTCGGCACGGACGAGGTCGCCGAGATCGTCCAGGCGATCCGGCTGTATGCCGCGAAGTTCCTCACCCAGGAGAGCATCACCCGGGTGCTGCTGCCGACCGTGGCGGACGTCTTCAAGCAGGGGCGCTTCGAGCTGGTGTCGATCGGTTTCGTCCTCGCCCTGTGGTCCGGCTCGCGGGCGCTCAACGTGTTCATCGACACCATCGCGATCATGTACGGCCAGAGCGGGGTCCGCGGCATCGTCGGCACGCGGGTGCTGTCCTTCTCGCTCTATCTCGGCGGTCTCGGCTTCGGTGCGATCATCATGCCGCTGCTCCTGATCGGACCCTCGCTCATCGAGGGGTGGCTCCCCGGGAACCTCCGCTTCCTCGTCCAGCTCTATTGGCCCGTGGTCGTCCTCGCGACCGTGGCCACGCTGACCACGCTCTTCCACATCGCCACCCCGAGACGGGCGGCCTGGTGGCGCGACACGCCCGGCGCCGTGCTCGCCCTCATCATCTGGGTGCTCGCGTCCTTCGTGGTGCGTGGCACCGTGGGCGCCTCGCTGGGTGGCACCTCGATCTACGGGCCGCTCTCCGCGCCCATCGTCGTCCTCATCTGGCTCTACTCCCTGGCCATCGCCATCCTCATCGGGGCGGCCCTCAACTCGGCCACCCGGGTGATCTGGCCGGTCGAGCTGCGTGACAGCCGGGAGGCGCGGGCTGCGGCGTGGGTGCGTCGGCGGCTCCGACGCGGGGGTTCGAGCGCCGCAGACCCACCCTCGAGCCCGAAGAAGGAGCCACTGTCCGAGCCGGCGGCCGAGCAG
Source organism: Lapillicoccus sp. (assembly GCF_025353065.1). Taxonomy (GTDB): domain Bacteria; phylum Actinomycetota; class Actinomycetes; order Actinomycetales; family Dermatophilaceae; genus Lapillicoccus. Next base: position 12,422 of record NZ_JANXRJ010000323.1, read on the forward strand.
CGCGCCCTCGACGCGCAGTACCTGGACGAGGCCTGGGAGGAGGAGGTGCCGTCTGCTTCCCGAGCGGATGTCCCGTCGGGGCGGGCGACGTCCTGACGCTCGCTGGACCGTGTCCGCGGCGGTGGCCGCGTGGCCCCGGAGGACACCTGTGGTTTTGGAAACGTGCCCGGAATCCGCTACTGTCTACCAAGCATCGAGCGGGGAAGTTCCACCGCTGATGTTTCCGCGGACGTAGCTCAGTTGGTAGAGCGCAACCTTGCCAAGGTTGAGGTCGCCGGTTCGAGCCCGGTCGTCCGCTCGGAGGTTCGACGCCTTCACGGTGGAGTGGCCGAGAGGCGAGGCAGCGGCCTGCAAAGCCGCGTACACGGGTTCAAATCCCGTCTCCACCTCAAGATC
>NZ_JANXRJ010000331.1 GCF_025353065.1 Lapillicoccus sp.
GGCTCAGCCGGTGTAGGGCGCGGCCTTCAGGACCTTGACCTTGACGGTCTTGCCGGCCGGCGTCTGGTAGGTCGCGCTCTGGCCGACCTTCTTGCCGTTGATCGACTTGCCGAGCGGGGACTGCTCCGAGAAGACCTCGAGGCCCGAGTCCTCCTTGATCTCGCGGTGGCCGAGCAGGAAGGTCTCCTCGTCGCCGAACATCTCGACGGTCACGACCATGCCCGGGGCGACGATCCCGTCGTCGGCCGGCGTCTCGCCGACCGTGGAGTTCTCGAGCAGCTGGCGCACCTGGCGGATGCGCGCCTCCATCTTGCCCTGCTCCTCCTTGGCCGCGTGGTAGCCGCCGTTCTCCTTGAGGTCGCCCTCCTCGCGGGCGGCCTCGATGCGCTTGGCGATCTCGGAGCGGCCCTCGCCGGACAGGTGCTCGAGCTCGCCCTTGAGGCGGTCGTAAGCCTCCTGGGTGAGGTAGCTCGTCGGCGTCGAGGTGTCGGTCACGTGGATCTCCTTGCCGGACGGCCCCACCGGTCAGGTCGGGGCGGTCGTTTGGTGCTGCCTAAGCAAAAGGCCCGGACCGTAGCGGTCCAGACCTGTGCGGTGAACTCTTGACGATAACAAAGATCCGGTATGCCGTGCGCCCAGAAGCGTCGCGCCGACAGCCGCGGCGCGGCATACGGTGGAGTCCGAGCCGACGGTCCCTGCCGGCGCCACCGCGAGGAGCCCCCGATGACCTGGCAGCCGACCCACGACGACCCCCTGCTCATCCTGGCCATGGACCACCGCGGCTCGTTCGGCACGTCGCTCTTCGACGTCACCGACGACGGGCCGACGCCGGAGCAGACCGCGGCCATGATCCGCGCGAAGACCGTGATCTCGCACGGGCTCCACCGGGCCCGTGCCCGGCTGCGCGTCGGGCGGGCGGGGGTCCTCGTCGACGAGCGGTACGGCGCGGAGGTCATCGCACAGGCCCGGGCGGACGGGGGCGGCGAGCCGCTGGTCCTCGCCGTCCCCGTCGAGGCGAGCGGCCACCCCTGGTTCACGCTCGAGTGGGGAGACGTGTGGCAGGAGCACGTGACGAGCGTGCGTCCCGACTACGCCAAGGTGCTCGTGCGCGACAACCCGGACTTCGAGGTGGCCGACCGCACGCACCAGCTCGAGCGCCTCGCCGATGTCGGGACAGGGCTCGCCGCGCTCGATGTGCCGCTGATCTACGAGCTGCTCGTCCCGGCGACGGATGCGCAGCTGGAGGCCGTGGGCGGCGACACGAACCGTTACGACCTCGAGGTCCGGCCCGCTCTCGTCGCACGCGTGATCGCGGACAACCAGCAGGCTGGGGTCGAGCCCGCGCTCTGGAAGGTCGAGGGGCTCGAGACCATCGAGGACGCCCGGCTCGTCGCCGACCGGGCCCGGGCCGACGGTCGCACCGCCGACCTCATCGTGCTCGGCCGCGACGCCCCGAAGGAGCGCGTCGACCACTGGCTCGAGGTGGCCGGGCAGGTTGACGCCTTCGTCGGCTTCGCGATCGGTCGCTCGATCTGGGAGGACGGCGTGCGGGCCTGGCGCGCGGGCACGCTCGACGACGAGGGCCTCGTGGCGCAGGTCGCGGAGCGTTACCTCGGGTTCGCGGACCACTTCACCGACCCGCTCATCGGCTGAGGCGTCGGCGGGGTCAGCGGCCAGCCCTCAGCTGGCCTTCCGCACGCAGTCCTGCACGACCCCGGTCACCGCCCGGCTCGTCGTGCGCACGGTCGACTCGTGGTGCGTCGTGCGGACGCCCCCGACCGGGATGACGACGTCCGCGCTGCCGACGACGGAGAAGTGCACGTCCATCGCCTCGATCGTGCAGGTCACCGGCAGGCCGGGCGGCCGGGTGACGTCGAAGGAGACGGTGACCTCGGTGTCGTCCACGACCGAGTAGGACACGGTCGCCGCGTCGATCCGCTGGTCGGAGCCGCGCAGTGTCCACCAGCCGATCGCCGCGACGACGACGAGCGTCGCGACGATGCTGAACGCCCACTGGCGCCCGGTGCCGGGCGCGGGACGGTTGATGGCCATGGACGGGGCCGACCTTCCGGTGGCAGGGGTGGTCACACGCGGTGACATGATGGTCAACGGTAGAACGAGGACCACGCGAGAGGTGAAGCAGGTATGCCGGTGCAGGCCCAGGGGCTGCGGCTGATGGCGGTTCACGCCCACCCCGACGACGAGTCGAGCAAGGGCGCCGCGACGACGGCGATGTATGTCGAGGCGGGCGCCGAGGTCATGGTCGTCTCGTGCACGGGGGGCGAGCGGGGCGACATCCTCAACCCCCGCCTCAAGGAGGACTCGCACATCCTGCGGGATCTCGCGCAGGTCCGCCGCGACGAGATGGCGGCCGCCCGGGCGATCCTCGGGTGCGGCCATACCTGGCTCGGCTTCGTCGACTCCGGTCTCCCGGAAGGCGATCCGCTGCCGCCGCTGCCCGAGGGCTGCTTCGCGCTCGAACCGGCGGAGGTCACGACCGAGGCCCTCGTCCGGGTCATCCGCGAGGTCCGGCCGCACGTCATCACGACCTACGACGAGCAGGGTGGCTATCCCCATCCCGACCACGTCACCTGCCACGTCGTGACGATGGCCGCGTTCGCGGCGGCCGGTGACCCCGCGGCATACCCGCACGCGGGGGCGCCCTGGCAGCCGCTCAAGGTCTACTACAACCACACCTTCACCCGCTCGCGCGTCGAGGCGTTCCACAACGCGATGCTCGAGACCGGGCTCGACTCGCCCTACGCCGACTGGCTCAAGGACTGGAAGCGCGGCGAGCGCCGGATCACCACGCGGGTGCCCTGCGGGGACTTCTTCGCGGTCCGCGACCGTGCCCTGATGGCGCACGCGACCCAGGTCGACCCGGACGGCGCGTGGTTCAAGGTGCCGCTCGAGCTGCAGCAACGGGTCTGGCCCACCGAGGACTACGAGCTGGCTCTGTCCCACCTGCCCTTCGTGGAGGGGGAGGACGACCTCTTCGCCGGGATCGGGGCGCCGGCCGAGGCCGACGCGCTCGCCACGAGCGGCAGCCTCCGGATCGCTTATGACGGGCGCACGACGGCCCCCCCCGAGTCGCCCGAGGGGGAGGCCGACTGATGGGCACCCCCACCACCGACATCGGACCCGGCATCGGCGCGTTCGTCGCCTTCTTCCTCCTCGCCGTCCTGCTCTGGTTCCTGATGCGCAACATGAACGCCCGGATGCGACGGATGGCGTATGCCGAGCG
>NZ_JANXRJ010000334.1 GCF_025353065.1 Lapillicoccus sp.
CTGCCCGAGCGGCACTGTCCGCCTGTGCACGCCAATGGTCACACCCCGATGCGCGGACACCCCCGGCCCACATCCGTGTTAAAACGGATCGCCGTAACTGTGACCCCGTGTCACTTCACCCCCCTGACTTTTTACCCCCGATAATGACAGTTATCGGTACTGACCTGCGCGCACGCAGGAGGCATGGGTGAGCAGCGACATCCGTCCGGCACCTACGAGAGTGACGTCACTGCAGGGAAGGGGCCTCAGACCCGCCCGCCGGTCATTTGAGTGCGGAGTTGAGCGCCTGTTCTGAGCGCTGATCGAAGTGCTATCCATGACCGGCCCGACCTGGAGGGCAGGGTCAAGGAGCCTCACCTCTCGAGGGTCGGCCGGCCGCCGCCGCCAGAGTCCTCGGTATCCCCAATGTTGCGGAGCACCACGCCGTGGTGGCCGACGCCGCTGGTAAGCGACCTCGGCGGCGCCTCCCGGCTCCCTACCTCGAGGTGTTGCCGGCCGGGGTCGGGTATGCAGGCACACGCGTCGGACGCATCACCATGTGCCGACGGTGAATGCGTCATCGTTCGCAGCCGATACCTGGTGCGTTGACGCCAGGTGTCCTGTCCATGGCGGGTGGTGTGAGGTTCTGGGTGCGTTGCCCGGTAAGCGCGCTCTGCTCACGGCTGCGGGAGGGGGCGGGGGACACTGCGGCACTCACCGAGTCGGCGGCTGCGGCCGTGTCGATGACCTTTGCGGCGTGGTCGAGGAGGGTGGTGCGCACGGGTGGGGGGAGGCGGGCCTGCCGGTCGTGGTGGAGGTCGCGGGCGGTGACCCAGGCGGCGGGGCCTTGTGGCGGGCCGGCAGTGCTGGTGGCCATGGCGTGGGCGCCTCGGGCTGCAGCGGTGAGGTCGGGGTCGTCGAGGGCGTCGTGGACGACGTGGGCGAGGTCGACGGTAGCGCTGAGGCCGCGCTGGAGACTGGTCGTCGCGTCTTGAAGGTCGACACGGTCGGCCATGAGTGTGGGGCTGGTGAACCCGTGCTGGTCGTGGGTGATGTCGCGCAGGGCTGCCCGGACGTTGTTGCCGGCGAGTAGGAGCTCAGGGTCGAGACGGCGCTGCCGTCCGATCATCTGGCCGAGGTCCGTGCCGAGCTGGCCCCAGGCCTGCTCGAGGCCGGCGAGGGCGGGGCGGATCCGGTCGGTGTCCGGGTGCGGGCCGCGGAGTCCGCGGCTATCGGCGGCGGCGGTGATGACGCTGGTCGCGAGGGCGAGGTCCTGTTGAACGCGTACGACGTAGGCGATGTTGGCGGCGGACGGTGGAGCCGCGAGGCTGCGGTGGGCCTGCAGGTGCCATCGGGCGACGGCGCGGTCGAGCCCGACGATCTCGCTGCGGTCTCGGTGGGCGCCGGCGAGGGCGGTGGGCCACCGAGGGTGCAGGTAGGACCCGGCGAGGCGTTCGACGGCGCTGACCCGTTCCCTGGCGTCTCGCGCGTGCCGGATCGAGTCCCCCGGCGCGAGTGTCTTGCGGGTGTCGAGGCGCTGTTGGAGCGAGCGGGTGTGCCCGGTAAGCGCGGTGCTGACGCCGTGGGACGAGACATAGAGGATGTGCATGATCCGGGTTCGGGCGGCTTCGGAGTCGAGGTGCCCGGTCTCGGACAGGGGCGCGGTGGGGTGGCGTCGGGCGGTGACCAGTTCGGCTGCTCGGACCAGGGTGTCGGCGACGATTTCCAGGTGCGGGTCGGTCGGCCCGGTTCCTGGCCACCCGGTGCGCTGCTGGGTGCGGTGGAGGTGCGTGGCGACCTGGTGGATGCGGGCCATGCTGAGCTCGGCGTCCGGGTCGGGGATGGCCTGCCACAGCTCGGCTGCGGCCTCGACGACCTCGCCGAAGGTGCGCACCTTGGCTGTCGCGGTGTCTGGGTCGGGGTCCCAGAGCAGGTCTCGGGAGGTGAGGTCGGCATCGAGGAGAAGCTCACCGACGCTGCGCCCGTCAACGTCGTCGGCGTCGCCGTCGATGTCGATGTCGCCGCTGTGGGCGTCGACCCCGGTCACGTGCCGGCCTGTCGGGCGAGCTCAACCAGCTCGACGATGACACCTGATGCGCCGGGCGGGAACTTACACCGCCAGGGGTGAGGCGCCCGGGGTATGGCTGGGCAGCGGCATGACTGGTCTGGTGGGTGTGGCCGCCGGCGATCCGGTCACCGCGGAGCAGATGCTCAACCTGTTCGGCTCGGGCCATCACCCGCTGGCCGGGCAGCTGCGCGCGCAGGCCGTCGCAGAGGGCCTCGACGACCGCGCCCAGGTCCGGGCAGCGTGGCTGGGCCAGCCGTACCGGGTGTACGCCAACTGAAACAAACCGAAATGTCCATATTACTATCCCGATTGTCATCGACACACTTCACACGAGTATTCACTAAAAAGGGGACATCAA
>NZ_JANXRJ010000215.1 GCF_025353065.1 Lapillicoccus sp.
GTGCGCTCGCCGACCTCGCCGACATCGAGTCGCTTGAGCAGCCGCTCGCCGAGTCGTCTGCCGGGGGCTCGCTCGACGACGTCGACGTGGACGCCCTGGAGCGGCAGCTGCCGCAACAGACCGTGCGTGACCTGAAGGCCCTGCGCGACCTGCAGCGCGAGCTGGAGCGGCAGGGCTACATCCAGTCCGGTGACAAGGGGATCACGCTGACCCCGAAGGCGTTGCGGCGCCTCGGGGAGACGGCGTTGAAGCGGATCTTCGCCCACCTCGACGCCGACGGTGCGGGCAGCCACAACGACCCGCGGTCGGGCGCCGCCGAGGAGCGGACAGGCGCCTTCCTCCCGTGGGAGTTCGGCGACGAGCGGCCGATCGACGCGGTGCGGACGGTGCAGAACGCGGTCCTGCGCACCTCGGCGGGCACTGCGTCCGACAGGTCGGTGGCCAGGGCTACCACCGCGCCGGACGCAACGGGAGGCACGCGGCATACGGGACGAGGGCGGGGGATCCGGCTCGAAGTGGACGACTTCGAGGTCGCCGAGGTGACCCGCCGCACCGGCGCCGCCGTCGCGCTCTGCGTCGACCTGTCGTTCTCGATGATCCAGGAGGATCGCTGGGGGCCGATGAAGCAGACGGCGCTGGCGCTGGCCCACCTCATCTCCAGCCGCTACCGGCAGGACGCGCTGCAGATCATCGGCTTCGACCGGCTGGCCCGGCCGCTGACGGCGATGCAGCTCGCCGAGGTCGAGCCGGAGTGGATCCAGGGCACCAACCTCCACCACGCCCTGATGCTCGCGGGGCGGCACCTGAGACGGCATCCGGAGGCCGAACCCGTCGTCCTCGTCGTCACGGACGGCGAGCCCACGGCCCACCTCGAGTCCGACGGGTCGCCGACGTTCCAGTGGCCGACGACCCCGGCGACGGTGCGCGCGACGGTCGGTGAGGTCGACGCGTTGACCCGCTACGGCGTCGCGCTCAACTTCTTCCTCCTCGGCGACGACCCGGGCCTGGCCCGCTTCGTCGACTCGGTCGCGCGGCGCAACGGCGGCCGGGTCTTCACCCCGGAGGTGGGCCAGCTCGGCGAGTTCGTCGTCGCCGACTACCTCCGGGCGCGCAGCGGCCGACGGTCCCGCTCCGCCTGACCCCCCGCGGTTTTACCTCGCCCGGTCGCCGAGGTACGACCGCGCTCCCTGGGCCGCGGTTATACCTCCGCCCTCCGCGAGGTAAAACCGCGCGGAGGTAGAACCGCGCTCCCTGGGCCGCGCTTATACCTCTACCGTTCGCGGAGGTAAAACCGCGGGGTCAGCGGGCGCGACGCTGCAGGCGCTCGACGTCGAGCAGCAGGACCGCGCGCGCCTCGAGGCGGAGCCAGCCGCGGCTCGCGAAGTCGGCCAGCGCCTTGTTGACCGTCTCGCGGGAGGCGCCGACGAGCTGGGCGAGCTCCTCCTGGGTGAGGTCGTGGCTCACCATGATGCCCTCCTCGACCGGCCTGCCGAAGCGGTTGGCGAGGTCGAGCAAGGCCTTGGCGACGCGTCCCGGGACGTCGGTGAAGACGAGGTCGGCGAGGTGCTCGTTGGTCCGCCGCAGCCGCTGGGCGAGGGCCGCGAGCAGCGCCTTGGACACCTCGGGGCGCCCGGACAGCAGGCCGGTGAGCGACTCGTTGCCGAGGCCCATCAGCTGCGTCTCCGCGACGGCGGTCGCGGTCATCGTGCGCGGGCCGGGGTCGAAGAGGCTCAGCTCGCCGAACATCTCGCCCGGGCCGAGGATCGCGACGAGGTTCTCGCGGCCGTCCGGGCTGGTGCGGCCGAGCTTCACCTTGCCCTCGCCGATGACGTAGAGCGTGTCGCCGGGGTCCCCCTCGCGGAAGAGCACGTCGCCGCGCTCCATCCGGGTCGTCCCCATCCCGGCGAGCAGCGCCTCCCCGGCTTCGTCATCGAGTGCGGCAAACAGCGGCGCGCGCCGCACGACTTCGTGATCCACGAGGCACAGTGTGTCATGCGACACGCCGCGACCCCAGTCGAGTGCCTGCCGTGGACCGCGACAGCCGCCCGCCTTGAGGTGGTGGTCAGACCGCGCACGTAGGCTGCTCCCGTGCCTGCCGTCACGACCGAGTCCCCCGTCGCGCTGACCCGACGTGCCCGCAAGACCTACCGGGTCCTCCACGAGCGCTACCCCTACGCCCACTGCGAGCTCGACTTCCAGGACCCCCTCCAGCTCCTCGTGGCCACCGTGCTGTCCGCCCAGACGACCGACGTCCGGGTCAACCTGGTCACCCCGACCCTCTTCGCGAAGTACCCCACGGCCGCGGACTACGCCGGCGCAGACCGGACCGAGATGGAGACCCTGATCCAGTCCACCGGCTTCTACCGCGCCAAGACCGACGCCCTGATGAAGCTCGGCGCCGCGGTCGTCGAGCGCTTCGACGGCCAGGTGCCCGGCCGCCTGAGCGACCTCGTCACGCTCCCCGGGGTCGGCCGCAAGACCGCCAACGTCGTGCTCGGCAACGCCTTCGGCATCCCCGGTATCACGGTCGACACGCACGTCGGCCGGCTGGCGCGTCGCCTCGGCTGGACCACCGAGCTCGACCCGGTCAAGGTCGAGCAGGCCATCGGGGCACTCATCCCCAAGAAGGAGTGGACGATGCTCAGCCACGTCCTCATCTTCCACGGCCGGCGCACCTGTCACGCCAAGAAACCTGCGTGCGGCGCCTGCCCGGTGACCTCGTGGTGCCCGAGCTACGGCGAGGGCGAGACCGATCCCGACCGGGCGGCGAAGCTGCTGAAGTACGAGCTCGCTCCCGGCCACGAGGCCCAGCTCGCGGCCCTGGTGGCCGCCGGGCCCGCGGCCCACGGAGCCGTCCCCGCGTGAGCCGTATGCCGTCCCTGGCCGGTCCGGGGCAGACCCTCACCCCGCGCGCCGCGCCGGGGTCGCCCGACGACCGCGCCCCCCGCCCGGACTACCTCGACACGATGATGAAGGCCGCCGCCGAGGTCGACCCATCATGGTTCAGCCGCTTTCTGCCCCCCGAGGACGAGACGACGCGCCAGTCGGCCGTCCTGCTCCTCTTCGGGCCGGACGCCGAGGGGGAGGTCTCCATCCTCCTCACCGAGCGCAGCCACACGATGCGCTCGCACGCCGGGCAGATCTCCCTCCCGGGGGGCCGCGCCGACCCCGGTGACGCCGACGTCGCCGCGACCGCCCTGCGGGAGGCCTTCGAGGAGGTCAACCTCGACCCGGCGGGCGTCGAGGTCCTCGGCACGCTCCCCTCGCTCTTCCTGCCCCCGAGCGACAATGTGGTCACCACCGTCGTCGGGTGGTGGCGCGAGCCGGGACCGGTCTCGGTCGGTGACCCGGCGGAGGTCGCGACGGTGATCCTCGCGCCGGTGGACTTCCTCACCGACCCGGCCCGGCGGCATACGGTCACCCACCCGTCGGGCTTCCGCGGTCCGGCCGTCGACCTCGGGCCCGACCTCCTGCTCTGGGGGTTCACCGCCGGCGTCGTCTACAAGGCCCTCGAGCTCGCGGGCCTCGACCGCCCCTGGGACACCTCCGTCACCCGGCCGCTCCCCGCCCGGTTCCTGCGGGGTCGGCCGTGAGCGGCGGCACGATCCTCGACATCGTCCTCGGCCTGGTCCTGCTCGGCTACGCCGTCAACGGCTACCGGCAGGGCCTCATGGTCAGTGCCCTGTCCCTGTTCGGTTTCCTCGGAGCCGGCGCCCTCGCGCTCGGCCTGCTGCCGACCCTGCTCCAGCGCTGGCAGTGGCTGCAGGATCGCGAGGTCGTGCGCATCGTCGTCCTCGTCTTCGGGGTCTTCCTCGTCGCCTCCCTCGGTCAGGGCCTGATGGTCCGGCTGGGCAACCGGGTGCGGTCCCGGGTCCGGGCGAGGTCGCTGCGCACCGTCGACGCGCTGCTCGGCGCGGTCGCGGTCGCTGCTTCCGTCGCCGTGCTGCTGTGGTTCATCGCCGCCTCGGTGCGGCCGGCCGCCCCGGCTCCGCTCGCGCGGGCGATCGGCGAGTCCCAGCTGCTGCGCACGATCGACCGGGTCGTCCCGCCGGAGACGGGGCGCCTCTTCGCCGGCTTCCGGACGATGCTCGACCGCAACGGCTTCCCCCGGGTCTTCGACGGGTTGTCACCGGAGCCGATCACCCCGGTCCAGCCTCCCGACGGCAGCGCCCCGGCCTCGGCCGCGGTGACGGCGGCGTCGGGCTCGATGGTCAAGATCGTCGGCGTGGCGCAGGCCTGCAACCGCGGCCAGGAGGGCAGCGGCTGGGTCATCGCACCCGGTCGGGTGGTGACCAACGCCCACGTCGTCGCCGGGATGCAGACCCCGACGGTCAGGGTCCAGGGCGTCGGTCGGGTCTACGACACGACCGTCGTCGTCTTCGACCCCCAGCGCGACCTCGCCGTGCTGGAGGTGCCCGGGCTGCAGGCGCCGGCGCTCACGCTCGGGACCCCACTGGCCGCCAACGACCCCGCTGTCGTCGCGGGCTTCCCGCTCGACGGTCCCTACCGCCTCGACTTCGCGCGGGTCCGCCGCGTCATCGACGCGACGGGGTCCGACATCTACGGCCAGCCCGGCATCGACCGCGAGATCTACTCGCTCTACGCCCGCGTGGAGCCCGGCAACAGCGGCGGACCCCTGCTCTCGACGTCGGGCAAGGTCGTCGGCATCGTCTTCGCCAAGTCGCTCGACGACGACTCCACCGGCTACGCCCTGACCCTGACCGAGGCCAAGCCCGTGCTCAACGTCGCCGCGTCGGCCTCCCGGCCCGTGACGACGGGAGCCTGCTCCGCCGGCTGAGGTCTGCCCCAGGCCCCAGGCCCCAGGCCCCAGCCCGTCTCAGCCCCCACGTGTTGCGGTGAGATCCGCGAATCAGGGTTCAGGGGTGGCCAATTCGCGGATCTCTCCGCAACACGTGGGGGTCAGGCGGCATCCCCGGCATCCCCGGCATCGATGCGGTGGCGGACCCACACCCCGATCTCGCGCATCGCCGCGAGGACGGTCGCCGTCCGGTCGCCGAGGTCGGGGTCCCAGGTGGCGAGCACCGCATAGCCGTATGCCGGGGGCACGCCGGCTTCGCTCGGCTCCGCGCCACGTGGCCCTGCGCCCGGCCCCACGCTGCCGCCCGATGCCACTCCGGCGACCCACCCGATGTCCGCGCGCACGCCGCCGCTGGTGCCGGTCTTGTTCCACAGCTCATAGGGCGGCTGGTCGTCGATCCGGTGGGCGAGGGGGTCGAGGTCGAAGGCGGACGCGACCATCGACAGGTCGGTATTGCCGGACAGCCAGCCGCGCACCCGCGCGCCGTGCGCCGCGGTCGTGGCGACGCGGCATACCAGGTCGCTCAGCTCGTCGGCGCGACCGCGGGACAGCGTCGGCGGGTGCGTCGGCAGCCGCTGGTCGCGGACCTCGTCGAGCAGCCGGGTGTCGACGAGGCCGAGGGCCACCCGCTGCCGGTCGACGGCGTCGAGCCCGACGTGGCGCAGCAGCACGTTGGTCGCGAGGTTGTCGCTGACCGCCCCGATCAGGGCGGCGACATCACCGAGCGGGAGCGTCGGTGTCGCGAGGGTGTGCCAGATGCCCGAGTCGCCGACCGGGTCGTCGCCGCGTGGGAGCAGGACGGCCGGGTCGAGCTCTCCGGTGTCGAGCAGCCGGGCCGTCTCGAGGAGCAGGATGATCTTGCCGATACTGGCCGTGCGCAGGACGCGGGCGGGATCGACCTGCCAGAGCACCCGGCCGCTCGTGTCACGGACGCAGGCCGACCAGACCAGCCCGTCGGCGACCGGCAGCACCGGCTCGCCGGCCGGGCCCCTTCCCACCGCGGCGGTCACCGGCCCGCGAGGTGGAGGTCGTCGAGCCAGTCGACGATCGTCGTGCTCACCCGCTCGGGAGACTCCTCGGGCAGGAAGTGCCCCGCGCCCTCGATGCTGACGTGGTCGTAGCGCCCGGAGGTGTAGCGCCTCGAGCCCGCGCAGGCGTCGGCGACCACGCAGCCGTCCTCGGTCCCCTGCAGGTGCAGCACGGGCTGCGCGATCTGGCCCCTGATGCGCCGGTTGAACAGTGGACCGTCCTGCCGGAGCTGGCTGCGACCGAGCCACCGGTAGTACTCCGCGGCCGAGTGCGCGACGAAGGGCAGGGACATCGAGTCGGCGTAGCGATGCGCGTCCTCGTCGCTGGGGAAGTCGCCGTAGGGCGAGGCCCAGGCCCGCATCAGCTCAGCGACGTAGTGCTCGTCACGGGCCATCCTCCGCTCGGGGACGAAGGGTCGCTGGAGCCCGAGGAGGTAGCGGCTGGCGCGGCGCTGACGGGCGTCGCGGTAGGAAGCCCTTCGCATCACGCGCGGGTGCGGCATCGACAGGGAGCCGATCGCGCGGGCCGTGCCGGGCTGGAGCGTGGGCATGCACCACGCGACGAAACCGCCGAGCCCGTGGCCCAGGACGACGGCCTGTTCCTCACCGAGGGCCCGGATGACCTTGGTCGCGTCCGCCGTCGCCGTGTAGGTGTCGTAGCCGCGGGGCGGCTTGTCGGACGCGCCGTAGCCGCGCAGGTCCATCGCCGCGGCGCGGTAGCCCGCCTCGGCGAGGGCGAGCATCTGGTGCCGCCACGCGTACCAGAACTGCGGGAAGCCGTGCATGAGCAGCACGAGCGGCCCCTCGCCGATCTCGGCGACGTGGAAGCGGCAGCCGTTGGCCGAGATGAAGCGGTGCTCCCACGGGCCGGGGATCAGGACGGAGGCGGCGTCGGGTGGCATGGGGGTGGGCGGTCGTCTCGGGTCGGGGACGGACGAAGCGGGTCCGTCCCGAGGGCACGAGTCGGACGCCTCAGGAGTCCTGTGATCGGGACGCGCCGGCCACCTGGGACCCGCTGGCCGCCCGGGGCAGCGCGACCTGGCTCTTGGACGCCGGAACCGCCTTGGCGTGCACGCTTCCCGACTCCCGCGCGCTCTTGAGCGTCGACAGCGTCTCCTCGACGCCGGCGATCGCCCGAGTCGGCTTGGGGTTGACCTTCTTCAGCGCCTTCTGCCCGACGTAGGCGAGGATCCCGGCGAGGACGACCAGGACTCCGCCGACGATGAGGAACGCGGCCCAGGCCGGAAGGCCCGCGGCGTAGAGACCCCAGGCGCCTGCCGTGAAGAGCAGGCCGATGGCGTAGAGCACCAGCACACCGGCAACGACCAACAGCGGAACACCCTGCTTGACGTGGACGAGCGAGCCCTGGATCTCGAGCTTGGCGAGCTCGATCTCCTTGGAGATGATCGTGGAGATGTCCTCGCTGGCCTGAGCCACGAGCTGAGAGAGCGTCCGCTCCTTGCCGACGCGGGTGTCACCATCTGGGGGTACGAGAGGCACAGGGCCCTCCTTCCTGCGCCGGTGACGCGGTGTTCGGAGCCCACGGGGCCGGGTGGCGGTGGGGGCGGTCAGTCGGAGCCTAACGAAGAGCGCCGCTGAACGTAGATATCCGGTACCCCGTCGCCGTCGTCGTCACTCGTCTCGCGCTCTTCGACGAGGCGGTAGTGACGGTTGCGGATGCGCAGGGCCACCGCGGCCAGCAGGGCTGCGAAGGTCGACCCGACGAGCACCGCGAGCCGGACGTGGTCGTCGCGTGGGGAGCCCTCGCCGAAGGCCAGCTCGCCGATGAGCAGCGAGACGGTGAAGCCGACGCCGGCCAGCAGGGAGAGGCCGGCGATGTCGCTCCACGCGAGGTCCTCGTCGAGCTCGGCCCGGGTGAACCGGGCGAAGAGGTAGGTCCCGCCGAAGATCCCGAGGGCCTTGCCGAGCACGAGACCGACGACCACGCCGATGGCCGCCGCGTCGCGCACGGAGTCGCCGAGGCCGCCGCCCACGAAGCGCACGCCGGCGGCGAAGAAGGCGAAGATCGGCACCGCGACCCCGGCCGACCAGGGCCGCAGCGCGTGCTCGATCCGTTCGGCGAGGGTGTGGTAGCTCGCGTCCTCCTCGCGCTCCTTGCTCACGGGCACGAGCAGCCCGAGGAGCACGCCGGCGACGGTGGCGTGGACGCCGGAGGCGTGGACGAGGTACCAGGCGACCAGGGCCGGGACCGCCAGCAGCAGCGGGTGGTGAATGCCGAATCGGAGCATCAGGGCGAAGCCGGCCAACGGGACGACAGCGAGGCCGAGCATCAGGAGGTCGACGCCGTTGGAGTAGAAGATCGCGATGATCGTGATGGCGATCAGGTCGTCGACGACGGCGAGCGTGAGCAGGAACGAGCGCAGCGACGACGGCAGGTGGGTGTTGATGACGGCGAGCACGGCGAGCGCGAAGGCGATGTCGGTCGCGGTCGGGATGGCCCAGCCGCGCAGCGCGTCGCCCTGGGGACCGACCACGAGGACGGCCGCGGCATACAGGAGGGCGGGGACGGCGACACCGCAGGCCGCTGCGGCGATGGGCAGCGCCGCCTTGGCCCGGTCGGAGAGGTCTCCGGCGACGAACTCGCGCTTGAGCTCGACGCCGGCGACGAGAAAGAAGACGGCGAGCAGACCGTCGGAGGCCCACTGGGCGAGGGTGAGGTTGAGGTGCAGGGCGAGCGGCCCGACGCGGAGCTGGCTCAGCGACTCGTATGCCGCGTGCCACGGCGTGTTGGCCCACACCAGGGCGAGGACGGCGGCGCCGAGCAGCAGTGCGCCACCGACGGTCTCGGCCCGCAGTGCGGTCGCGACGTAGCGCGCCTCGGGCCAGGTGCCGCGACCGAGCAGCCTGCGAGCCAGCGGTGCATCGTCATCGACGGGGGAGGTGGTGGGCCGGTCGGTCACGGCGCAGCCTTTCGAGGACGGGCCGAACGGGTCGGCGGGGGGACTGCCGACCAGACTTCCCGGCACACCGTGTTCGACGTCATCGTATCGGGCTAGCGTTGCCGCCATGAGCAGCACGGAGACCGATGTCTACCGGGACGCGCCCGACGACCCGCAGGTCTGCGGACGGGAGCTGCTCGTGCTCCAGGCGATCCACGCGCGGATCAGCCCGCGCAGCGAAGTCCTGCGGATCCTGCCGCACCGGCAGCGGCGGATGGTGGGGGCCTGGTGCTTCGTCGACCTCTTCGGGCCGCGGGAGGTCGAGGACGGGGGCGCGATGCACGTCGCGCCCCACCCGCACACCGGGCTGCAGACAGTGAGCTGGCTGGTGTCGGGCACCGTGCGCCATCGTGACTCGATCGGGTCGACGGCCGACGTCGTGCCCGGCCGGGTGGCCGTGATGACGGCCGGTGCAGGGATCGCGCACTCCGAGGACGTGGTGATGTCGGAGCCGGTCGATGGTGGACCGCGCTCTGGGACAACGCTGCCCGGCGACCGGCTGCTGCACGGCGCCCAGCTGTGGGTGGCGCTGCCGGAGGCGGCGCGGCACGGGGCGCGCGGCTTCGTCCTCCACGAGCCGGCGCCGTTCGTCGAGGTCGGCGGGGTCCGCGCGCAGGTCTTCAGCGGGCGCCTCGCCGGGACTCTCGGCCCGGAGCAGGCGGTCACGCCACTCGTCGGCGCCGAGCTCACGCCGAGCGAATCCGGTTCGGCAGCAACGGCGTTGCCGCTCGACGCGGCATACGAGCACCTGCTCGTGCCGCTTGCCGGCTCGGTGACCGTGGACGGCACCACGGCGGGCGCCGGGCAGGGGCTGTTCCTCGGCACGGACCGCCTCGAGGTCGCCGTCGAGCTGTCGCCGGACGCACGGGTGCTGCTGCTCGGCGGGGCGCCGTTCGAGGAGGAGATCGTCATGTGGTGGAACTTCGTCGCCCGCACCCACGACGAGATCGAGCAGGCTCGGGCGCAGTGGAATGCCGGTGGTGACCCGCGCTTCGGCGAGGTCGACTACCCCTCGTCGGAGCGGCTCGACGCGCCACCGATGCCGAACGTCCGGCTCAGGCCGCGGGGCCGGGTGCGGTGAACAGGGTTGGTACTGGCGGGTGCTGGCGTCCGACGCAGGTCAGGCCAGGTCGAGGAGGATCCGCGCGAGCTCGGCCGGCTGGGACCACATCGGCCAGTGGCCGGTGTCGAGCTCGACGAGCCGCCAGTGCGGGGAGGTCAGCAGCGCCGTGACGTCGGCGGTCGGCTCGGCGCCGTCCTCGAGGCTTGCGACGTAGGTCGTCGGGAGGGTCGCGAGATCTCCGTCGAGGTGAGCGGCGTCGGTGAGCGTCGCGCCCGGATGGGGCTTGGACCAGTCCTCGAAGAAGTGGATCTGCTCGTGCGTGAGGTCCTGGCCCTCGAAGTCGTCGTGGCCGATGGGGGGCCAGAGGTCACCATTGGCGGCGACGTGGGCGGCCAGCTCCTCGGAGGCGAAGGCCACACCGTCGGCGGGCACGTCGGCGTCGACGTAGACCACCTCCTTCAGCCGGTCGCGCACGATCAGGGCGGCCTGTCCCACGGGGATCCCGCCGTAGCCGTGGCCCACGAGCACGACGTCGCGCAGGTCGCCGCGCTCGATGAGCCCGACGATGTCGTCGACGTGCGACCGGAGGCTGACGCCGGTCTCGTCGGACCGGTTGCCGAGGCCGCCGAGGGTCACCGGGCGCACGTCGTGACCGGCGTCCAGCAGCACGGACGAGACGCGCTCCCAGGCGAATCCGCCCAGCCAGGCGCCGGGCACGAGCACGTAGGTCGTCATGGGAACGACCCTACCCAGCCGCAGCGAGCGCCGGCCGAGGCGGCCAGCAGCCGACCCGCCACTGGACCGCTCCAACGTTACGACGACCGTTGGTCCATGGCGGTCGAGCGGCCACGCATACGGGGTATGCCGCCGGGTGACCAACGGTCGTCGTTACGCGCCAGTAGCTCGATGGGGAGCGGGAACTGCCCTGTGGACGACCGCGGAACGACCCCTGGCAGCCATCAGGCTGGCCGACATGAGTCCTGCTGCCGTCCTGAGCCTCCCGCTCCCCCTCAGCATGCCCCTGGTCTCGCACCTCGAACGCCTGGGAGGGTTCGCGTCCTGGACCCAGCTCGTCTCGCTCACCTCGCGCCGAGAGCTCGACGATGCCCTCGCCCAGGAGCAGATCGTCAAGCTGCACCGCGGCCGCTACGCCCTCACCACGGCCCGTCAGGCGCAGCAGGCCGCTCACCGGGTGACCGGTGTCGTGGTG